>JBBIQY010000060.1:0-25943 GCA_037442085.1 Anaerolineae bacterium
TCAGATTGCTGCATGCGCGCGAAGAGGTGCCGGAGCCTACGCAGGCTCGGATGAAATCCCCGATCCATTATTAGCGATTACCAAAGCCGTGCCGCCGGCGGAAGTCACAGTCAGTGAGCCATAATCAGCGCCCTGTGACGACGTGGAGTGCTGACTGCCAATGACGGCGCCGCCGACCAGCGTCATGGCATAGGGCGCCCCGGTGAGGGGCTGGCGCGGCGAAAGTGTCTCGCCATGCTCAACCCCGCCGCCGCGGGCGGTACTGCAGCGCCTCGGCCAGGTGCGCCGGCTGGATGCGCTCGCTGCCGGCCAGATCGGCGATGGTGCGCGCCAGCTTGAGCACGCGGTGGAAAGCGCGCGCCGAAAGGCCGAGCTGCGCCATTGCCGCCTTGATCAACGCATTGCCGGCCTCATCCAGCGGACAGTAAATTCGCACCTCCGCTGGGCGCATATCGGCGTTGCAGGCCAGGCCGCTGCCGGCGAAGCGAAGACGCTGCCGTTCGCGCGCTGCTTCCACGCGCGCCCGCACCGCTTCGGATGGCTCGCCCAGGCGTTGATCGGTCAGTTTGGCGTAGTCCACGCGCGGCACTTCCACGTGGATGTCAATGCGGTCGAGCAAGGGGCCGCTGATCCGCTTCTGGTAGCGCGTGACAGTGGCCGGCGAGCACGAGCATTCGTGCGTCGGATCGCCGAAGTAGCCGCACGGACACGGGTTCATGCTGGCGACCAGTTGAAAGTTGGCGGGGAAGGTGAGCGTGCCCTTGGCCCGTGAGATGGTGACGACGCGATCTTCGAGCGGCTGACGCATCACCTCGAGCGTGCGCGCATCGAACTCGGGCAGTTCGTCCAGGAACAACACGCCGCGGTGCGCCAGCGAAATTTCGCCGGGGCGCGGCACGTTGCCGCCGCCCACCAGGCCGGCGTGGCTGATGGTGTGATGCGGGGCGCGGAACGGGCGCTGCTGGATGAGCGGCGTGCCCGGCGGCAACTGGTCGGCGACGGAGTACACGCGCGTCACATCGAGCGCCTCGTCAATCGTCAGGCCGGGCAGGATGGAAGGCAAGGCCCGCGCCATCAGCGTTTTGCCGGAACCGGGCGGCCCGATCATGATCACGTTGTGCCCGCCGGCGGCGGCCACCTCCAGCGCGCGTTTGACGTGCTCCTGGCCCTTCACTTCACGGAAATCGGTGGGCACAAAGACCGGCGTCGCGCTAACCTCCAGCAGCCCGGCCTGCGGCGCAATCGGTTGCACGCCGGACAGGTGGTTGACGAGCTGCTGCAGATTGCCAACCGGGATCACATTCACATCCGGCACCAGGGCCGCTTCACGCGCATCGGCCTCGGGCACGAAGAGCGTGCGATAGCCCTGCGCCCGCGCCAGCGCCGCCATCGGCAGCACCCCACGCACATGACGCACCGCGCCGTCTAGAGAGAGTTCGCCGACCACCAGCGCTCCATCGAACGCCTCCGGCATGATCTGTCCGGCGGCAGCCAGCACACCCAGCGCAATCGGCAGATCATAAGCTGGGCCTTCTTTACGCAGCGCAGCAGGCGCAAGGTTGACGGTCAGGCGCTTTTGGGGAAAGTAGAAGCCGGAGTTACGGATGGCGGCCTGCACCCGCTCACGCGATTCCTGCACGGCGGCGTCCGGCAGGCCAACAACCACGAAGCTCGGTAGGCCGTTGGCGGTATCTACTTCTACTTCGACGATTGCACCATCCAGGCCGATCACGGCGCACGAATAGACTTTGGCGAGCAAGGCGACATGACCCCCTGTTTACTCAGCGCTAAAGGTTCCTGGCGAACACATGCGCCGAGTTTACCGCAACTCACGCCGGTTTGCCCTGCCGGGTCGGGCCGTACCTCGGCCTGGCGCAACCCGGTGCCACGACCGCCCCCGGCCTCGCCCCCTGCATCCCACCTGTCAGGCAAATGCAAAGCGCCGCGGCGGCGTCAGCTCGCGGCAACCGCGCCAGTGCTCGGTCGTCTGGTAATCGTAGTACTTGGTGCGGGTCAGCACCAACTCACCGCCGCTCATCAAACCGGCCGGCAGCTCCCCGTTGTGGATGCGCACGCTGGCGTAGTAGCGCGGCGCGAGCTCTTGAGCCGCATAGCGATGCCGGTCGCTCCCGTTCCATTGCACGGTGGCCTGCGGGTTGCTCATCACCACCAGGTTGCCCCAGTTCGTGGAGGGCAGTTCCAGCGAGCAATAGGCGACGATGTGCGGCTGCTGGAGGAATTCCTCCAGCAGCTCTTCGTCCACTCGGCCGATCGGGCCGTACTCGGCGTCGGCGCGGCGCTGGCCGAAGAAGCCGACCACGGGCATCGGGGCCGGCCGCAGCAGTTCGGCGCCGTTGCAGATCATCATGCGCAGCACGCGGCCATCCGCTTCCACCGTGCGGATGAGACGATAACGCCATTCAGCGGCCGCGGCGCCGGCTCCGCCGAGCGCTGCCCGCAGCCGCCCGGCGATCTGGCGCAGGTCGGCAACATCGGCGGACGTGTGATCCGGGTGAGTGAAGGGCCGATCGGCGAGGATTTGCGCTTCGGCAATCTCGGTGTAAGACGCCATGGGTTTTAACCCTGCCAGGGTGATGAAGGTGTTCGCAATCATATGGAGCTTGTCCGCCAAAATCAATAGTAGGCCAGTCCCGGCGTATACGCTCAATGTCGGCACCATCGCAGCGCCGACGCAGTCGCGGCGTCAACTCGTTCGGCACGCACAAAAAATCTCATAGGGCTTGTGCTTGACAGCTTGCCCCTCCAGCGATTAAAGTGGAGGTGCGCTGTCCCATTTTTCAAAATCCCATAATCCTGACGTAACGTCGTCGGCACAGACTTGAAACCCCCACCGGATAGTTGGCTACGCTGGCCCACAGCACGAGTACATAGCGATTTCAGCAAGACGGGCTGTTTGCAGCGGCTTCGACGCGCGACCCGATTCGCCTTGTGCGCTTAAACACAGGAGGTGCCCCACGCCACTGTCAGCTGCAACTGTCTTCCCCTGCCGCTTAGCTCATTCTTGTTCATGGAGAAGGAGAGCACGATGACCGATCAAAAGCAACGCATTCACCCGGCTGTCCCCGAGGCGCAAAAGGCGCTGCGGCGTGGGCGCATCAGCCGGCGCGAGTTTCTGCAACTGGCTACGCTGCTTGGCGTAAGCGTCCCGGCGGCCCAGGCGCTGGCCGGCTGTGCGCCGGCGGCGACCCCGGCCCCCACGGCCGCCCCACCCACCGGCGGCATCAAGCGCGGTGGCACGCTGCGCGTCGCCATGCAGTTGCAGGCCGTGGATCACCCGGTACGCTTCTCGTGGGTGGAGGCCCCCAACACCTTCCGTCACGTCTTCGAGTACCTGGCCGAGACGGACAACAAGAACATCACCCGCCCGCTGATGCTGGAGAGCTGGCAGCCCAGCGATGACCTGAAAACCTGGACGCTCAAGATCCGCCCCGGCATCTTCTGGTACAAAGACGGCCAAAAAGGCGAAGAATTTGTGGCCGACCACGTCAAGTGGAACTTCGGCCAGTGGCTGGATACCGATCAAAGCGCCGTCGTCGGACTGTGGAAGGGGTTCCTGACCAGCAACGACGTCGAGGTGGTGGACAAGTACACCGTCCGCCTCAACCTGGCCAAGCCCAAGCTGGACGTGCCGGAGAACCTGTTCCACTACCCGGCAATGGTGATGCACCCGAGCTTCGACGGCGACATCGCCTCCGGCAAGAATTGGAGCACCGGCCCCTACACGCTGGCCGAGTACAGGGTCAAGGAACGCGCCCGCGTGGTGCGCCGCGACGGCTACTGGCAGAATGGCGCGGACGGCAAGCCCCTGCCGTATCTGGACGCCATCGAGTTCATTGATCTGGGCAACGAACAATCCGCCGCCGTCAACGCCCTCAAGTCCGGTCAGGTAGATAACATCTACCAGCTCACCGCCGACAACTTCCTGGCCCTGCGCAACGACCCGTCCGTCAAGATCGAGTCCGTCGCCACGGCCCAGGTGCGCGTGCTGCGCGCCCGCGTGGATACGCCGCCGTGGGATAACAACGACGTGCGCATGGCGCTGAAGAAGTGCCAGGACCGCGAGAAGATCCTGGCCAGCGCCTACTTTGGCGAGGGCGCCCTCGGCCACGACTGTCACGTCTCGCCCGTGCACCCCGAGTTTGCGCCGATGGACGTGCCCAAGTACGATCCCGAGGGTGCCAAGGCCCTGCTGCAAAAGGCCGGCCTGAGCAGCCTGGATGTCAAGGTCTCGGTGGGCACCGGCTGGACGGATGTGGTGGCCTACATGGAAAGCCTGAAGGAGACGGCCAAGCCCGCCGGCATCAACATCGAACTGGAGACGATGCCCAACGCCAACTACTGGGAAATCTGGGATCAGACTACCGTCGGCGTGACGCCGTGGACGCACCGCCCGCTCGGCGTGATGGTGCTGCCGCTGGGCTACGGCTCGGATGCGGAGGGCAAGCCGCTGGCCGGCTGGAATGAGAGCCGCTGGATTGACAGGGAGTTCTCCGAGCTGGTGGTCAAGGCCCAGGGCACTTATGACCTGGAAGCGCGCCGCGCCATTATGAAGCAGATTCAGACCATTCAAATGGAGCGCGGCCCGATCGGCGTTGCCTACTGGCTCAACATGTGGGAGGTCTTCAACCCGGCCTTCCAGGGCATCACCGCCCATCCCACTTCGTACAACCTGTGGCGAGAGGTCTGGTACGACCCGGACCTGGAGAAGCTGCGCAAGTAACGGTCGCCAAAGCGGGCCGCTAGCGCGCGCCGCACTCCTGAGGTGCGGCGCGCGTCATCTGCGGTTAGCAATGTCGGCCTGTCGGGTTTTGGTAGGCAGGGGCCGGTCTTCAACTAGCCAGGCCCGGCCGGCCTTGCCTGAAGTTGTGACATGAGCAAGTTCCTGATTCAGCGCATCACGACCCTGGTCTTTACGATGGCGTTCGTCTCGGTCGTCGTCTTTGCCCTGGTCGAAATTGCGCCCGGCAACATCGCCATCAACACCCTCGGCAACAACATCACACCCGAGCAGGAACGCTCGTTCAATAAACAGAATGGCCTGGATCAGCCGGCGCTCACGCGTTACATTCGCTGGGTGGCCGGCAGCGATTGGCAGGCCGCCCAGTTCATCGGCCGCCCGATCCGCCGCCTGTATGATGAGGCGAACCGCCGCTACAGTTGGTGGCGAGAGGAGCCGGACGGCTCGCTGACCCAGCACTATTCGCCGGACGGCTCGCAGATCGTTCAGCGCCTGCGCCAGCCCGATGGCTCGGTGAAGGAAACGCTGCTGGGCGACGAGGTCTGGCAACCGGATCCCGCCGATCCGAGCCGCCTGATTTTCTGGAGCATCAACCCGGAAGGCCGCGCCGCCATGTGGGTCAAAGGTCAGCAAGCAGTGGAGTGGACGCCGCAGCTGGCTTCCTGGACGAGCACGCAAGGCGCACCGGATCAATACATCCCGCTGCAACTCGGCTTGCTGCGCGGCGACCCCGGCGTCTCCTTCCTTACCCGCCGCCCCGTCACCGAAACGTTCTTGCCGCGCCTGCGCAATACCGCCATCCTGGCCGGGCTGGCCTTTTTGGTCGTGATGCCGCTGGCGCTGCTGCTGGGCATCATCGCCGGCCTGAACGAGGGCCGCTGGCTAGACCGCGCCCTCTCGTTGAGCGGGCTGGTCACCACCGCCACGCCGGAGTTCGTCAGCGGCACCCTGCTGATCCTGCTGCTCTCGCAGTGGCTGGGCCTGCTGCCGGGCGCGGTCGTCGTCACCAGGGAAGACGGTCTGTTCGATAACCCGCAGATGCTCGTCCTGCCCATCCTGACGCTGACCCTGATCGAACTGGGCTACGTCCTGCGCATCACGCGCGCCAGCATGGTGGAAGTGATGCGCACCAACTACATCCGCACCGCCGTGCTCAAAGGCCTGCCGCGCTGGCGCATCGTCCTGCGCCACGCCGTCCGCAACGCGCTCATGGCCCCCATCACCGTCATCATGTTGCACGTCAACTGGCTGGTCGGCGGCATCGTGATTGTGGAGTCGGTCTTCGGTTTTCCGGGGCTGGGCAGCTACATTCTGGATGCGGCGCTGTTCAAGGATGTGTTCGTGATCGAAGCCGCCACCATGGCGCTGATCGTCGTCGCCGTCGGGACCCAACTGCTCGCCGACATCGCGTACACGTTTCTGAACCCGAGGATCCGCTTCGCCTGAAAGCCCTAGGCACCCGGCGCAGGCCCGGCCCCGGCATCGGACATCTTTATGGCCCAGGTTGCTGCCCCCCTCACCATTCAGCCGGCCCGTCCCTCGCTCTGGCAACGCTTGTCTGCCGGCCTGAGCCTGCTGCGGCGCTCGCGCGTGGCGATGGTGGGCGCGGCGCTGGTGTTGTTCTGGGTGATCGTCGCCATCTTCGCCGATGACTGCCTGATCCAGCCCGCCTGCTGGGTCGGCTCGCCGGACTACACGCCGACGCCGTGGCTGGCCGTCTACCCGTTCGACAAGGCCAGCGGCCCGGTGCTCGGCCCCCCCTCGGCCGAACACTGGCTGGGCACCGACCGCAATGGCCGCGACTTGTGGGCCCGGCTGGCCTACGGCGCACGCATCATCCTGACCCTGGCCCCGCTCAGCGTCGGCATTGCGGTGGTCATCGGCGGCGCGCTCGGCCTGATGGCCGGCTACTTCGGCGGCTGGGTGGACGAGATCATCTCGCGCCTGCTGGACGCCGTCATCGCCTTCCCGCAGATCATCCTGTACCTGATCATCATCGCCGCGCTGGGGCCGTCCGCCACCAACGTGGTGCTGGCGATCACGATCGCCGGCGCGCCGGGCATCGCCCGCCTGGTGCGCAGCCTGACGCTGGACATCAAGACGCGCGACTATGTGGCCGCCGCCCAGACGCGCGGCGAAAGCCCCTGGTACATCATGGTCGTCGAAATCCTGCCGAACGCCAGCGGGCCGATTGTAATTGACGCCATGCTGCGCATCGGCTACGCGGTGTTCGCCATCGGCACGCTCGGCTTTCTGGGGTTGGGCCTGCCGCCGCCCTCGCCGGACTGGGGGTCCATCGTCAACCTGGGCCGGCGCTTCATCACCGCCGGTCACCCGTGGGACGCGCTCTGGGGATCGCTCGCCACCGCCTCGCTCGTCGTCGGCCTCAATTTGCTGGCCGACGGATTGAACGAGGAAACGCAGCGGTATCGGTAGCGCCACGGAACATACCTCATGCCGCCCGTTCGCCTCCCGTGCTTCGTTACAAATAGACTTGAATGACTCTGAAGGCGCCGATTGCCCCCCGCCGCCCCCACCCCATCACCCGGCACGGCCAGACGCGCACAGACGATTATTATTGGCTGCGCGAGCGCGACGACCCGGAAGTGCGGCGCTATCTGGAGGCCGAGAACGCCTACACCGAAGCGGTGATGGCGCACACCCGCGAGCTGCAAGAGACGCTGTACCGCGAGATGCGCGGGCGCCTTCAGGAAGATGACAGCACCGTGCCGGTACAGCGCGGCGAGTTCTTCTACTATTCTCGCACCGTGGCGGACAAGCAGTACGCCCTCTACTGCCGCAGGCGCGGCGCGCTCGACGCGCCGGAAGAAATCCTGCTGGATGTGAACGAGCTTGCAGAAGGCCTAGACTTCTGCAAGCTCGGCAATTACGAGGTCAGCCCCGACCACCGCTACCTGGCGTACGCGGTGGATCATTCCGGCGCCGAACGCTTCACGCTGCGCATCAAAGACCTGCGCACCGGCCAGCTTCTGCCGGAGGCCATCCCCGACACCTACTACACGCTCGCGTGGGCCAACGACAGCCGCACGCTCTTCTACACGACGCTGGACACGGCGACCCGGCCCTACCGCGTCTGGCGGCACGTCCTCGGCAGCGACGTCACACAGGACGTGCGGTTGTATGAGGAGCCGGACGAGTCGTACTTCGTCTGGCTGCGCAAGAGCCGCAGCGGGCGCTACCTGTTCATTTTCACGCAGAACAACACCACCAGCGAGTGGCGCTATGCGCCCGCCGACGATCCGGCGGCGACGTTCACCGTCTTCGCGCCGCGCCAGCCGGGGGTAGAGTATCGGATCGAGCATCATGGCGACCACTTCCTGATCCTCACCAACGAGGGCGCGCTCAACTTCAAGCTGATGCAGGCCCCCGTCGAATCGCCCGGCAAGGAGCACTGGCGCGAGCTGATTCCGCACCGCGCCGATGTGCTGCTCGACAGCTTCGACGTGTTCCGCGACTACCTCGTCGTCCATGAACGCGAGGGCGGGCTGAAGACGCTGCGCATCGGCGACCCCGACGCCCGCAATTTCCGGCGCGTGCCCTTCCCCGAGCCGGCCTACACTTACTGGACTCAGTCCTGGCTCGGGCCGGACGAGAATCCCAACTTCGAGGCGTGCACGCTGCGCTTCACCTACGCCTCGCTCGTCACGCCGGACACCGTCGTTGACTACGGGCTGGCGGACGGCTCGTGGACGGTGCGCAAACGTTTGCCCATCCCCAGCGGCTACGACCCGGCTCAGTACGTCTGCGAGCGGCTGGCGGCGACCGCGCCGGATGGTGCATGTGTGCCGATCTCGATCGTTTACCGCAAGGGTTTCCAGCGCGACGGGCGAGCGCCGCTCCTGCTCCACAGCTACGGCGCCTACGGCGCGCCGGTCGAGCCGAGCTTCAACACTAACCGCCTCAGCCTGCTCGACCGGGGCGTCGCCTTCGCCCTGGCGCACATCCGTGGCGGCAACGAGCTGGGCCGCGCCTGGTACGAGAACGGCAAGCTGCTCCACAAACGCAACACCTTCACCGACTTCATCGCCTGCGCCGAGCATCTGATCGCCCAGGGCTACACGGCCAGCGACCGGCTGGCGATCCTCGGCGTCAGCGCCGGCGGCCTGTTGATGGGCGCGGCCCTGACCATGCGGCCCGACCTGTTTCATTGCGTCGTCGCCAAAGTGCCGTTCGTGGACGTGATCAACACGATGAGCGACCCGACCATCCCGCTGACGGTCATTGAGTGGGAAGAGTGGGGCAACCCGGCGGACAAGACATTCTTCGACTACCTGCTCTCATACTCGCCGTACGACAACGTCCAGGCGCGCGCCTACCCGCACCTGCTGGTGACCGCCGGCTTCAACGATCCGCGCGTGGCCTACTGGGAGCCGGCCAAGTTCGTGGCGAAGTTGCGCGCTCTCAAGACCGACTCCAACCGCCTGCTGCTCAAGACCAACCTGGGTGCGGGTCACGCCGGCGCCTCCGGCCGCTTCGACTATCTGCGCGAAATCGCTTTCGAGTTCGCGTTCGTGCTGGACTGTCTGGGAGTAAAAGAGTGACTGACGACCGCAGACGATAGACGGCGGTCGGCGTTCGGCTGCCCATCACCGGCGCTCCGCCGCCCCACCACGGAAGTAACATGCACCCTCGTTCATCGGCCAAGATGGACCAACCCGTCATCAAAGTTGAAAACCTGGGCATCGCCTACGAGACGCGCGCCGGCCTCGTTCACGCCGTGCGCGACGTGTCGTTCGAAATCCATCGCGGCGAGACCCTCGGCCTGGTCGGCGAAAGCGGCTGCGGCAAGAGCACCGTCGCTTACGGGCTGGTCAACTACCTCGGACGCAACGGCAAGATCGTCAAGGGCGACATTCAATTCCAGGGCCAGTCGCTGGTGGGCAAGAGCGAAGAAGAGCTCCGCCACCTGCGCGGCGACCAGATTTCCATGGTCTACCAGGACCCGATGACGTCGCTCAACCCGGTATTGACGGTGGGCGAGCAAATGGCCGAGGTGCTGACGGTGCATCGCGGCGTGAGCGAGGCCGAGGCGCGGTCGCGCTGCATCGAGATGCTGCGGCGCGTCTACATGCCCGACCCGGCTAAAGTGCTGGACCGTTACCCGCACCAGATCTCCGGCGGGCAACAGCAGCGCGTGGTCATCGCCATGGCCCTGCTCAACGACCCGGCCCTGCTGGTGATGGACGAGCCGACGACAGCGCTGGACGTGACGGTGGAGGCGGCGGTGCTCGACCTGGTGAGCGATCTGCGCCGCGACTTCGACACCGCCATCCTGTTCATCAGCCACAACCTGGGCGTCATCGCCCGCGTCTGCAACCGCGTCGGGGTGATGTACGCCGGCGAGATCGTGGAGCTGGCCGCCGTCGCCGAGATCTTCGCCAACCCGCGCCACCCCTACACCCAGGGCCTGATCCGCTGCCTGCCCAAGCTGGGCATGACGCGCGCCAGGAACGTGCTCTACCCAATCCGGGGCCGCGTGCCCTCACCCGCCAACCTGCCGCCCGGCTGCGTCTTCGAGCCGCGCTGCGACTACGCCCGCGATGCCTGCCGCCAGGAGCGCCCTGCCCTGCGCCCCATCCAGCGCGACCACCTCAGCCGCTGCCTGTTCTCCGAAGAGATTGATCCGAACGCCTGGCAGCCGCCGCAGACAGACGGCAGACCGCAGCCGTCGGACGGCGGTCAGTCGTCAACGCTCGGCGGTCCGCTGGCGGTGGCCGGCGCTCAACCCACCCTCCTCAGCGTAGACGGCCTCAAGACCTACTATCGCCACCCGAGCTCGTCGCCGCTCAGCCTCATCGGCCTCGGCCCGAAGGAGTACGTCAAGGCCGTGGATAACGTCTCCTTTCAGGTGCCGAAAGGGCTGACGCTGGGCGTGGTCGGCGAGAGCGGCTGCGGCAAGAGCACCCTGATCAAGACCATCATCGGCCTGGAGAATCCCTCGGGCGGCAAGGCCGAGTTCATGGGCTTCGACATCAACCGCAAAGTCAGCCAGCGTGACGTGACCCTGATCCGTGAGCTGCAGATGGTGTTCCAGAACCCGGACGCCACCATGAACCCGAGCTATACCGTCGGCCAGCAGATCGAGCGCCCGCTGCGTCGCTTCAACATCGTGCCGCGCAATCAGATTCGTGCTGAAGTGATCCGCCTGTTGCGCGCCGTCAAGCTGGACGAGCACTATTATGATCGCTTCCCACGCCAGCTCAGCGGCGGCGAGAAGCAGCGCGTCGGCATCGCCCGCGCCTTCGCCGGCCGCCCCGACCTGGTGCTGTGCGACGAGCCGGTCTCCGCGCTCGACGTCTCGGTGCAGGCGGCCGTGCTCAACCTGCTGCTGGAGATTCAGCAGCAGCAGCAAACCACCCTGATCTTCATCTCGCACGACCTGAGCGTGGTGCGCTTCATGGCCGATTATGTGGCGGTGATGTACCTGGGGCAGATCGTGGAGATCGGCCCGGCGGAGGCGATCTACGCGCCGCCCTATCACCCGTACACCGAGTCGCTGCTGGCGGCGGTGCCCATCCCCGACCCGACGGTGGCGCAGGCCCACCTGCGGCTGGAGGGCACGGTGCCCAGCCCGCTCAACCCACCCAGCGGCTGCCGCTTCCACACCCGTTGTCCGCGCCGCAGCCTGCTGCCGGACGGCGGCAAAATCTGTGAGACAACCGAGCCGCCCTGGCAACAGGCCGGCCCCGAACATCGCCTCCTCTGCCATCTGCCGCTGGAGACGCTCCAGAGCTTAGGGCCGGTGGTACGTTCATAAGTTGAAGGTCGAAGCCCGAAGGTTGCGAACGGGCAACTTTCGACGTGATGACCTGCGACCTGCCATTATGCTCGTCAAAGATTACATGACCCGCCACCCGATCCTGATCGAGCCGACCAAGCGTGTGACGGAGGCGCAGCGCCTGATGACGGACAACGGCATCCGCCACTTGCCGGTCGTCGGCGATGGCAAACGTCTGCTCGGCCTGCTGACCCACGAGCGGCTCGCCGTCCGCCTGGATCAATTCGGCAGCCTGGACGTATGGGAGATCACGCGCCTGCTCTCCAACCTGACCGTCGGCGAGATAATGATCAAAGGCAAAGACCTGCACACACTCGCGCCGGACGCCACGCTGGAGGAGGCCGCCGATCTGTTGACCCGGTACAAACTCAGCGGCGTGCCCGTCGTCGAGCAGCCCGGTAACATCGTGGTGGGCATCCTCACCGAGACGGATCTGTTGGTGGAGCTGCAGAACCTGCTGGGCGCCATCAGCCCAGGCTGGCGCGTGGTGATGCGCGTGCCGGACCGGCCGGGCGAACTGCGCAAGCTGGTGCGCGCCATCGGCGATAAGGGCTGGGGCATCATGGCGCTGGGCAGCGTGCGCACGCCCAAAGACCCGCAGCACTGGGACATCGTCCTCAAAGTGCGGCACTGCCAATACGCCGAGTTGATCGAAGTGCTGAAGGCGATCCCCGACCAGCAGATCGTGGATGTACGCGAGACGCGGGCCGACGAAAAACAACGCGCCGCGCCGCAGGCCTAGCCGCGCGCGCCCCCCCTTCAGGAAGCAAGGGGGTACGGCGACGCTTCAGCCCCAACTTAGCGCCACCTGAACGTCAGCGAGCGCATGCCGAAGACCGTACGCCCGGCGGGTGTGTTGCACACCTGCACGCTCGTATCGCTCTCCAACAGCCAGAGCACATCGCGGCTGCGCGCCATCGAGCTGCACTGGCCGATGGCATGCTGCTCCGGCCCCAGATCGAAGCTGCGCGAGTACCAGCCAAAGACTTTGCCAAAGCCATCTTGAGTGCGAAGCGATAGCGTCCGGCGCACGGTGGGGTTGGGCCACCAAATGTAAAGCGTGCTCTCGGAGACATCCAGCGCGTTCGGATATACAAGGGATTGGAAGTAGCGCACCACCCCGGCCCCCAGCAACAGGCCGAACGCCAGCGCCAGGGCAGCGGCCAGCAGCGACAGGGCGAACACCATCCGCCGCGGAGTCAGCCAGTCTTCCCGCATTCGACTATTCCGGCTGCTCCCAGGCCGTCAGCGCCTCCAACGCCCCCATCTCCTCCGCGCTGAGGCGCAGCCCGACCGCGCCCAGGCTATCGGCCAGTTGCGCAGGCGTATTCGCGCCGATGATGGGCGCCGTCACGTTGGGCTGGGTCAGCAGCCAGCCGAGGGCGATCTGCCCCGGCGTCTTGCCCCGGTTACGACCGATCTCATCGAGTTTGTCGAGCAGGGCGAAATTTTTGTCGGTCAGCAGTTTTTGCACACCGGAGGCGCGCTTGCTGTCGGGCAGCGGCTGGCCGCGCCGATACTTGCCGGTGAGGAAGCCGCGCCCGAGCGGGCTGTAGGGGATGACACCGAGGCCGTACTTGCGCACCATCGGGTACACATCGCGCTCGAACGTCTCGCGCTCCACCAGCGACCAGTGCGGCTGAACGGAGATATATGCGCTGAGGCCGGCGTGCCGCGCGGTCAGCAACGCCTCGACCAGCTCCCAACCGGCGTAGTTCGAGCAGCCGATATAGCGCACCTTGCCTGCGCGCACCAGGTCGTCCAGCGCGCGCAGCGTCTCCTCGATGGGCGTGTTCTCGTCCGGCCAGTGAGTCTGGTACAGGTCAATGTAATCGGTCTGCAGCCGGCGCAACGAGTCCTCGCAGGCCTGAATAATGTGCGCGCGGCTCAGGCCCTCGCCGTTGGGGCCGTCCCACATCCGTCCGCGCACTTTCGTCGCCAGCACCATCTGGCGGCGGTTGCCCTTACGCTTCAGCCACGCACCAATGATGGTCTCGGCCTCGCCGCCCTGCAGGCCCTCGGCCCAGCGCGAGTAGATGTCGGCGGTGTCAATGAAGTTGCCGCCGGCCTCGCAGAAGGCGTCCAGCACGGCGTACGAGGTGGCCTCGTCCGTCGTCCACTTGAACTGCATGGTGCCCAGGCAGATTTCTGAAACTTGCAGGCCGGTGTTTCCGAGATGACGATATTCCATGTTGGCTCCTGTGCGGGGACGGCGGACAGCGGACCGCGGTCGGTCGTCTGCCGTCGGCGGTCACTTCTCTCCCACCGCAAACACTTCACGCTCGAAGAAATAGCGGAAGGGCGGCACGCCGAAGAGCAGCTTGCGGGCAACGGCGAAGGCGACGTTCTCCCTGCGGTTCTGCGGCGGCGAGTCGAGCCAGGCCCTGACGCGGCGAAAACCGTTCTGCCGGAGGGTGTGCGCCAGGCTGAACTGACTCTGCTCGTTGACGTGCACCTCGGCGTTGGCGGCCACGTTGAGCAGGCGCGGGTTGGGCGGGTAATTCGCGCCCTGGCCCAGCAACAGGCGCACCGCGCGCACCACCGGGTAAGCATAACGATCGTACCAGGCGTTGGGCGCGGTATGGATGATGACGGCCCCACCCGGCTTGAGCGTCCGGCGCACTTCGGCCAGGCAGCGGTCCAGCTCCCACGGGTAGAGGTGCTCAACCACGTCGAAGATGAGCACGCGGTCGAAAGCGTTATCCGGGAAGGGCAGCGCCTTGGCATCGGCGCGGCCCAGTTCCATCCTGCCTGGCGCGTCTTGTTCCTTCACCAGCAACGCGCGCGCCAGCTTGAGCGCCACCGGCGCATAGTCCACCCCAAACGCAGCGGCGCCGAGCTGCGCACAGTGTCGCACGATCTCGCCGCGCCCGCAGCCCACATCCAGCACCGTCATCCCGGCGCGCACGGCGGCCACCTCGAACGCCGCCGCCAACCGGCGCGACAGACGCTCGCCCTGCGTCTCGGCGAACTCCTCATAGCCCTCGCAGGCGTGGAGGAAATACTCCTCGGTGTAGAGGTCGGGAGGCAGAGAGGGTGGGTTGGACATGCGGACGGTAGACCGACGACGGCAGACCGCGGTCGGCGGTCCGTCGTCTGCGGTCACGCGTAGCGATTATACCTTCAGCCTCCGTCGCAACAGGTCTATGACCATTCGCACTTCGAGGAGGTTGAGGCGTACGGCCACGCCAAAGTAAATCAACACGCCGGCAAGGCCGGGCAGCAGCACGCGCGCAAGCGAATCCAGCCAGCGCGCAGTGAACTGAATCTGGCTGGTAAGGGCAAGCGTCATCACCACACCCGCCGCCATCACGGTCACGGCCAGCACAATCCGGCCCAGGGTGGGCCACAGGCCCGTACCGTTGAACCCGCCGATGCGGTACGAGAGCAGCGCCCCGGTCAGCAGCGCATGCGTCAACTGTTTTACGGCGTCGGCCAGCATCAGGCTCAACAGACCGAGCCAGGGCCGGGAGACGATGACCACGACCATGTACACCACCACACTCACTACACCCACGCTCGAGGGGGTGAGGGTATCACGCTGCGCGTAGAAGGCGGCGATGAGCAGCAGGTCCACCGCTGCGAAGCTCAGCCCGAGGAGGAACCACTGCAACACCACGGCGGTCTGTGCAGTGTCGGCGGGCGTGAAGCGGCCGCGCTCGAAGGCCAGCGCCACGATCGGCTCGGCCAGCAGGAACATGCCCACCGTCGCCGGGATGATGAGCGCCAGCACCAGGTTCAGGCCCTGTACCAGCGTGGCCTTGTATTCGCCGGAGGTCGCCGTTGCCTGCCGCGCCAGCGTGGGCAGGATCGCCGCCGAGATCGCCACGCCCACCAGCCCGAGTGGGAATTGGTAGAGGTTGGTAGCATAGTTCATCCAGCTCAGGCCATTCTCGAACCCGAAGGCCACGCTCAGGCCAAAGTAGACGGAGATTTGCGTCACGAGCAGGCTGACGAGAATGGGGGCGTAGGCGCGCAGGATGCGGCGCAGGCCGGGGTGGCCGAGGGTGAACGTGGGGCGAAGGCAGCGCAGGCCATCGCGCAGGCCGGGCAATTGCAGTAGCACTTGCAGCACCGCGCCGACGAGCAAGCCGAGCGCCATGGCTGCCTCGCCCCATGACGCGGCCAGCAGCAGCGAGACCACGACCATGTTCAGGTTGAAGACGGCGCTGGTGAAGGCCGGCAACGTGAAGCGCTTGAGTGCGTAGAGCAGGCCGGTGAGGATGCCGGACAGGCTGAGAAAGATGACCGCCGGCAGCGTCAGGCGCACCAGCGTCGTGGCTGTCGCCACCGCCTCCGGCGAAGTCTGCTCACCGACCAGGCCGCCGATGAAGACGAACGCGCCAATGACCTGCGGCGCGAAGAAGACCAGCACCGCGACCAGCGCGGCGATCACCGCCGCCGCGAGGGAGAGCAAAAGGCTGGCGAGCCGCCACAACTCGGTGCGTCGCTCTTCCGCCGCATAGTCGCTGAAGGCCGGCACCAGCGCCGAGTTCACCAGTCCGCCGGTCACCAGATCATAGATCTGCATGGGGATGGTGAGGGCGAGGTTGAGCGCATCCACCTGCGGCCCGGCGCCGAACAGCCAGGCTTTGACGAACTCGCGGACGAAGCCCAGGCCCCGGCTAGCGACGTTGCCCAGCGCGATGATGGAGGCGTTGCGCGCCAAGCCATGCGCTTCGGTTGCCGGCAGCGGTTCAGTCGTGAGGGAGGCCACGCGGGGATTGTAATCCACGCGCCGTTGGCATTACCCTGCTCGACCGAGCGCCCTCAGCGTTGTGGCGGGGTCATCGGTCAGGACAGCGTCGAAGCCGAGCAGGCGGTAGAGCCACAGACGTGAGTCGGGCGTGGGGTCGAGAGGGCAGGCCAGGCCGCCACGCGCATGCGCCAGCCGTGCGTAGAAGGGGTTGAGCACGATCAACGGCCAGAACGGGCCGAACAGTTGCGCGTCGGCGTTCGGCAACGGATTGCTCATGGTGATGTAGCCGATGGGGATATCGGGCGCGATGGCGCGCACCGCGCGGACGCGCTCCATGCGGAATGACAGCGCCACCGTCCGCGCGCGCACCTGCAGCATCTCCAGTTCAGCGATCAGGCGGCGGGCCACTTCCGGCTTGCAGAAGGCGTCGGTCTTCAGCTCCAATGCCAGCACGACGCCGGCGGGTAAGAGCGCGGCCACTTCAGCCAGAGTGGGGACGTGCTCAGCGGCGAACTCGGGCCGGTTACAGCTCGCGCTCAACTGCTTCAGTTCGGACAGGGTCAGCGCCTCCACCCGCCCGCGCCCGTTCGTCGTGCGGTCCACCGTCGCATCGTGTAGGCAGACGAAGACGCCGTCGCGCGTCAGATGCAGGTCGGTCTCCAGGATGTCGGCGCCATCTTCCAGCGCGCGGCGAAAGGCGGCCAATGTGTTCTCGGGGCAGGCCACGCGGTTGCCGCGATGGGCCATGACGTAGGGTTTGGGCCTGCCGGGGAGAGACAGAGACATAGGGTATGGCTCAGGCTTCGAATGACACGAATTTCGCGAAGCCTTCGCGCTCACTTGCGAAATGCGATGCTAGGCTTTGCCCTCGAGCACCTTCCGCACCTCGGCCAGTTCATCCGCCGTCAGCGTCCAGCCTGCGGCTGCGGCGTTGGCCTCCACCTGCTCGGGCCGGGTCGCGCCGGCAATCACCGAGCTGATCTGCGGCTGGCCCAAGAGCCAAGCAATGGCCAGCTCGAGCAGCGTATGCCCGCGCGCCTCGGCGAAGGCGCGCAGCCTGTCGAGTAAATTGAAGTTGGCATCGGTAAGGTAGGCCTGCACATAGGCGCTGTGCTCGCCGCGCGTTCCGGCGGGCGGCGGCTGGCCGCGCCGATACTTGCCGGTGAGGAAGCCGCCCGCCAGCGGGAAGTACGGCAGGATGCCGATGTTAGCGAAGCGGCAATAGGGGAGCAGCTCGCGCTCGATCTCGCGTTCCAGCATGTGATAGTGGGGCTGGACGGTGACGAAGCTCTCCCAGCCGAACATCTCGGCTACGTCGTTGGCGCGGCATAGTTGCCAGGCGGCAAAGTTGCTGGCCCCGAGGTAGCGCACTTTGCCGGCGCGCACCAAATCGTCCAGCGCGCGCATCAGCTCCTCGACCGGCGTGGTCTCGTCCCAGCGATGAATCTGATACAGGTCAATGTGATCGGTCTGCAGCCGGCGCAGGCTGGCCTCGATGGCGTTCTGCAGGTGATAGCGCGACATGCCCTTGTCATTCGGCCCGTCGCCCATGGCGTGCGCGCCTTTGGTCGCCAGCACCACGTGCTCCCACTGGCCGGCCAGCGCCGCGCCCAGATGCTCCTCCGAGCCGCCGCGTCGGCCATACACGTCCGCCGTGTCGAAGAAGTTGATGCCCAGGTCGAGCGCCCGGTGGACGATGGCCTTCGTCCCCTCTCGATCTACGCTGTCACCAAAACGATTGCAGCCCACGCCGACGGCAGAGACCTTGACGCCGGCGCGACCCAATGAACGGTATTCCATTTTGCGATCTCCTTGGAAAGACGGCTAACAATCAGCCGTGGTCAGCCTGCTCAGGGAGCGCGCTCAGAGAGCGGCCTTGACCGCCTCTGCCGCCGCGCGCGTCATACCCTTCACGCGCGCCAATTCCTCGATGTCCGCCGCGCGGATGCCGTCGAGCGAGCCGAACTGCCGGAGCAGCGCCCTGCGCCGCGTCGGGCCGATGCCGGGGATGGCGTCGAGCTGCGAGGCCAGGCCGGTCTTGCTGCGTAAAGAGCGATGGTGGGTCAGGCCGAAGCGATGGGCCTCGTCGCGCACACGCTGAACGAGGTACAGCCCCGGCGAGCGGCGCGGCAGCAACACCGAGTGCGGCTGGCCCGGCAGGAAGATCTCCTCCTGCTGCTTCGCCAACGCGCACACCGGCACCGCCTCGAACAGGCCGAAGGCCTGCAACACTTCAACCGCCACGCCGAGCTGTCCCTTGCCGCCGTCCACCAACAGCAGGTCGGGCAGGCGCGCGAAGCTCTCGTCCCGCTTCTCTCCGGGCGACGCCGTTGCTTCGTGTTGAGCTTCCTGCCAGCGCCGAAAGCGTCGTTCCAGCGCCTCCCGCATCGAGGCGAAGTCGTTCGGGCCTTCAACGGTCTTGATGTTGAAGTGCCGATAATGGGCCTTGCGTGGCGTGCCCTGCTCGAACACGACCATGCTCGCCACCGCGTTAGCGCCCTGTGTGTTGGAGATGTCGAAACACTCGATGCGGTTGGGCGGGCGCGGCAGGTTGAGCGCGGCCTGCAACTCGGCCAGCGATTGGGTCTGCCGGTTAGTGTCCGCCTCCCACTGCGCCTTGAGCGCGTTGAGGGTGTCGGCCGCGTTCTCCGCCGCCATCTTCACCAGGTCGGCCTTCATCCCGCGGCGCGGCACGGTCAGCACCACCTTCTCGCCGCCGCGCTTACGGCGCAGCCACTGGCCGATGATGTCCGCCTCGGGCACATCCTCCGGCAGGATCACCTCCGCCGGGACGTAGGCGGCCTCGTCGTAGAACTGCTTGATGAACTGGTTGACGACCTCGGCGTTGGCAGCGTCTTCTGCGCCCTCCAGCACGAAGTATTCGCGCCCGATCAGTTTGCCGGCGCGCACGAAGAAGACCTGCACGCAGGCGTTGCGGTCATCGCGGGCGAAGGCGATCACGTCCGAGTCCATCTGCTCGGCGGTGATAACTTTCTGCTTCTCGACCACGCGCTCGATGGCGACGAGTTGATCGCGGATGGCGGCGGCCTTCTCAAATTGCAGGTTGTCGGAGGCGGCCTGCATGTTGGCGCGCAGCCGGGCCACCACCGGATCGGTGTGCCCGCGCAGAAAGCGGCTCAGGTCGTCAATCATCGCGCGGTACTCATCCCGATTCACGGCGCCAATGCATGGGCCGAGGCAGAGCTTGATGTCGTAGTACAGGCAGGCGCGCGGGTCCTGGCCGGTGATGACGCGGTCGCAGGTGAGGTACGGGAAGATTTTGCGCAGCACGTCGAGCGTCTGGTGCACGGCCCAGACGCTGGTGTACGGGCCGAAGTACCGGGAGCCGTCCTGCACCATTTGTCGGGTGATGGTGACCTTGGGGAAGGGGTCGGCGGCGTGGATTTTGATATAGGGGTAACGCTTATCGTCCTTCAGGCGGACGTTGTACTTGGGCCGGTGCTTCTTGATCAGCGTCATCTCCAGGATGAGCGCTTCCAACTCCGAGCCGACGATGATGTACTCCAGGTCGGCGATGTTCTTGACCAGCTCGCGCGTCTTGGCCGAATCCACCGTCTCGTGGAAGTACGAGCGCACGCGGCTGCGCAGATTCACCGCCTTGCCGACGTAGATGATCGCGGCCTCGGCGTTCTTGAACAGATAACAGCCGGGCCTGGCCGGCAGCGCCTCTAATTTGCCTTGAAGCTGATTCGGGATAGCCATTCACTGCGATTATAACGTGCGCCGGCTCACGTATAATACCGACCCGCAAGAGAAATTCCGAGAAGGAACGGGTCGAGTTCTACATCCAAGCCAGATCGCCGACATGACCGCTGCCCTCGAATCCGAAATCGGGCAACTGCTGACCGAACGCACGCTGACGCTGGCCGCTGCCGAGAGCTGCACCGGCGGGCTGGTGGGCCACCGCCTCACCAACGTGCCCGGCTCGTCGGCCTACTTCCTTGGCGGCATCATTGCTTACGCCTATGAAGCCAAGGAACGGCTGCTCGGCGTGCACCCCGGCACACTGTCCGAGCATGGCGCAGTGAGCGAGGCGACGGTGCGTGAGATGGCCCGGGGTGTGCGGCGCGCCTTTGGCGCGGACCTGGGCGTGGCAGTCACCGGCATCGCCGGGCCGGGCGGCGAGATGCCGGGCAAACCGGTCGGGCTGGTGTGGATCGCGCTGAGCGCCCGTGACGCCGAGCTGGCGCGCAGCTTCGTGTGGAGCGGCGACCGGCTGAGCAACAAGGAACGCTCGGCGCAGGCGGCCCTCGAATTAGTGCGCGACTATCTGCGGGGCCGCGCTGTGTGACGGACTGACAAGATGCCGCCCGCCTTATCCGTCGGCTGGCGCTTTGCGCGCAATGTGCTGCTGCTGGCGCTCGCGCTGCTGGCCGGCCTGCTCGGCCTGCTGGCCTGGGAGCTGTGGGCCGGCGGCTATCCCCTGAGCGCATTGGTCGTCTTCGACCGGGACGAGGCCCGCCACCTGCACAACCTGCTCAGCCGCAACCTCAACCAGCTGCTGGCCGTGGTCTTCACCAGCGTCGCCGTCGCCGTGCCGCTCACCGCCAACCTGTACTCGCTCAAGTTCCTGGAGTTTTTCATCAAAGACCCGGTCAACGCGACGGTGTTGCTGATCGTCGTCTGCGCCAACCTGGTCGGCACCTGGGCCGGCCTGGCGCTCAAGGACGATTTCCTGCCCAGCTTCCTGCTCGTCGCCACACTGGCGCTCACCGTGATCTGCTACGCGTTGCTCTTTCCGTATCTGTATTACGTTTTTCGCTTTCTCCACCCAAGCACGCTGCTCGAACGGCTGGAGGCGGAGGTGCGCGGACACTGGCACAAGGCGCGCCGCAAGTCGCCGGGCCTGGCGGCCCACCGCCTGCACTGCGCCGGCGATCTCGAGCACATTGCCAGCATCGCCATCCGCGCCATAGACCGCGCCGACCGCAGCACTGCCATCGAGAGCGTGTTGACGCTGGAGGCCCTGGCCCGCGACTATCGCCGGCTCAAGCCGCAGCTCGCGCCGGAGTGGTTCGAGGCCGACGCCAACGCCTTCCTCGGCTTCTCGTCGCGCGCCATCGCCGAGTTCACCGCGCGGCGCACCTGGCTGGAGATGAAGCTCTTTTCGCAGCTACGCCAGGTCTTGAGCGCTGCCGTGCCGCGCGTCCACGACGTGGTCACCGCCATCGCTCGCAGCCTGCGCAAGCTCGGGCTGGAGCACAACGCCCCCGGCGAAGAAGCCGTGCGCGAACTGATCATCGAATACTTCAACACCTTCGTCCGCCTGGCGATTACGCGCGCGGACACGCGCTCAGCCTTCGTCATCCTGGACCAGTACCGCACCTGGGGGGAAGCGCTCAACGCCGTCTATCCCGAGCTGGTGAACGACATCGCCTTCTATTTCACCGTGTACGGGCGGGTGGCGCGCGAGAACAAGCTGCGCTTCATCGTCGAGGCAGTCGCGCGCAACCTCGGCGTACTGGTCCAGCTCGCCTGGAAAGAAGCGGCGCCCAACCGCCAGACGTTGCTCGACCTTTTCCTCGGCTACGATCGCGGCGCCCGCAAGCCGCTGGCAGGCGTCAAGAAAGCGCAGGCCATTCTCGCCAGTTACCTGCTGCTTTTAGGACAGCCCGCGCCGGTCGCGCTGATCCGCCGTGAGTTTCAGGGCCTGAACCCGGAGCTGTTGCAGGAGATCCGCGAGGACCTGCTGCACAGCCGGCGCGAGAAGTATTGGGAGGTAAGCGAGCGGCGCGAGAACATTGATTACCTGCTCGCCGATCAGCGCGAGAAACTGCGCGAGTTCCTGGATAGCGTTACGGCGGGAGAACGTGCGTGAGGGCTCTGGTCACCGGCGGCACCGGCTTCCTCGGCAGCGCGCTCATCCGAGAACTGACAGCGAGCGGATACTGGGTAACGGCCCTGGTGCGCACCTTCGAGCGCGCGCAACGGTTGCCGCACGGCGTGCGCGCCATCCCGGCTGACATCACCCGGCCCGACTCCTTCCGCCAGGCGTTGAAGGGTATGGATGTGGTGTTTCACCTGGCCGCCGTGACGAAAGTCGGGATCCGGCCGAAGGATCGGCCCCGCGTCTATCGCATCAACGTCGAGGGCACACGCCACGTGCTGGAGCTGGCTGCCGAGGCCGGCGTCCCACGCCTTATCCACGTCTCCACGATCGCCGTGTACGGCGATACGCGCGGGCAGTGCGTGACGGAGAGCTATCACCCCAACGGCCTGATTTTCGAGAGCGAGGCGCAACGGACCAAATATGCGGCGCACTACACCGTCGCCGTGCCGTTGCAGAGACGCGGCGCGCCGCTCCTCATCGCCTGCCCCGGCGCGCTGTACGGCCCGGGTTCGCTGGCGCCCCTGCACCGCCTGCTACGCCTGCAGGCGCGCGGTCGTTTGCCCTTCATGCTCGGCCCGGACAACGCGCGCTCATGGACGCATGTGGACGATGCGGCGCGCGGCCTGCGCCTGCTGGCCGAGGCGGGCCGACCCGGCGAAACGTACAACCTGTGCGGCCCGGCCCACACCTTTCGCGAATTCTTTGCCGCCAGCGCCTACGCCGCCGGCGTAAACGCGCCGCTGCTCTGGCTGCCGTCTTCCCTGGCCCGCACGCTGGCCCGTCTGCTCGAACGCCCGCTGCCGCACCTCGCGGAGCAGTTTCGCACCTTGTCCGGCGTCACCTACCTGGCCTCCTCCGCGAAGGCGCAGAGCGAACTGGGCTGGCAGGCGCGCGCCTTGGAGGCGGGCCTGAGGGCGATCTGAAGCAAGGCCGGACACACGTTCACCAAGGCCCTCGGTGAAAGCAGTGTTCGCAGCACTTCAGTGTTTCATCGCCCTCCGTGCTCCAGCGACTCCCCATTGCGTGCTGCGTCGCTTTGCGGTTAAATCACCTGCACATGTCGCTCACTAACCCGGAAGTCATCGTGGTCGGCGCGGGGCCGGCTGGCTCGGCGCTGGCCAGCCGGCTGGCGGAACACGGCCACGCCGTGCTGCTGCTGGACAAGGCCGACTTCCCCCGCGATAAAACGTGCGGCGACGGCCTCTCGCCGCGCGCGCTGCGCATCCTGCAACATCTTGGCGTCCTGGACGAGGTCACCGCCGCCGGGCATCGCATCAACGCTCTGAAGGTGTTCTCGCCCAACGGCGACCATTTTATCTCGTCCATCCCCGCTCATGCCGGTTATCCCGACTATGCGCTGGTGCTGCCGCGTTTTCAACTGGACGACGTGCTGCGCCGCCGCGCGATTGCGGCCGGGGCCGAGTTCCGCCGCGCGAGCGTGAGCGACCTGCTGCAGGATGCCGCGGCCCGCATCGTGGGCGTGCGCGCAGACGGGGCCACGTTGCACGCGCGCCGGGTCGTGTTCGCCACGGGCGCCTCGACCGCCGTGCTGGAGCGCGCCGGCCTGCTCGCCCCATCGCCCGCGCTGGGCCGTGCGGCGCGCACCTACTTCGCCAATATAGGCAGCCTGAGCGATGCCATCGAATTCCACTTCGACTCGGTGCCGTTGCCTGGCTACGGCTGGGTCTTTCCCACCTCGGCCACCACCGCCAACGTCGGGGCCGGCTACTTTTTGCGTGCGGGCCGGCGCCCGCCGCACACAACGCCCCGCCAGACCTTCGATGGTTTCATCGCCAACCCTCACATCGCCAGCCTGCTCGCCGGCGCACAGGCGACTGCCCCGATCAGAGGCTATCCCCTGCGCTTCGACTTCGACCGGGCGCGCACGGCCTGGCCCGGCCTGTACCTGGTCGGCGAGACCTGCGGGCTGGTGAACCCGATGACGGGCGAGGGCATTGATTTTGCCCTGGAGTCGGCGGAGGTGGCGGCGGAGGCCATCCACCATGATCTACTCACAGCCGCCGCACCAGAGGCGGCGGCCCGGAACTACGCGCGCGCGCTCCGCAGCCGGTTCCTCAGCGTGTTCGTCAACTTTGGCCGCGTGCGCGACGTGTACTTTCAGCCCTGGGTGCTCAACCGTTTCGTGCGCGCCGCCCAGCGCCACGATGAGTTGCGCTTGCGTCTGGTCAACATCGCCCTCGGCCACGCCGATCCCTTCAGCGCGCTGACGCCGCGGGCGCTATGGCCGGTACTGGTCGGTTGAGCGTCAAAGCAAGTATGGAACAAGAGCCTATCTCCAAACTTCGTTCTGGACGGTTGATCCGGGCCTGGCAAAGGCAACGCCTTCGCCAGACCCGGGTTTAGAGATAGGCGCCAAGCCAGGTTTTGCATGCAAGCCGGAGTCAACAAACCCATCGCCCTGGTCACCGGCGCAGGTCGTGGCAGCGGCCAACGGCTCGCGCTGGAGCTGGCGCAGGCCGGCGCCACCGTCATCGTCATTGACCTCAACCCGGACGCTGCCGAGGCGACGGCCAACGCCATCACGGCCGCAGGCGGCAACGCGCTCGTCTACACCGTGGATGTGAGCAACAAGCTGGCTGTGCAGACAATGATCTACACCTTGCTTGAGCAACAGCCGCGTTTCGAAGTGCTGGTCAACGCGGCCCACATCGAGCCGCACACGCCCGCGCTCCGGATGGATGAAGGCGAGTGGGATCGCACGCTGAATGTCAACCTCAAGGGAGTCTTCCTCATGTCACAGACCGTTGCCCGCGTGATGAAAGAGACCGGCGGTGGCCTGATTGCCACGGTGCTGCGCCCGGACGACTCGCCGCACGCGGCGGTGCGCGCCGCCCGCGCGGGCCTGGCCGGCCTCACCGCCGCCCTCGCCGCCGAGTGGCAACCCTACAACATCCGCGTCACCGCCCTCGAACCCGGCCAGAGCCTGAACGAGGTCATCTAGCAGTCAGCGGTCGCACCATGTCCATCCTCCTCCGCACCGATGACCGCCTCCGTCTGGCCGGCTGCCTGCTGGCGGCCAGCGACTGGCCGGATTACGAGCAGAGCGTCAGGGCCTACAAACCCCATCGCATTGCCGAGGCGGCGCGCAAAACGTTCGGCCGGCTACACGATCATCCGGCAGTGACGGCGTGTCGCCGGCTGGCCGGCGATGGCGAGGGCCTTTCGACGCTCTTTGCCCATGCGCTCAACGATGACTGGCCCGGCGACCTTGCCGCTGTTCACGATTTCGCTGAGGCCGCGAACGTTGCCCGCTTCTATGCGGAGCACACCGCCGACTTCGAGCAGGCCGAGGCCGACGCGCGCGACGTGTTGAGCCGCGCTGACTTGCAAAAATTCCTGACCGACCTGCTGGGCGCCGATGAGCGGGCGCACATCTTCGCGCCCAACCTGCTGTATCCGGGCCGGCAGCCGGTCGCGTTCGGCAATGCCGCGGAGGTCATCGTCACCGTGCCGCCACCGCTGGCCTGGGGCAGCTCGCACCCGTGGCGCTACGTCGAGCGGCCCGACGAGTCGCTGGCCGTCATCGCCGAAGCCTTTGCCCGTTTTCGGTCCGCGGAGCAACTGCCCGCCGACTTGCAGCCGCGCGCCGAGGTGCTGGGCGTGGCCGCCGCCGTGCTCTTCCTGCGCGAGGCCGAGGGGCCGGAGGCCGGCGACCAATTGCTGGTGATGCAGAAAAAGACGCGCGGCCTGAAGCAACTGCCGGCCGTCGTCACCAGGCTGGAAACGCTCCTGGCCGAGCGCCGCGCCGGTAAGCCGGTAAACGTGACCGAAGTCGTCTCAACGCCCGGCGCAACATGAAGCGCAATGAAACATG
>JBBIQY010000061.1:0-25689 GCA_037442085.1 Anaerolineae bacterium
GGTCTGGCGGAAGGGCCGGGCGTGTTCCACGCTGGCTTGGCACTGGGGGCAGCGTAAACCCGTCGGGTGAAAGTGTTTCAGCAGCCAAGCCAAACTGGCCTGGTCGTCCAGGAGTTCGACAATGGGAAAGTCCATGCGGCGGACGATACCACAAGTTCAGCCAGCCTGCACTTGTTCTATACATGAGCCCGTACAGTATCTCGAGGAAGAAGTGCGTCCGTTGCTGTTCACCGAAGCCGGCCGTATGCCGAAAATTGTGTAATTCGGCCTGTAGGCGCGGGTCTGAGAGCCGCGCCTACGAAATTACACACAAATCGGCAAACCGCCCCGAAGCCGCCCGCGCCCTGGCCGATCGCGAGCTGGCCGCTTCGCGCCGCCTGCTGTTGACCGATCTGCTGGCATGAATCACCTCAGCCACGCCGCAGGGTCGGGCGCCGAGAAAGGGTCCAAGATGGAGTCGATCTTCGACCTAATCTATGCCGCCTCCGAACCGTACTGGCAGACGCGCGAGAATCACGTGCACGTGCCGGACGCCTACCGGCTGGCGCAGCGCCTGCTCGCACACTATCCCGAGGCTGACCCGGAGATCGTGCTGCCGGCGATCCTGATGCACGATAACGGCTACAAGCTTGTGCCGGAGGAGACGCATTTGCAGGGGCTGGCCGGCGCGCCCATCGGCTGGAAGCCGGACATCACCCGCCTGCACGAACAGGCCGGCGCAAAGCTGGCGGGTGAGATCCTCGCGGCATTGAGTTACGACCCGGCGAAAACCAAGGTCATTCAGGAGATCGTGGACGGACACGACTCGCGCACGCACGCCGTCTCGCTCGAAGACGCCATCGTAAAAGACGCCGACAAACTGTGGCGTTTCACGCGCTCCGGCATTGAAACGGCGCTTCGCTGGATGCAGCGCCCGCTCGAGGAATACCTCGCTTTCCTCGAGTCGAAAATCGAGACGTGGTTTCTCACCGAACACGGCCGACGATTGGCACGCGAACTGCTGGCGGAAAGCCGGCGTGCTTACGCCGAGGAGGCGCCGCCTGGCGACTGACGGGTTGGCCGTCTTCCCTTCCTGAGCGGGAATTCGGCAGTTAGCCGGTTAGTGCAGCCGACATCGTGAGGCTAGCAACGCCGTTTGCGCCACCGGGTCGCAGCCCTACGCTCGAGGGCGGCGCATGGAGCGAATTCGAGCAATTTGACCCTTTTGCTTGACACCCATTAGTGGCTTTGCTACACTAGCGCTGTCCCTGCCGCCCAAGATCGCTCTCATTAATCGGCCTCCCTATTCTGCCGCCCACGGCCAACTGGCAGGTGCCCCGGGCTGCTATCCTCTTCGACAAGAGGAGATGCGATCATGACATCGCCTCAAGCCAACCGGACCCTCGACTGCCGCAATATGATGTACCCTGTCCCGATCCTGAAGGCCGAACAGGTGCTGGCCGAGATGTCAAACGGCCAGGTGCTGGAGGTGTTGGCCACCGACGCCAACACCAAACCCGATCTGGCGACCTGGGCCGGCCGGGTGGACAGCGAACTGATCGCCGTCACCGATGGCGCCAACGGCGAATTCCGCTTCTACGTTCGCAAAGGCCAAACGTCGGCGGCCCAGCCCAAGAAGAAGGAAGACGAGCACCTGTTTCTGGTCGTGCTGCGCACCGGCCTGAATCAGCCGGGCCAGGTACGGGCGGCGTTCATGTACGCCTCGCTGGCCGCGGCCATGGGCCAGGATACGGTCGTCTACTGCGTCCAGGAGGGCGCCGATGCCGCCAAGAAAGACGTGGCGGCGAAGGATACCTCGCCGGCCGGCGGGCCGACCATCTCCCAGCGCATTGCCGAGGCGCTCGATATGGGGGTGCGGCTGGAAGTGTGTGAGCAGACTGCCAGCGTCCGCAACATCAAGCCGGATGATCTCATCCCGGAGGCCAAACTCATCGGCGGCGCCTCGCTCATTGATTACGCCATCCGCGCCCGCGGCACCTTGACTTTTTGACGCGCATGAATCCACCGGGACCCCATCGGCTCTACAGCGCGCTTCAGAGGGGCACGCCGTTCTCTGACTCGTCTTCGGAGGAGCCTGATGCTGCAGGATGAACCGGGCAGCGCCAGCCGGCGCTTCATCTATGCGTCTATCTTCTGGCTGCTCGTGCCGGGCCTGTTCGGTTTGATCCTGGCCATCTTCCTTTACGACCCTTCGCTATTCGACCGGCTTCCACTGGCTCTCAAGTCGCTCTTGAGCTTTGGCCGCCTGCGCCCGGCCCACGTCAACATCGCCATCTTCGGCTGGCTCTCGCAGGCTTACGTCGGAGCCATCCTCTACATCCTGCCCCGTCTGACCCGCGCCCGACTCTATAGCGAGCGACTGGCCCATCTCAACTGGTGGCTATGGAATATCATGATCCTCGGTGCGCTGGTCACCCTGCCCCTCGGCCTCACCCAGGGCCGCGAGTACGCCGAGTTGATCTGGCCCCTCGATCTGCTGCTCATCTTGAACTGGACGCTGCTGGCCGTCAACATCTGGGGCACCGTCCTGCGCCGCACCGAGCCGAAGATTTACGTCAGCCTGTGGAATTTCATGGCCGCCACCGTTGTGTTCATCCCGGTCTATGCGGTCGGCAACAAGATTTGGGACCCGAGCGGCGCCTTCACCGGCATGACGGACAACATCGTCAATTATTTCTATGTGCATAACCTCTTCAACTCCTGGTTCACCACGGCCGGGGTCGGCCTGGCGCTGTACCTGTTACCCAAGCTGACCGACAAGCCGCTCTACAGCCACCGTCTGGCGCTGTGGGGATTATGGAGCGTGTGGACCGGCCAGCATCACCAGCTCTACAGCCCGGCCCCGGACTGGCTGGAATACCTGACCGTCGTGTTCAGCATCCTGGCCGCCGTGCCCACCACCGCCTTCATGGTCAACTTCTTCCTGACGATACGCGGGCGCTGGCATCGCATCGCCGACGACGTGGCCCTGCGTTTCCTGGTTACCGGGGCGCTCTTCTGGGCCTTCACCTGTGTCCAGGGCGTGGCGCAATCGTTCCGCTCGTTCTCCATGTACGTGCATTTCACCAATTGGGTCATTGGCCACAGCCACCTGGCGTTTGTGGCCGACTATTCCTTCTGGGCCTTTGGGCTGATCTACTTCATGCTGCCGCAGTTGGTGCGGCGGCCGATGTACAGCCGCACATTGATGGAGTGGCACTACTGGCTCACGACCGGCGGCATGACGGTGTTCATGGTGGCCCTGTGGGCAGCCGGGCTGATCCAGGGCCAGAACTGGCTAACCTACAGCATCCCGTTCATCGAGACAGTGCGCTCGATGCATCCTTACTTCGCCCTGCGCCTGCTGGGCGGCCTGGCGGCAGGCGCCGGGATTCTGTGTTTTGCTTACAACGTGTGGCAGACAGCGCGCGTCCCGGCCGTTCGACCGATGCCGGTTGCCGCCGCTGCTGGAGATGGGCAGTGAAATACAACCTGGCTTACCTCACCGCCGGATCGCTGATCAGCCTGCTGCTGGGCATCATCGTGACCATCATCCTGCCGGCGCAGGATCCGGTCGGCCCATCGGCGCTGGCCCGGCCTTTTACCGAGCTGGAGCGGCAGGGGCAGGAGATCTATAAGCGCGAGGGCTGCCACTACTGCCACACCCAGCAGGTGCGGGCGCCGGAAGCCAACCGCGGCATGATCCGCAAGCGAGGCGACATCGGGCCGGAGTCCGTGCCGGGCGACTATTATTACCAAAGCCCGGTCTTCTGGGGCACCAACCGCCAGGGGCCGGACCTGGCGCACGTCGCCAGCCGGGAGGGAATTGGCTCAAATGTGGATTGGCACATGGCGCATTTCAAGAGCCCGCGTGGCATGGTGCCCGGCTCGGTGATGCCTTCGTATAATTATTTGTCGGAGGCTGAACTGAAGGCCCTGACGGCCTATATGCTGACGTTGAAGTGAGCAGGGACAAAAGACCACGCCGGACGTAATCGGCGCGACGCGACATGGTTTACCCTGGCACCTGGCTTGTCCTGGCAACCCTGGCCATCATCCTGATCCTGTTTGCGACCGGCGTGTACTGGGCATGGAAACAGGGCCAGTTCGACGACGTCGAGGCAGCCAAGTACGCGATGCTGGAGGACGACCGTCCAAACTATGACGACTGACCTTGTCGCCACGACCTCGGATACGCCCCCGCCGCCGGGCTGGGAAGATTTCGCTGGCGAGGTCCAAACGGCTAACGGCAAGATGCCGCGCTGGTTCACATGGGTGCCCTACGTGGGCATTGTGTGGGCGCTGGCCTATTACGCCTGGCTCGCCGTGGCCGAGACGATTGACCCGATCAATCTGGTCTTTGCGGCGCTGTTCGTCCTGTGGATGATTTACACGCCCATCGCCCAAAAGCGTGGCTGGTTTTTCATCCCGATGTAAGCCCGGGTGGAATGTTGACTTGGACGCCGGAGAAAGGAGGCCGATATTGAGGTGCCTCAATCGTATGACTAGCAGTCCTTTCCTGTCTTGCAGAAGCCACCACACACCTTCGTCAACCAAGAGGAGAGAGCCATGGCCGACCGAGCCACCGAAGCAAACGAATACATGAAGCAGAAGATGCTCTTCACCCCGCGCATGTTTCAGGTGATCAACACCGTCGCGCCGGAGGCCGGAGAACGCTTCGCCGATTTCTATGCCACCGTCTGGCAGGACGGCGCCCTGCCGCGCAAGGTCAAAGAATTGATGTTTACCGCCATCGGCGTGGCTTACTGCTCGCCGCGCTGCCTGATCCACGTCATCCCCGCCATCGAAGCCGGTGCCACCGATGGCGAGATCTTCGAGGCGGTGACCGTCGGCACCCTGGGCGCGGGGTTCGTCCCCGGCGGCCCCGGTATCCCCTATGCCTTCGAATATGCGGCCAAGGTGCTGGACATTGCCACCAAGTATCGCAAGGGCGAGAAGTGGGAATACCTGGAACCGCCCAAGTTCAACCACGGGGTTTATTGATTCATCGTTGCCGAGCCGGACGGGAGTCGGTGGTGCATGCCCCGGCTTCCGTCTGCACTCACCGCAAGCCATCTGTGAATCGAGAACAACTGCTGGCCGAAGTATTTGCCCTGATCCAGAACGATGAAGAAGCGGCGGCGAAGGTCGCCGACTATCTCCATCGGCGCGATGGCGGCATGGGCACGATGTTGAGCGTGCTCCGCCGTCGCCCAGAGGTGTTCGTCCCGTATGTGCTGCAGGGCCTGCACATCTACGCAACGCCCCGCGCCATTGACCCGAAGACGGCCGAGCTGGCCGCCGTGGCGGCCTCGGCAGCCCTGGCATGCGAGTATTGCCTGGATGCCCACATGCGCGCCGCCCAGCGCGCCGGCGCCACCCTCGAGGAAATCTTCGACGTACTCTTGGTCGCCGGCGCCATCGCCGAGTCGTCAACGCTGGCTGTCGCCTTCCGCCGTTTTCGGCAGCTAGAAAGGAAAGAGGGCGGGCAGGAGCCGGGATGAAGAACCTGGTGCCGCTTCCTTACCGGCGCGTCAGCGTTCAGCCCTACGCCGGCGAGATGACCCCCTCCGCCATCCGCGCTCACCTGCTGGGCCGCGAGGCCTATCGGCGCACCGACTTCATCGTGCTGCGTCAGGGCACGGCCACCGCCGTCGTCGCCGTGACGGCGCCCGACCGCGAATCGCTGTTCAGCCCAATCGACTCGGTCGGGGTGCTCGCCCTGCCCGAGACGTGCGTGTTCACCGTGGCCCCCGAGGTGGACCCGGCCAATCCCTCGGCGCTGGCCGCCAAGGCCCACGACCTGGGCGTCGGGCCACAGGGCACCCTGGTCGTCCTGGGCAAATACGAGCACGTCAACTTCATCCATCACCCCGAGCCTTTCGTCATTCGCGTCGTCGAAGTCGTGCCGCCCGAGCCGCCCAAACTGTTCGGCCTGGCCCAGCAGGTGCTGAGCTACGCCGACCTGCCGCCGATTCGGCTGGAACTCGAGCGGATTGACCTGAACGACCTGGCCGCCGGCCACGCCCCGCCAGCCTTTCTCGTCCCCTGCCGCTCCGGAGGGCTGGATAAGTTCGCCGCGCCCATCTACTTCCTCGACGAACGGCCAGCGGAGCGGCGCGATTGGACGCTGATCGGCTGCGAGCGCAGCCTGCAGTTCCATCGGCACTATTACGGCGACGAGCCGCCGCGCATCGAATTGTGTCCGCGCCTACTCGCTGGCCAGCGCTCCGAGCCGACCCTGCTCAAATGCTGCCTGCTCGAATACCATCTCGAGGTCGAGGCCGGCGTCGCCGCGGTGCCGTGGGGCGCGGACCTGAAGATGGTGGAAGAAGCATTGCATCGGTTAACTTCAAACTCCAAAATTCAAACTTCAAAGTGAATGTTGGGGTTTGAATTTTGAGGTTTGAAATTTGGAGTTTTTATGAAAGCCTGGGCGGATGTCTTTCCTCACCTGAACGAGCGCTCACAGAAACCGCGCACCAGGGGCGCCACGATGGTGATTGACAAGTGCCAGGGCCTCACCAATATGGCCGACCTGCTGGCGTTGACCGGCGATTTCGTTGACCACTGGAAGCTCTCGTTCGGCACCTCGGCGTTGCTGGAAGAAGACCTGTTGCGCCAGAAAATTGCGCTGGCGCGGGACAACGACCTGCTCGTCTACCCAGGCGGCACCCTGACCGAATATGCCATCCTGAAGGGCGTGTATCCCGAATTCGCGAGGCGCGCGCGTGACCTTGGGTTCAACGGCCTGGAAATCTCGGATGGCACCATTCACCTCTCGCCAGAGATCCGGCGCGACTTGATCCGCCTGGCCCTAGACCTGGGGTTAACGGTAGTGTCGGAGGTCGGCAAGAAGGATCCGCGCGAACAGCCCACCGCAGCCCGCCTGGCCGAACAGGCCCGGGCCGATTTCGAGTCGGGCGCCTCATGGGTCATCGTCGAGGCGCGCGAATCCGGCAGGGGCATCGGCGTATACGGTGAAGACGGCAGCGTTCATGAGTGCGACGTGGACATCATCGTCGCCGCGCTCGACGGCTGCCTGGATCGCTTGATCTGGGAAGCGCCGCTGAAGAACCAGCAGGAGTATTTCATCCTCCGCTTTGGGCCGGATGTGAGCCTGGGCAACATCCAGCCGCGCGAGGTGCTGGCCACCGAAGCCCTGCGCGCCGGTCTGCGCTTCGAGACCTTCCGACCCGTCGTTGAACAGATGGAACGGGAAGAAGGTCTGTCACTGGCGGAGCGCATCTCACGGATGTTGTATCGGGGAGTGCCGGAAGCCTGAGCTGGCGGAGGACGGCAGGACCAAACCATCTGCCGGACGCCAGCCGCTCGCCGACTATGCGCCTCACCGAGCCTCCCGCCGACGAACTTACTCAGACGGCCTACGCGCGCGAAACGGGTGATGCCGCCATCCTGTATGAGGGCATGAGCCTGGCCGACATCGCCCATGTGATCGCGCTCATCGAAGCGAACATCATCCCCCGCCAGGCGGGCGGCGACCTGCTCTCGGCCTTGCTCAAAATCCACCCCTCCCCGCCGCTCGACTTCGCCCTCGACCCGGCGCGCGGCGACCTGTATTCCAATCGCGAGGCCTACCTGAAGATGCTCACCCCGGCAGTCGGCTGGTTGTCGGCGGGCCGGGCCCGCCGCGAGGCGACGACGATCGGCTACCGCCTCGCCGTTCGCGCCCGCCTCTTGCGCCTGGCCGCTGCCCTGGAAGACTGCGCCGTGGCCGCCCTCGACCTGGCCGAGGCTCACCGCCAAACGCTCTTTCCCGACTATACCTACCTTCAGCCGGCCCAACCCACGACCTTCGGACACTATCTGCTCACGTTCGGTTACCCGATCCTGCGCGACCTGGAGCGCGTGCAAGCAGCGTATGGCCGCACCAACCTCAGTCCGGCCGGATCGGGCAGCGTCAATGGCAGCCGGCTCCCGCTCGATCGGGCGCGCCTGGCCGAGCTGCTCGGCTTCGACGGCGTCATCCTGCATACCCGCGACGCGATGTGGCAGGCCGATGGGCCGATCGAGATCGCCGCCCTGCTCGCCGCCGCCCTGATCAACCTCGATCGCCTGGCCGAGGATCTGCAGATCTTCTCCACCGTCGAGTTTGGGCTGGTGGAACTGGCCGACCGCCACACCCGCACGAGCGTCATCATGCCCCAGAAGAAGAACCCGTATGCGCTGGCCTACGTGCGCGGCGTGTGCGGTGAGGCCATCGGCACGCTGGCGGCGATGGCGGCCGTGGGCAAGACGCCCTCCGGCCAGATAGATAACCGGATCTTCGCTTATGGGGATATTCCCCGCGCCCTCGGTCAAACGATCGGTGTAGTGCGGCTGATGGCCGCTGTGCTGCGCGGCCTGACCGTGAGGGTCGAACACACAGCCCGGCGCGCGTCCGAGGGCTTCATCGGCGCAACCGACCTGGCCGAAGTCATCATGCTCAATGACCGCCTCGATTACAAGACCGCGCACGACCTGGTCGGCCGCGCGGTCCGCGCCGCCATCGAAGAGGGATCCCCCGCCCTCTCCGCCAATCTGCTGGACGCCGCCGCCCGCGAGGTGATCGGGCGCCCGCTCGAACTGGCGCCCGACCTGATCGCCGAGACGCTCGACCCGGCCCGCATCGTTGCCGCCCGATCCGGGTTGGGCGGCGCGGGCGAGGCCTCGCTCATGGCCATGATCGCCAAATGCCGCGCGGCGCTGGCTGAGCACGCGCGCTGGCGCGAGGCAGCGCAATCGCGCCTCGAATCCGCCGAATCCCTCTTGCAGATGACGGCTTCGGCCCTGAAAATGGAAAGCGGGCCTGCCCGCGAGGAACAGCCATCGCAGAAACCACAGCCGCCGGACGAACCGCGCCAGCCTCAATCGCTGGAAGAATTGGCCGACGAACTGTTCAAGGATGTGCCCCCACCGCCGAACTGGAGACGGCGATTTTGGGGCTAGTCTTCCGTTGTCTGGTAGCGCGCCAACCGAGCCATCAACTCGGCAATCAACGATCACAAATCAGCCATGCCCGTTCACATCTCGGACTCGTTGATCTATCGCGGATCGTGGGGGACGGAAGAGGTGCGCGCCATCTTCGACGACGAGCCGCGCACGCGGGCCTGGCTGGAGATCCTGGCCGTGCTCGCCGAAGCCCAGGCCGAGGTCGGGCTTATCCCCGCCGAGGCCGCGGCCGAAGTCGCCCGCGCCTGCCGCGAGCTGCCGCTGGACGAGGCGTTCTTCGAAGAAGTGCGACAAGGCTTCGAAGCCACCAATCATTCCACCCTCGGGCTGATCCGGGCCGTTCAGCGCCGCTGCCCCGGCGACTCCGGCGAGTGGGTCTATTACGGCGCGACCGTCCAGGACCTCACCGACACCTGGATGATGATGGCGCTGGGCAGGGTGTGGGCCATCCTGTTCCGCGATCTGCGGGCTGTGGAAGACAATCTGCTGAAGCTGGCCGAGGCCCACCGCGACACGGTGATGGCCGGACGCACCCACGGCCAGCCGGGGCTGCCGATCACGTTCGGGTTCAAGGCGGCGGTGTGGGCCAGCGAGGTCCGGCGGCACGTCCAGCGGATGAGGGAGATCGAGCCGCGACTCGGCGTCGGCCAGCTGGCCGGCGGGGTGGGCAGCCTGTCATCACTAGGGCCACGGGGCCTGGAGCTGCAGGAGAGGTTCTTCGCCCGCCTGGGCCTGCGCCCGCCGGACGTTACCTGGACGACGGCCCGGGATGTGATCGTCGAGTGGTTTCAGTTGCTCACGCTCATCTCCGGCACGGCCGACAAGATCGGCCACGAGGTGTACAACCTGCAGCGGCCCGAGATCGGCGAAGTGAGCGAGGGCTTCATCCCCGGCACGGTGGGCAGCATCACCATGCCCCACAAGCGCAACCCCGAGATCGCCGAACACCTGGGGACGCTGGCCCGCGTCATCCGGCACAACGCGGCCCTGATCGCCGAGAGCCAGGTGCACGACCACGAACGCGACGGCCGATCGTGGAAGGCGGAGTGGGCGGTGCTGGCCGAGACCTGCCTGGCCGCCGCCAAGCTGCTGGCGCTGACGAACACGCTGACAGCCAACCTCGTCGTCCACCCGGAGCGGATGCTGGCGAACCTCGAAGCCACCAAAGGATTCGTCCTGTCGGAGTCGGTGATGCTGGCGCTAGCCGAGAAGGTGGGCAAGCAGACGGCGCACACGCTCGTCTACGAGACGGCGATGAAGGCCCACGAGTCCGGGCGCCCGCTCAAGCACGCGATCCTCGACAACCCGGCCATCACCGCCCACCTCTCGCCCGAGGCCATCGAGTCGCTCTTTGACTACCGGAAACACGTCGGCCTGTGCCGCGAGATGGTGGAACGGGTGTTGTCTTCCGGGTCCTGAATGGCCACGCTTCGCCGCCTCCCCCTGGCCCTCCTGCCGACGCCGCTGGCGGAGGCCGCGCGGCTATCGAAGGCCCTGGGCGGGCCGCGCCTCTTCTTCAAACGCGACGACCTGACCGGCTTCGGCTTCGGCGGCAACAAGGTGCGCAAGCTGGAGTATTACCTGGCCGACGCCCTGATGCAAGAGGCGGACGTGATCGTCACCGGGGCCGGGCCGCAATCGAACCACATTCGGGCCACCGCGGCGGCGGCCCGGGCCGCCGGCCTGGATGTCGTCGCCGTCATGCACGGGGCGCGCCCGGCGGAGACCCAGGGCAACCTATTGTTGGACGAGATCCTGGGCGCGGAGCTGCGCTTCACCAATCACCCGAACCGGGCGCTGGTGGATACAATGATCGAGACAGCAGCGGCGGAGCTGCGGCAGGCCGGGCGCCGCCCCTACGTCATCCCGCGCGGCGGGGCCTCGGCGCTGGGGGCGCTGGGCTACGTTGACTTCGTCCGCGAGCTGGCGGCACAGTTGCGGGCGGCAGCGGTGCAGCCGAGCGCGCTGGTGCTGGCGGTCGGCTCTTGTGGCACTCAGGCCGGCCTGCTGGCCGGGGCGAAGATCGAGCAGGCGCCCTATCGCCTCCTGGGGTTCACCGTCAGCCGGCCGGTCGCCGAGTGCGTCGAACGAGTGAGGCGGTTCGCCGTCGAGGCAGCGCGGCTGATCGGGCATGAGATTACAATCGAGCCGGAGGAGGTGGTGGTGCGGGACGAGTTCATCGGCCCCGGTTACGGCATCCCAACCCCGGAGGGAATCGAGGCCATCCGCCTGGTGGCCCGAAGCGAGGGCGTCTTTCTGGATCCGACCTACACCGGCAAGGCCATGGCCGGGCTGATCGGCGAGATTCGCGCCGGGCGCTTTGGAAAAGACGAGACGGTCGTGTTCCTGCACACGGGCGGCGAGCCGGGGCTATTCGCCCACCCGGAGATTGGAGGCCTGACAGCCTGACTTGACTTACTCGCCCTATTTGCCAAGAGCGGCACGGTTTCCACAACCGTGTCGGTCTAGAACCACCCGAGGAAAATGATATGACACCCAAAGAAGCCATCTTCGAAGCGTTCGAGCTGAGGTCGGCCGGCCGCGTGCCGACGACGATCTTCGGCGGCGGCGTGTGGACCATCCGGCACTGGGGAAAGCAGTTCGGCGAGATGATCGCCGACCCGCAGGCCTACGCCGACCTGCTGATCAAGACGAACGAGGAGCTGCGCAGCCCGATCGTGTACGTCGGCTCCGGCTACAACAACTACCTGGCGGCCGCGGTCGGCGGCAAGGTCAAGGAACGGCCGCTGGGCGCGCCGGACCTGGAGGCGCCATTGGTCAAAGAGTCGGCTGACGAGATCGTCAACACCGATGTGACCGTCATCGAGCAGGACCCGGTGATTCAGAACATCCGCGAGGCGGCCCGGCTGGTGGCGCGGGCCATCGGCGACGAGGTGGTGGTGACGGTGACGGCCTGGGGGCCGTTCACGCTAGCCGGGCAGATGTACGGCGTCGAGCCTTTCATGAAAGCGACGCTGAAGAAGAAGGACGAGGTGCACCGAATGCTGGATTTCGCCACCCGCCTCGTCAAGCAGTTTTACACGCCGCTGCTCGAGGAGAAGGTCATCCCCATGCTCTCCATCGCCGACCCGACCGGCTCCGGCGACCTAATCTCCGACCGGGTGTTCCGCACCTTCTCCCTGCCCTACCTGAAGCCCCTCATCGGCTGGGCGAGAGACCACGGCGCTTACACCTGGCTGCACATCTGCGGCAACACCACCGACAAGCTGGAGTCCATTGCCGAGACGGGCGCCGCCTGCTTCAGCCTGGACTATAAGGTCAACCTGGCCACGGCACGTGAAAAGATCGGCGCCAAGATCGCACTGGCCGGGAACATAGACCCGGTGTCCATCCTCAACCAGAAGGGGCCGGACGAGGTGCGCGCGGCGGGCCAGGCCTGCATGGAGGCTGCTGCCGGGAGCGAGGGGTTCATTTTGACCAGTGGCTGCGATTTGCCGCCTACTATCTCAATGGAGAACCTGCGGGCGATGCTCGACATGGCGAAATTATGACCCACCACATCAAATTTAGGCCGACCAGTTGACTCTGGCCGGCTTTTTATGCAATACTGTTGTCACCACGATAGAGTTGTGATTGTCCAATATGCCCGTGACAAAGTCTGTACATGTCCGGTAATCTCGACCCAGAACGTCTCATCGCAATCGGCTTCAGCAAATATGAAGCAGCCACCTACCTGGCCCTCCTGGGCTGTCCGGAGTCGACCGCAGTCGAGGTGGCCGATCGAGCCGGCATTCCGCGGCAACGCGTCTACGATGTCCTGAGTGCCCTCCACGAAAAGGGCCTGATCGAGATGCGTGAAGGCCGTCCGGTGCGCCACTCCGCGCGTCCACCAGCCATCGCCCTGCCGGCCATGCACCAGGCGCGGCTTCGTCTTCAGGCCCGCGAGAACGAGCGCCTCGCCCGGCTGATGGAGGAGCTCATCCCCGACCTGGAGACGGCCGGGAACGGTTCCACCGAGATGCTGGCGCGCGCCCAGCACGTCGGCGAACAGACAGTCGGCGGCCTATGAGTCATGGCCCGACTGGGAGGCCTGCGTGATCTTCGTCGTGATCGGTGACGCCAAGCCCGGCGTCAGCCTCGAGCAGATCAGAGCCAACCGTCAGGCTTTCATCGAGTGGGAGCGCCGCAGCCCCTACTCGGGCAAATACCAGACGGTTGCCCGGTATGAAGTGCTCGGCGCTTCTCCCAAAAAGACCTTCTGGGTGATGCAGGCCGACGACCCGACCGTGATTCATGGGCTGGTCGAGTTCTTTGCCGATGTCTGGAACATCCAGGCCCATCCGGTGATCCAGCGAGGCATCGCCGACGCAGTGTGAGGCCCAGGGCTATGGCCAAAGTCCAAATTCTCTACTGGAAAGACATCCCTTACGGGGTCCGCGCCCGCGACGAGAACGGGCCGGTGACGCGGCAATTGCCGCGGGAGTTCGAGGCGGTGGTGGACGCCGCCGCGATGGCCGAAGGCGCCACCGAGCAAAAGGCCTACCAGGCCGCCTTCCGCTGGGGGGAGGCCAGCGAGCGGCCGGGCACAGCAGCCGAAGTCGTCGAGGCCGTCGTCGCCGAGATCATCGCCGCCTATCCCTCGCGGCGCCTGGCCAGGCTGGCCAAGCGCCTGCCGGATGAAGACAGCTGATGCCGAGGAACTCGCCCGACGCCGTTCACGAAGCTCTGCGCTGTGGCGCGCCGCCGCAGACGCCGGCGACCCTCTTCGGCGCCGGGCAGTGGAGCGTTCGGCAAACCGGCCGATCCATGCGCGAAGTGGCGACCGATCCCGACCTGATGACGGAGACGGTGCTGGCGATCCAGAAGCAGGTTCCCAGCCCGATCGTCTTTGTGGGCTCGGGCTTCAACAACCTGCTCATCGCCGCGCTCGGCGGCCGTATCCGCTATCCCCGGCTGGGAGCGCCCGAAGTGATCGCACCGATCGTGGTGGACAGCGTGGAAGAGGTTGATCGGCTCGACCTGACCGAGCTGGAACGCGACCCGGCCCTGTTCACCATCCGTGAGACGGCCCGCCGCGTCCGCCAGGCGCTGGGCGATTCGGCCATCGTCGCCGTCACCCAGTGGGGGCCGTTCACTACTGCCGGCCAGATGTACGGCCTGGATGGCTTTCTGCGGGCCACCCTCACGTCGCCCGAGACGATCCATCACATGACCGGATTCGCGCTGCGGGTCCTGCAGCACTACTACAAGCCGTTCCTCGAGCAGCGCCTCATCGGCCTGATCAGCCTGGCCGACCATTCGGCCTCGTCCGACCTGATCTCGCGCAAAGCCTTCGCCAAGTTCTGCCTGCCGCCGCTCATCGAGTTCATTGACTGGGCCCGCAAAACTTATCACGTGGGCACCTGGCTGCATATCTGCGGCAACACCACCGACAAGTGGGACCTGATGATAGAAACCGGCGCGGTCTGTCTGAGCCTGGATCAGAAGGTTGACCTGGCCATGGCCAAGCAGGTCTGTAAGGGGCGGGCCTGCCTGGCCGGCAACATTGACCCGGTGCACGTCATGGATCAGGGCGGCATCGCCGACGTACTGGCGGCGGCCAAGCGCTGCCTGGCCGCGGCCGGCCCGGACGGTTTCATCCTGACCACGGGCTGTGAGATGACGCCGACGACGCCGCTTGGCAACGTGCAGGCAATGATGGAGGCCGTTCTATGACCCGGGTCGAAGTCTTCGCCGGGATATGCGGCCACTCAGCAGTGATCGAGGTGACCAGCGTGGACGCCGCCCATGTCAAGGTGACCGTCCACAGCGAGTGTGAGCAGATCACGGCGATGAATCCGGACCTGGAATATATCCAGTGGAAAGGCAAGGGTCACCAGGTCTTCAAGCGTATGACGGAAAGCGCCGTGTACCAGTCGGCGGCGCAGCACATCCGGCACACCGCCTGCCCGATCCCGGCGGCCATCCTCAAGGCCATCGAGGTCGAGGCCGGCATCGCCCTGCCCAAGGATGTGACCATCACCTTCGGCCACGGGCCGGCACCGACCGATTCCGACGGGGGCCGCGCCGACGGCGGACGGGCAGGGACATAAAGGAGCCTGGCCATGGAGCAGCAACCGCCTCGTAGTTGGGCCGACAGCGTCTTTGGCAACGTGCCCCACGACTCCAAAGACGCCAATCTGCTGGCGCTGGCCGGCGCCCTGATCATGGGTCACCCGGAGCTGGCTCAGCATTATTTCAAAAGAGCGCGGCAGGCCGGTGCCGACGATGCCGACCTACAGGGCGTGACCGGCCTGGCATCGCAGCTTGTCGGCGTTGATCTGTCACCGCTGGCGTTCGAAACCGTCTGGCAATCGCCCGGCGGGAAGCGCAGCGCACCCACCACGGAGTGAGACATGGCCGATCCCCTGGAGATGAAAGGCAAGTACTACGAGTGGACGAACGAAGTGTTCGCCAAGTCGCCGTTCGACCTGAAGACCAACAACCTGCTCTCGATGGTGGCCTCGCTCGTACTGGGCAGCCAGGGCGCGGTCAGCTACTTCTACTTCTCGGCGAAGAAGGCCGGGGCGACCGAGGCCGAGCTGGCGGCGGCGACCGACATCGCCATTGCCGCCAGCGGATTGCATCTCTACACCTGCCTTCCTAAAGAATAAGGGCGCGATTCAACTCCGCCCAGCGTGAAGACGAAATGGCAGACGAGGCCAAAGCCAAACACCTGGTCATCTTCCAGCCCTCGGGCAGCCGGGGACAGGTCGAGGACGGCACGACCATCCTGGAAGCGGCGCGGAGCCTGGGGGTCGAGATCGAGACCCCCTGCGGCGGGCGGCTGATGTGCTCGAAGTGCCGGGTCCGTATCGAAGAGGGATTCTTCGAGCGGTTTGGCATCGAATCCGGCCTGGGGCACCTGAACCCCGTGCTCGAGCGCGAGCGCGAGTTCTTCCGCTCGAAGGGCCTCACCGAGCCGAACCTGCGTCAGAGCTGCGTGGCCACCATTCACGGGCCGGTCGTCGTCTTCGTCCCCGAGGAGAGCCGGGCGGTCAAACAACTGGTCCGCAAGTCGGCCCGCGAGCTGAACATCCCCATCCGGCCCGCTGTGTGCCGCTACTTTGTCGAAATGAAGCCGGCCACGCTGCGCGACCCCCTGGGGGATTGGGAACGCCTGCAAGAGGCTCTGCGGGCCGAACACGGGCTGGAAAACCTGGCGATTGATTACCGGGTTCTCACCCAACTGCAGAAGACGGTGCGTTCGGGCGAGTGGAAGGTGACGGTCTTCGTCTGGCAGGGCCGGGAAGTCATCCGCGTGGTGCCCGGCCTGGCCGAATACACGCTGGGGCTGGCCGTGGATGTGGGCACGACGACCATCGCCGGCTTCCTGTGCGACCTGGACAGCGGGCGGGTGCTGGCCACCGAATCGATGATGAATCCGCAGACGCCCTACGGCGACGACGTTATGGCCCGCATCACCTACGCCATGACCCACCCCGACGGCCTGGCAAAGCTGCATCAGGCCGTCCTCGAAGGCCTGAACACCATCGTGACGCGGGTGTGTGAGGCTTCCGGCTATACGGCCGAGGAGATCGCCGAGGCGGTGCTGGTGGGCAACACCTGCATGGATCACATCTTTCTCAACATCTTCCCCAAGTACGTCGGCGTTTCGCCCTTCACGCCGGCCATCCACCACTCGGTGGACGTCAAGGCCCGCGACTTCGGGCTGCACATCCTGCCTTCGGGCAACGTGCACGTGCTGCCCAACGAGGCCGGCTTCGTGGGCGCCGACAACGTGGCCTGCGTCATCGCCGAGGAGCCGTACAACCAGGACGACATCATGCTGGTGATTGACATCGGCACCAACGGCGAAATGGTCCTGGGGAACCGGCAGCGGCTGATCTCGTCCTCGGTGCCCACCGGCCCGGCCTTCGAGGGAGCGCAGATCCAATACGGCATGCGCGCCGCCCTCGGCGCCATCGAGAAGGTTGACATTGACCCCACCACCTGGGAGGTGCGCTTCAAGGTCATCGGCCAGGAAAAATGGTCGAACGAGCTGCCCGCCGAACAGATCCAGGCCCGCGGGCTGTGCGGCTCGGCCATGATTGACCTGGGCTGGGAGATGTACCGGGCCGGGGTGGTGGACGCCACCGGGCGCTTCTCCAAGGAGACTCATTCACCCCGCCTGCGTGAAGGCCCGGCGGGGATGGAATTCGTGCTGGCCTGGGCCCACGAGACGGCCATTGGCCGTGACATTACCTTCAACGTCAACGACATGCGGGCCTTGCAGCTGGCCAAGGCCGCCATGTACTCGGCGGCCAAGATCATGATGCGGCGCCTGGGCGTCACCAAGGTAGATAAGGTCGTGCTGGCCGGGGCCTTCGGCAGCTTCATTGACAAGGTCAAGGCGATGGCCATGGGCCTGTACCCGGATTGCGACCTGCGCAACGTGTACGCCGTGGGCAACGCCGCGGGCGACGGCGCCCGGATGGCCCTGCTCAACGTGGACAAGCGGGCCGAGGCCGACCGCATCGCCCGGCAGATCGAGTACGTCGAGCTCACGGTCGAGCCCGACTTCGAAAAGCAGTTCGCGGCGGCCATGCACTTCCCGCACATGAGCGACGCCTTCCCGCACCTGCAGAAGATGCTGGACAAGGCGACCCATGAGCGCGCTCAGCGACTACTGCTGAACAATCCGTTCTTCAGCAGCCTGTCGCGGGACAACCTGCGCCGCCTGGCCGCGGCCACCGAGGAAGTCCGTTTCCGCAAGAACAGCGCCATCTTCGCCGAAGGCAGTGCGCCTGAGGCGCTCTACATCGTCAAAGAAGGATCGGTCGCGCTCACCTTCAACACCCAGGACGCCGATTCACAGACGAGGGATTTGAAGGAAGGCGCGGTCTTGAACGGCAGGGCGATTGCTTGCGGCGAGCCGCATCGCGCCTCGGCCAGGGCGATGGCCTTGAATACGCGGCTGCTGGCGATCCCGCGCCCGGTGATCGTCGGCATGTTGGACTCCGAACCGGAGTGGAAGGCGCACCTGATGCAGGCCGAGCCATAACCCTCCCGCTGCCTCGGAGATCGTCACGGGTTCACCCACCACAGGAGACCTTGTCATGTCCGGCACTTCCCGAGAGATCGTTCTCAACGTCCTGCGCGGCCAAAAGGTTGATCGCCTCCCGAACTTCTCCGGGATGGGCAGCATCACCCTGGAGGGCATTCAGCAGCTCGGCTACCGCTTCAACGAGATTCACGTTGATGCGCGCAAGATGGCCGACGCGGCGGCCAGCACCTACCGCCTGTTTGGCGTGGAGAGCGCGGTCGTGCCCTTCGACATGGGCGTCGTCGCCGAGTCGCTCGGCGCCGCCGTCAAGTACTACGACAAGGCCGATCAGGGCCAGATCATCTACCCCACGATGACCCGCAAGTTGATTGATCGCTCCACCGTCCACGTGCCCGACGGGTTGAGCGAGGCCGAGGCCAAGACGTTCGTCATGAAAGACATCGAGCGCCAGATCACCGAGTTCCAGTGGCAGGAGCCGGCGGACATTTCCCGGGCGGGCCGCCTCCCGGTGGTGCTGGAGGCCATCCGCCTCCTCAAGCGCGAGGTCGGGAACGAAATCGCCATCGGCTCGTGGACACTGGGGCCGTTCACCGAGCTGGGCCAGGTGATGGACCTGGAGGTCCTGCTAAAGATGGCGGCCAAGAAGCCCGATGCCGTCAACCGCCACCTGGTCTTCATGGTCGAGTACCTGACCAAAGTGATCACGCTGTACATCGAGGCCGGCGCCGACTTCATCACCGTGCGCGAAATGGGGGCCACCTCCAGCATCCTCAGCCCGCGCATGTTCAAATCACTGGTCCTGCCGAACCTGCAGACCCTCTTCAGCCGGATCAAGAGCCGGGGCGTGCCGACCGTGCTGCACATCTGCGGCGACACCAACCCTATCGTCGAGCTGATGGCCCAGTCCGGGGCCGACGCCCTGAGCGTTGATCAGATGAACCGCCTGAACGAGACGCGGGCCAAAGTGCCGAACGTGGTGCTGCTGGGCAACTACAAACCGTTCGGCGCGCCGTTCTGCGAAGGCGCGCCGGGCGAGGTGGAGACGATGATCAAGCAATCCATCGAGCAGGGCGCCGACGGCGTATGGCCCGGCTGTGACATCTGGCCGGTGGTGCCCGCCGAGAACATGAAGGCCATGATGGCTGCGATGCAGAAGTATGGAGCGAGGGCGAGGCATTAGGCTCTCCCGCCCCTCACGCGAATTTATGGAGGTAACCATGACCGCTACTCCGGAACAGGAAGCCGACATCCTCGAACGCCTGAAGAACGGCGTCATCGAGTACGACGAGGAGACCGTCGTCAAGGCCGCCAACGAGGCCGTGGAGCTCGGCCTGAACGCCTATCGGGCCGTGATGGACGGCCTGGCCGCCGGCATGGATGTCGTCGGCGTGTACTTCGCCAAGGGCGAATACTTCGTGCCCGAGGTGCTGATGTGCGCCGACGCCTTGTACGCCGGCCTGAACATCCTGCGGCCGCACATCAAGATGGACCTGGCGACGATGGTCAAGGGCACCGTCGTCATCGGCACGGTGGAGGGCGACATCCACGACATCGGCAAGAACCTGGTCAAGATGATGTTCGAAGTCGCCGGCTTCACCGTCCACGACCTGGGCCGCGATGTGCCGCTGGACAGCTTCGTCGAGAAGTACCTCGAGACCGACGCCGACATCGTCTGCATGAGCGCCATGATGACGACGACGATGATCGGCATGCCGGTCGTCATCGAAAAGATCCGGGCCAAGAATCCGAAGGCCAGGATCATGATCGGCGGCGCGCCGATCAACGAGGACATCGCCCAGAAGTGGGGCGCCGACGGCACCGGCAAGGACGCCCCCAACGCCCTGCAGGAAGCGCTCAACATGATCGGCGTCCTGCGCGACTTGGGCGACCAATTCAAGGCCGAGCGCCAGCAGAAAGAGTGGGGCGCCGACGGCCTCCTCCAGCCGACTTAGGAAACATAGGAAACAAGCGATGTGGCGCGGCGATCTGGGGCTGACGGATCTGATTGACCGGCAAAACGTGCCGAAGTCCGACTTGCGCTTCGAGGTGCTGGGGACGCTGGACGAAGCGTCCTCGGCCCTGGGCCTGGTGCGGGCCGGCTCGGCCAGCCCGGCGGCCAAGGAGCTGGTCTTGGCCGTCCAACGCGACCTGTGCTGGATGATGTCCGAATTCGCCGCCGAATCCGACCAGGCCCGCCCGCCGTCGCAGATCACCCAGGCGCGGTTGGACTGGCTGGAAGCGCAATACCAGTCCATCGTCGCCCGCAACCCGCTGGGCAACGGCTTCGTGGTGCCCGGCGACAGCATGGCCGGGGCAGCCCTGCAACTGGCCCGCACCATCGTCCGCCGCGCCGAGCGCTACGTGACGATGTTCCAGAACCATTCCCCCCTGCCCAACCCACTTCTCATCGCCTACCTCAATCGCCTGTCGGCCGTGCTGTACGCGCTGGCCCGGGCCGAGGACGTCGCAGCGGGGGTGACCGCGCCGACGATGGCCAAACCGTCGCCCGACGGCCAGCCATGAGGGAGGCCCAACCCATCACAGGACCTGCGACATGAACCTCTTCCGCCTCGACACACCGCAAAAGGTCTTCAACATCTGGGGCGCGCCGGTCGGCGGCCAGCCGGGCGAACGGCCGCCGCTGATGATGTACAACATGTTCCAGACCAAAGACAAGCTGGTCAGGAAACGCAAGCCCCCGGAGTTCGACCGCGAGGCCTACGCGGCGCGTGTGAAGGAGCTGGAGCAGCTCTCCCATGAGTTCGGCATCCCGGCGCTGGTCGGCCTCGTCGCCCCGACGGAAGAAGAGGCCCAGAGCTACACCGAGTTCTTCCTGAGCGTGAGCGACAAACTGCCTTTCGGCATTGACACCTGGACGCTGGAGGCGCGGCTGACGGCCGCCCGCTACGTGGCCAAACTGGGTCTGCAGGAACGGTTCAACTACAACAGCATCACCGCCTGGGATCCCGACATCCCGGCCCAGGTGGCCGAGCTGCGCGAACTCGGCATCCGGCATGTCATCGTGCAACCGTTCGACATGGAAGACAAGCGGCCCTCGGGGCGGCTGAAGAGCCTGGAGAAGATGATGGAGGTGGTGGAAGGCGCCGGCTTCGAGTCGATCCTGGTGGACACCACGGTGATGAACCTGCCGACGCACGGCTTCTGCTTGCTGGCCAATCGCCTGGTCAAGGAGGAATACGGCCTGCCGGCCGGCAACGCCCCGGCCAACGCCTCCTATATGTGGACCAACTGTCTGAAGCAGTGGGGGCCGGAAGCGTTTCGCGGCATGGATGCCGGCCTGACCGCGCTCTCGACCGTGTTGTGGAGCGACTGGATGCAGTGCGGGCCGATGACGGGCATGCGGCGCACCTTCGCCGCCGTCGCTGCCGCGACCGCCATCCTGGCCGTGATGGCCTGGGAAGAGGGCGCCGACCTGCCGGAGGACCCGCGCCACCCGCTCAACCTGCACTGGCCGGAGGAGGTCGCCATTCTCAAGGGCATGAAAGAGAGCAAGGGTGACCGGGCCTACCGCCTCAAGAAAGAGCGCGAGAAGGCGAAAGCCGCCGCCGGCCAGGCTCCCGCCGCCTGAGCCGGCCCCGCTCTATGCGGCGTAGGGGCGTCGCCCAGCACGCCTTCAGTGACCGTGGCGCTTCCCTCTCCCTCACGGTAAACAAATCTGCGCGCACCTGGCATTGTCGTCGCGCGCGGCTATAATCCCTCGCAATCCATTCGCTCTAACGGCCCGCGCTGTTTTTTGCAGCCGGGCAATGGCCGGCGCGCCGGGCGCGTGGACACAGGGTGTGGCGCTCCTTCCCCGAGCCGCCCGCCCGCAATGAGCGACAGGCCGGCGGCTCCCTCCATTAGACGCCCGACGGAACATCTACCGGCCCTCGCGCTCCGACGAGGGACCTGACCCATGTTTAGACTGGAAGACCTCCGCCCCAATGCAGCCGTGCGCGGCATTTTGCCGAATGCACTGGTCACCGTCGTCAGCGTTCAGTGGTTTGGGTCTGAAGCGCTCGAGCTGACGTACAAAGACCCTGCCGGCAAAGTCGCCAACCAACTGCTCTACCGGCATGATGAACCGCGGCTGGAAGTCGTTACCGAAGGCAGGCCGTGGAGCTTCGATGGGGACGGTCACCTGTTCCGGCTCGTCTCGGAAGCCCTGCGCATCCGCCTGGCCCACCTGTTCGACCCCGTTCTGGCCGTACATACGTCTCAAATCGAACCGCTCCCCCACCAGATCACGGCCGTCTACGAAGCGATGTTGCCGCGCCAGCCGTTGCGCTTCCTGCTGGCCGACGACCCCGGCGCCGGCAAAACGATCATGGCCGGCCTGCTGATCAAGGAACTCATTGCCCGCGCCGATCTGCAGCGGTGTCTGGTCGTCTGTCCGGGCAGCCTGGTCGAGCAGTGGCAGGATGAGTTGTTTCGCCGCTTTCACCTCCCCTTCGAGATCCTGACCAACGACAAACTGGAAGCGGCCCGCACCGGCAACTGGTTCCTGGAAAACAACCTGGTCATCGCCCGGCTCGATAAGCTCAGCCGCGACGAGGCGGTTCAGGCCAAACTGACCGCCCCCGAGGGACGCTGGGATCTCATCGTGTGTGATGAGGCCCACAAGATGTCCGCCACCTACTTCGGCGGCGAGGTCAGGACCACCAAGCGCTACAAGCTGGGCCAATTGCTTTCCACCCTCACCCGGCATTTTTTGCTGCTGACCGCCACGCCGCACAACGGCAAGGAGGTTGACTTCCAGCTCTTCCTGGCGCTGCTGGATGGCGACCGCTTCGAGGGCCAACACCGCGATGGCGCCCATGCCGCCGACATCTCCGACCTGATGCGCCGGATGGTGAAGGAAGATCTGCTCAAGTTCGATGCGACGCCGCTCTTCCCCGAGCGCCACGCCCACACCGTGCCGTACCAGCTCTCCGACCAGGAGGCTCAGCTCTACAGGGCCGTGACCGATTACGTGCGCGAGGAATTCAACCGCGCCGAGGCTTTGCAGGACGATAAACGCGCCGGGACGGTGGGCTTCGCACTGACCATCCTCCAGCGTCGGCTTGCCTCATCGCCCGAGGCCATCTACCAATCCCTGCTCAGACGCAAGGAGCGCCTGGAAAATCGTCTGCGCGAGCTGGAGCTGCTCCAGCGCGCCGGCCAACTGGGCGCCGCCGGCCTGGAGAGCTCGCTGCTCGATGCCGAGGCGGTGGAGGAACTCGAAGACCTGCCGGATAACGAGCTCGAGACGATCGAGGACGAGCTGCTGAGTCGGTCCACGGCGGCGCGCACCATCGCCGAACTCAAGGCCGAGATCGAGACGCTGAAGCGGCTGGCGGCCCTGGCCCAGGCCGTGCGGCGCAGCGGCGAAGACCGGAAATGGCGCGAGCTGGCCAGCCTGTTCGCCGAGATCTTCACCCCCGCCCTCATGGCGAACCGGCTGGCCGAGGAACGCACAACCTACGAGGCCGGCGCGCCCGCGGCGCCCCGGCCCTCGCCCAGCCAGAAGCTCGTCATCTTCACCGAGCACCGCGACACGCTCAACTACCTGGAGAGCCGCATCGCCACCTTGCTGGGCCGCCGAGAGGCCATCGTGAGCATCCACGGCGGCCTGAGCCGGGAGGAGCGCCTGAAGGCGCAGGAAGCTTTCAGGTTCGATCCCGCCGTGCGGGTGCTGCTGGCCACCGACGCCGCCGGCGAAGGCATCAACCTGCAGCGCGCCCACCTGATGGTGAATTACGACCTGCCCTGGAACCCCAACCGCATCGAGCAGCGCTTCGGCCGCATCCATCGCATCGGCCAGACCGAGGTCTGCCACCTGTGGAACCTGGTGGCACAGGAGACGCGCGAGGGCGAAGTCTATCATGCCCTGCTGGCCAAGCTGGAGGAGGCCCGCCGCGCGCTGGGCGGCCGGGTCTTCGATGTGCTCGGCAAGGTGGAGTTCGACGGCCGGCCGCTGCGCGATCTGCTGCTGGAAGCCATCCGCGACGGCGAGCGGCCCGAAGTGCGCGCCCGGCTCACCCAGAAGGTGGCCGCGGCCTTCGACCCGGACAGGCTGCGCGACCTGGTGGATGAGCGCGCCCTGACTCACGAGGTCATGGACGCCGGCCGCGTCTATCGCATCCGCGAGGACATGGAGCGCGCCGAGGCCCGACGCCTCCAGCCGCACTACATCGCCTCCTTTTTCCTGGAGGCCTTCAAACGCCTGGGCGGCACGGTGCGGCAACGCGAGCCCCGGCGCTACGAAGTGACGCATGTGCCGGCCCAGGTGCGCAACCGCGACCGGCTCCCGGGCCTCGGCGAGCCGGTGCTGCCGCGTTACGAGCGCATCGCCTTCGAGAAGGACCTGATCGCGCCGCCCGGACAGCCGCTGGCCGCCTTCGTCGCCCCCGGCCATCCCCTGCTGGACGCTACGCTCGACCTGACCCTGGAACAGCACCGCGATCTGCTGCGCCGCGGCGCCGTGCTCGTGGATGAGACCGACGCCAGCGCCGAGCCGCGCGTCCTCTTTTACCTGGAGCACGCCATCCAGGACGCCCGCCTGACGCGCAGCGGCGAGCGCCAACTCATCTCCAAACGCCTGCTCTACGTAGAGCTGACAGCCAACGGCCAGGCCCGTCATCTGCACTACGCCCCTTATCTGGATTACCGCCCTCTGCGCGACGATGAGCCGGGCGTGGACGAGTTCCTGGCGCAGCCGGAATGCGCCTGGATTCAGCGCGGCCCCTCGTCGCTCTCGGGCCACAGCCTGGAGCAAATCGCCCAGACGTACGCCATCGAAAACGTCGTGCCGGAACACTTGAGGGAGGTGACAAGCCAGCGCCTACACCTGATCGCCAAGACCGAGGCGGCGGTCAAGGAGCGTCTGACAAAGGAGATAGCTTACTGGGATCACCGGGCCGAGGAGTTGAAACTCCAGGAACAGGCGGGCAGGCCAAACGCCCGGCTCAACTCCAATGAGGCCCGCAAGCGCGCCGACGCCCTCGAAGCGCGCCTGCAGAAACGTATGGCCGAACTGGAATTGGAGAAACAGATCTCGCCCCTGCCGCCCGTCATCCTGGGCGGCCTGCTGGTGATCCCGCTGGGCCTGCTGCGCCGGATGCGGCCGCCGCCGGAGCCGACGCCCGTAACGGCCATGGCCCACGACACCCAGGCCTCCGCCGCCCGCGCCCGCGCCATCGTGATGGAGGTCGAGCGCCGGCTCGGCTTCGAGCCGACCGACCGCGAGGCCGAGAAGCTCGGCTACGATATCGAGAGCCGCGTGCCCGGCACCGGCCGGCTGCGCTTCATCGAGGTCAAGGGCCGTGTCAGCGGGGCCGAGACCATCACCGTCACGCGCAACGAAGTTCTGTACTCCCTCAACAAGCCGCAGGACTATATCCTGGCCATCGTCGAGTTCCTGGACGATGGCGACCATCGCGTTCATTATCTCCGCCGGCCCTTCCAGCGCGAGCCGGAGTTTGGGGTGGTCAGCCTGAACTACAGCTTTGCGGAATTGATTGCCCGGGCCAGCCCGCCGCCCTGACCTCACCTTTGATAGTGTGCACGCAAAGGTTGTCAGCCGCTCCTTCGACTGCGCGGGCAAAAGCAGCCCGCTCCGCTCAGGATGCGGCTGTCACTGACATCTTTGGCGTGCACACCCTTTGATAACGCTCGTTATCTATTCCGCCCCAGATGGACTACAATACCCGGGCGATGAGGAAGCTGATCGAAGTCGCGCTGCCGCTCGAAGCCATCAACAAGGCCAGCGC
>JBBIQY010000062.1:0-24928 GCA_037442085.1 Anaerolineae bacterium
TCGCGGCGTCCATAAGCGTTACTTGGGCCGCTACATCGCCATCTGCGAGTTCGGTATCAATCTCAAGCGCGTCACCCCAGCTTTCATCTCGGTTATGGTTGCCCAGCACTTGTGCTGTACATGAGCCACTCGCTGCGCAGTTCGTCGGTGGCAGCGTGCAGCGAGATGGCGAGGTTGACCTGCCGCTTCTCGGCGGCAAAGCGCTCGATCAACGGCACCAGCCCCACCGTCGAGATCGTAATGCGCCGTGCGCCGAAGTTGAAGCCCGCCGGATCGGTCAACACATCCACCGCGCGCAGCGTGCCCTCGTAGTTGTGGAAGGGCTCACCCATCCCCATCACCACAATGTGGGTCAGCCGGTCGCCGCGTGCCTTCAGTTCGCGCGCGAACCACAACACCTGCTGCACGATCTCGCCCGCCGACAGGTGACGCTGGAAGCCCATCTGCCCCGTGGCGCAAAAGACGCAGCCCATAGCGCAGCCGACCTGGGTAGAGATGCAGGTGGTGCGGCGCTTCTCATAACCCATGAGCACGGCCTCGATGGCTCTACCGTCTGGGAGTTGGAACAGGTACTTGCGTGTCTGCCCATCGGAAGATTGGATCTCGGCGGCGGGGATGAGGGTGCCGAAGCTGAACGCCGCCGCCAGCCTCTCGCGCAGTAGCCTGGGCAGTGTGGTGATGGCGGCCGGCGAGGCAGCTAAATCGCGGTACACCGCCTGCCAGATTTGCGTCGCGCGGTAGGGCGGTTCGCCCCAAGCCTCAAGCTGGGCCCTCAGGTCGGCGTAGGTGAGGTCGAAGAACGAGGGAATGGACATGGAAGGTGCAGGGGCTCAGGACAAGCGCCAGGCGCAGGTCGCCAACTATTTTGTGTTACCTGTCCCGATTCACCCGTTACGCTTCCCCTAGCTCGCGCAGTCTCTGCTCCGCCTTCTTGCGCAACTCGCTCTCCGGGCTGAGCCGGGCTACCTGGCGGAAATCGGCACAGGCTTCGGCAATGCGGCGTAGGTCGGCCAGCACCAGGCCGCGCCGGTAGAGCAGGCGCAGCGAGCGCGGCTCGTGCTTGAGGGCGTCGTTGATATCCTGCAACGCCTGGGCGGGTTTGCCCGCGGCCAGGAGCATGTCGGCGCGATGGATGCGGGCGGTGACGGCCTGTGAGTCCTGCTCCAGCACATGGCTGTAGTCGAGCATGGCCTTGGAAAACTCCTCCGCCTCGCGATGGATATCGCCGCGCAGGATCACCAGGTCGCGGTCGAACGGCGCGAAGGCGATGGCGCGATCCACGGCGGCCAGCGCCTGCTCGTATTCCTGCAAGCGGGCGTACAGCCGCGCTTGGTACGCATAACATTTTTCGGCCACGCTTGGGACGCGCTCGGCCATGCGCCCCAACTCCTCGACCATCTTGCGTAGTCGGGGCCGGTCGGCGTCGGTGAAAGCGGTAAGTGTCTGGTCGAGGTCGGTGAAGAATGAGTCGGTGGGGAGCATATGGGGCCGATAAGCGGGGAGACCCTCACCCGCTCTGGAATTGACGCGCTACTTCTCGAATGTTTTCGAAGACCCAGGTCGGTTTGACGTCGGAGCGTTCCACATCAGCGCGCCGGCTGACGCCTGAGAGCACGAGCACGCTGCGCAGGCCGGCGCGGGCCGCGCCCAGGATGTCGGTGTCCAACCGGTCGCCGATGGCGATGGTCTCCGCCGGACCAACGCCCAGGCGCTGCATGGCAATCTGGTACATCGTGGGTTCCGGCTTGCCGATGACGAGCGGGGCGACGCCGGTCGCCGCTTGCAGCGCGGCCAGGATCGCGCCGTTGCCATGGACGATGCCCTGCTCGATGGGGATGGTGAGGTCCGGGTTCGTGCCGACGAACATCGCGCCGGCCCGCACATTCAGCGTGGCCGTCGCCAGCTTGTCCCAGTTCAGCCCGCGATCCATGCCGACCACCACGTACTGCGCCGTAACGTCCCAAAGCTCACACAAGGCGAAGCCCTGCTCGGTGAGCGCCTGGCGCAGGCCGGCCTCGCCGATGACGAACACCCGCGCGCCGTTGGGCGTCCGCCCGCGCAGGTAGAGCGCCGTGGCCTGCGCCGAGGTGAGGATCTCCTCGCGGGCGACGGTGACGCCGAAGCCGGCCAGTTTCTCGAGATATTGCTCGGGCGTCTGGCTGGCGTTGTTGGTGGCGAGGAGAAAGCGGATCCCGCCGGCGCGCAGGGCGGCGAAGAACTCGATCAGGCCGGGCAGGGGGCGGTTGCCCTCCCACAGCACCCCGTCCATGTCAATGATGCAGGCGCGCACGTCACGGAAGAGCATGGCAGGGATTATAACCCCGCGCCGGCGACGGTTTCAGGGCCGGGGTTAACTCAAAACAGAAAGCGGATTGCCTGCCGGTGCGCCGGCCGCAATCCGCAATCGAAGATCGGCAATCCCGAACCCGTCAGTTCTTCTTGCCGTTGACGGCAGCTTCCTTCTTGGCCGGGAACTCGATGACTTCATCCACCACGCCCAGCTCGGCCGCCAGTTGCGGCGTCATCCAGAAGTCGCGGTCGGTGTATTCCTTGATCTGCGCATCGGTCATCCGCGTATGCTTTTTGATGATGCTGTTGAGCAGATCGCGATTGCGCAGAATCTCCTTGGCCGCAATCTCGATGTCGGTGGCCTGGCCCTGGGCGCCGCCCAGCGGCTGATGCAGGTGAATGGTGGCGTTGGGCAGGGCGTAGCGCTTGGCCGTGCCGGCCATGAGCAGGATGGTGCCGAACGAAGCGGTCAGGCCGACGGCGGTGGTTGAGATGGGGGCCGAGATCATCCGCATCGTGTCGTAGATCGCCAGGCCGGCGTAGATCATCCCGCCGGGCGAGTTGATGAACATCTGAATCTCGCGCTGCGGATCCTCACGGTCGAGGAACAGCAGTTGGGCGACGATGACGTTCGCCACCTGATCGTTGATGGGCGTGCCGACGAAGACGATGCGCTCTTTGAGCAGCAGCGAGTAGATATCGTAGGCGCGCTCGCCGCGGCCGGTGCTTTCGATCACCATCGGGATCAGGGAAGTGGGGTCAAATCGGCTCAGCATGTCTTTACCTCGCAAGGGTTATTGAAAGCGCGTTGGGATGCGCCGCAGTTTGGGTTCAGGCCGCGGTGGCGGCGGTCGCTGAATTGGGCAGCGCCTCCGCTGGCGTCGCTTCTTCGCTGGTCGGCAGTGGCGGCGCCTCACCGCGGGCAATGGCCGCCAGGCGTTGGACGGCCTTGTTGGTGAGCATTTCGATGACCAGGGACTGGCGGCCTTTGTCGGAATTCAGGATTTTCAGTACGCGTCCAGCCTGATCGCCGTAGAGGGCGCTCTGTCGGTCTATCTCGGCCTTGACCTCTTCCGGCGTTACCTCCAGCTTTTCGGCCTCGACGATGCGGCCCAACACCAGAGCGCGCTTAAGGCGTTGCTCGGCGCGCGGCCGGTTCTCGTCTTGGAGCTGCTCCTGAGTCTTACCCTCGATCTTCAGATAATCGGCCAGGGTCAGGTTCTGTTCGCGTAAGCGGCTATCCAAATCCTCCAGCATGTCTTGCAGTTCCTGCTCCAACAGGTGAGGGGGATAGACGATCGTGCTTTGCTCGACGAGGTGGTTGAGCACGGCATCGGTGTACTCGCGCTCGGTAGCGCGCTCGGCCTGGCGGCGCAGATCCTCGCGCACCCGGTTCCGCAGCTCCTCGAGGGTTTGGAACTCGCCCAGCTCTTTAGCGAACTCGTCGTTGAACTCGGGCAGGAGACGCTGCTTCACTTCTTTGGCGATCACCTCGAAGTGTGCGGTCTGGCCGCGCAGTGACTCGTTGGGATAGTCGTCGGCAAAGACCAGGTCGAACTTGCGCGTCTCGCCGGCGGACAGGCCGAGCACCTGCTTGGGAAAGCCGGGCATCGGCCAGTCGCCGGTCTCGTCCAGTTGCAGGGCCACGTCCTTGTCGGCCATCAGGAAGTCGGACGGGTTGAGGCCCTCGCCCAGGAAAGCGTTGATATCCAGGGTGACCACATCACCCAGTTGGGCCGGGCGTTCCACCGGCTCCAGCACGGCCTGCCGCTCACGCAGGTTGTCCAGCACGCGCTGCACTTCCTCGTCGGTGACGGTGGGCGCAGTATAGGGCACGCGCAGCGCGCGGTAGTCGCCCAGATCTACAATCGGCTTGAGCGGCACGACGAACTTCAGCACCAGCGGCTTGAGCTGCATGTCCACCATCGAGCCGGGGCCGTAGGCTTCGATCTTCTCCTGATCGAGGGCCTCGGCGTAAACTTTCTGGCCCAGGTCGTCCATGGCTGCCTGGTAGACGGCCTGCTCACCGTATTCGCGCACGACGTACTCGAACGGCGCCTTGCCCGGGCGAAAGCCCTTCACCGGGTAACGCTTGGAGATCTCGCGAGCGGCCGCCTGCAGGGCCGGCTTGACGCGGTCTTCCGACACTTCCACCGTCATGTGGAGGGTACGATCGTCGTGAGTGTGCGTTTCGATCTTCAGCACGATGTCCTTCCGTGAGAGTGTATCACCGCCATCATTGGCGAAATGTCAGATGAGGGCGCGGAGAGCCTGGCCGTTTGGACAGGTGCGGAAGGAGGGATTTGAACCCTCACGGGTTGCCCCGACGGATCCTAAGTCCGTTCTGTCTGCCAGTTCCAGCACTTCCGCTCAGAGATTATTAGCGCACGTCGCGGGGGATTATACCATCCGCCTTCGGCTGCCCGAGCCGTTTTGGTCGTAAACCAAGTCGTAACCGCCTCCATCTTTCCGGGTTGGACAACCGGTCGTACTATGGGTGTTATGAACCAGACGTTTGCCGTGTTAGATGAAGCGACACTGGCAGAGATACCGCGCCTCGACGTGCTGCCCGCCTCGGTGCTGGTGGTGGACGACGACCCGCGCAACATCGAGCTGCTGACCCACGTGCTGACCCACGTGCTGGAGCCGCAGGGCTTCAGCGTGCTGGCGGCGGAGGACAGCGAAGAGGGCCTGGCGCTGGCTCGCGGGCAATTGCCCGACGTCGTGCTGCTCGACGTGTTGATGCCGCGCCTGGACGGCTACGAGGTCTGCCGCCGCCTGAAGGCGGACCCGGCCACCCTGTACATCCCCGTCGTGCTGATCACCGCCCTGCGCGGCGCGCGGGAGCGCGCGCGCGGTGTGGAAGCCGGCGCCGACGAGTTTATCTCCAGGCCGTTCGATGCGATTGAGCTGGTGACGCGCGTCAAATCGCTGGTGCGCATCAAGCGCCTGTATGATCAGCTACGCGCCACCAACGCTGACCTGGAGCGGCGTGTGGCCGAGCGCACCGCCGAATTGCAACGCGCGCTGTCAGAGCTGCGTGAGTTGGACCGCCTCAAGTCGGAATTCATCACGAACGTTGCGCACGAGCTGCGCACGCCGGTGTTGCACGTCAAGGGCACCGTCACGCTGCTGGCCGATGGTGCGCTGGGTGACCTGACGCCTGAGCAGGAGCGCGGCATACGCGTGGCCGAGGAAGCGACGGAGCAGCTGGAGCGCGTGGTCGAAGACATTGTGGATTTTGGCAACATGCAGGATCATCCGCTGACCCTGGCGCCGGTGCCGGTGTACGACGTGTGCCAGAGCGCGGTGGAGACCCTGATGGCGCGGGCCGCGCGGCGCAATGTTACCCTGCGCACCACCGTCCCGTTCGAGCTGCCCCCGGTGCTGGCCGATGGCGCGGCGCTGACGCGCGTCATCCGCCACTTGCTGGACAACGCCATCAAGTTCAGCCCGCTCAATAGCGAGGTGCAGCTCGTCGCCGAGCGCCGCGGCGACCGTGTGCGCATCGCCGTCAGCGACCACGGCCCCGGCATCCCCGATGACGAACGCGAGCGCATCTTCGCCGTTTTCTATCAGGCGGACGGCTCCGCCACGCGGCGCGCCGGCGGCATGGGGCTGGGCCTGGCGCTGGTGAGCAAGTTGCTCAAGGCCCATCACACCCGGATTGAGTTGGAAAGCGAGCTGGGCCGGGGCAGCACGTTTTCGTTCGAGTTGCCTACGGCATGAAGAGAAAAATACCGGGCCCTTCGGAAATCGGGTTGCCGGGTTGTAGGCAGCGGTATCGCCGTCGCCTGCAACTGTCCCGATGAAATCCATCGCCGGCTGAAACCCCGTCCTACTTTCTACTCATCCCGTCTCCGTTGGCGTTCAATTCGTAAATTTCGCCGTACTTGGCGCGTAGGTAGCGCAGGAACGGTCCCACGTCAATCGGGCCGCCGACGATACGGCGCAGCATCTCAACCGGCGTGAACTTGCGCCCGTGCTGATGAAGGTGGACACGCAGCCACTCGCGCAGCGCGCCAAACTCGCCGCGCTCGAACTGCGCCCCCAGATCGGGCACGGCCTCCAGCGCCTTCTCCCACAACTGACAGGCGATGATCGAACCGAGCGCGTAGGTGGGGAAGTAGCCGATCATGCCGCCCGACCAGTGGATGTCCTGCAACACGCCGTCGGCGTCGTTGGGCACGGCCAGGCCGAAGTAGTCTTTGAAGCGCGCATTCCAGGCTTCGGGTAGATCTTGCAGGGCCAGCCTGCCCGAGATCATCTCCTGCTCCAGTTCGAAGCGCAGAATGATATGCAGGCTGTAGGTCGCCTCGTCCGCCTCGACGCGGATGAACGACGGCTGTACCTTGTTGATGGCGCGGTAGAAGGCTTCCAGTTCGACGCGGCCGAATGGCTCGGGGAAGGCGGTTTGTAGCCTGGGGTACATGAATTGCCAGAACGGGCGGCTGCGGCCCACCAGGTTCTCCCACATTCGGCTCTGGCTTTCGTGCAGGCCAAGCGATGCGCCGCGGCAGAGCGGCGTGCGCTCCAGCGCCGGGCTGATCTGGTGCTCGTACAGCCCGTGCCCGAATTCGTGCAGCGAGCCGAAGAGGGCCGGGTTGAGGAAATGTTCATAGTAGCGGGTGGTGATGCGGATATCCTGCGTGGCAGAGTTGCTGGCGAACGGATGTACCGTCGGGTCGAGCCGCCAGCTCTCGCGCGAAGCGCCCAGTTGTTCGATGAGGCTCCAACAGAACGCTTTTTGCGCCTCGAGCGGGAAATGGCCGTGCAGGCAGTCGTCGCTCACCGCGCCCTCCCTGACGCGGATGGCGGCGATGAGCGGGATCAGGCCCGCCTTCAGATCGTCGAAGAGACGCTGCACCTCCGCCGTCTTCATCTCCGGCTCGTAGTCGTCGAGCAGAATGTCGTACGGCTCGGAGGCGCCGTCCGCCATGTATTCGATATATTTCAATTTGAGATCCACATTCCTGCGCAGGTGGGGGAGGAAAGCGGCGAAATCGGAGTCCTTGCGCGCCTGTATCCATGCCTGCCGGGCCAGGGAAGCTGCCCGCGTCATTTCGGCGCGGAAATCCGCCGGCACCTTCACCGCCTTCTCGTAATCGCGCCGCGACACGCGGATGAGGCTGGCCTCGTCCGAATCAAACGGCAGGCTCTCTTCGTACGGGCGCAGGTCGTCGAGCAGTTTGCCGATCTCCGGCGCAGTAAACTTTTCGGTGGCGATTTTGGCAAGGGTGGCGATCTGTTCGGCGCGCACTGCGCCGCCCTTAGGGGCCATCATCGTCTGCTGGTCCCATCCCAGCACCCAGCTGATCTTGTTCAAGTCATGGATTTCGGCCAGGCGGTTCTTGAGTTCGGTGAATTTCGGGTTCATAGATCTTGTTGTTGGAGAATTGGAGAATGGGCGAAGAATTCGAGCAGTGGCATGGAGATTCACGCCGCCGGAGTCAGGGGCGGGAGAGGCGGGACGGTGGCCATGACAGATGGGTGCACGGGCTACAGTTGGCGAATTGTACTTGAACTTGCGGACTGCGCCGCGGCCATCCATATCCCGCCGTGCTACAATGCGTGCGATCCCAGGATAAAGAGGACCAACTCAGTGAGCCGTTTGATCAAGCCCGAGGGTGTGGGCAAGACCCGTGACCGCCTGATGAAGTCTGTGGCATGGACGTTGCGCGATCTGGCCGGCAAGCCCAGGCTGGATGAGGACGCGCGCGACATGGTCGCCTATCTGGCGCTGGCGCTGCGCGAAATCGCCGAGACGATTGACGCGACCTGCGCGGCGTGGGAGAAGCGCGATTACTGGCTGAAGGCCGACCAGTTCCGCCGCGAGTGGGAATGGACAGCGGCCACCGCCGATCGGCTGGAAAAGATCGTGCTGGAGAACCACTGGGATGATCTGCCGGCACTCATGGCCGAGCTGATGTCGCGCCTCGCCAAGGTCAACCTGCCCAATAAGAACACCTTTGGCGATGGCTGGCGCGGTGGGTACGCCGCCCTCCGCGAGAAGAAGGGCCTCGAACGGGAGATGCGTGTGCGCTGACAGGGCGATGCGGCAGCGCCCCGGGCGGCTTCCGCCGCCTAGGGGCAGGCGCGCTCTGGTGCGCCTCCACTAATCCATCTCGAACTCTTCGGGCGTGGCGTACGCGCCCACGTTGCCGGCCCCATCCACCGCGCGCACCCGCCAGCGATAGCCGCCGCAACCTGGCACCGGCACCGTTACAGAGGTGTCGGTCGTCGCGCCTGAGCTGAAGGCCTCAAACGACTCGTAATCCGGCGCGAACTCCAGTCCCCATTCGTAACGGCTGATGCCGCTGGCATCCGACACTGCCGCCCAGGTCAGCGTGACGAGCTGGGCGCATGGCAGGTACATGCGATCAACAGGCGAGAGCAGGACGGGCGCGGGCGGCGGAGTCACATCGGCAATCGTCACGGTGACGGTGCGCTCGGTGACTCCTCCGTCGCGGAAAACGCGCAGTGTGTAGGTCTGCGTCTCCAGCGGGCAGGCCGGGCGCGAGTCGTTGCCCACCACACCGAAGCCGGGCGGCCCGCCGTATTCCCCACCGTACAGGAAGACCTGGTCGGCGTTCTCCACGCTCCAGCGCAGCGTGGTGCATTCTTCAGGACGCACGCTGAGCGCGTCGGCGGTGAAGCCGATGACGAGCGGCGCGCGCGTCGGTGTAGGTGTAAGGGTGAGGGTGGGCGTGTTCGTGTTCGTGGGGGACGGTCTGCGCGTTGCAGTGCGGGTCGGCGTGGCAGAGGGCGTGCTGCTGGCCGTCGCAGTGGCGGTAACGGAGGGGGTGCGCGTGGCTGGCGTCGTAGCGAGCACGGCCGGCGTCTCGCTCGCCAGGGGAGTGAGCGTTTCGGTCGGCGCGACGGTGAACGTGGGCGATGGCGGGAGCGTGGCACTCTCGGCGATGGTCGGCGTGAGCCTGGCCGTGGGCGCGATGAAGGGCGTGAACGCGGTGGGCAATGCCAGCGCGGCGACGATCGTGACGGTGATGATGGTGCCTATGATCGCCGGCGCGATGAGAGGTAGAGGTGCGGCGGCCATAGGCGCAGCGGCGGCCGGCAGCGTGACGGCTGCGGGCACACCGGCCAGCCCGGCCACCTGCGCGTTGCCCTGGGTCACGGCCAGCGCCGTCGTATCGCCGAGCGCCTGCCGCACCTTGAGCGCCGCGTCCAACAACTCACGCGCCAACGCTTCTTCGCCCCGGCACAGCGCGCGGCTGCCAAGCTGGTGCAGGAAGTAGCCTTCGGATTGGCGATCGCCGGCGGCGCGCGCCGAATCCAGCGCGGTCTCCAGCAACTGTCGCCAGCTCTCCCAGCGCCCGAGCAAGATCAAGGGAGTTTCGATCAGCTTCGCCAGCGTCACCGCTTTGCCGGGCCGACCATTAGCGCTTGCCCAGCTCACCAGCGCCTGCGTCGGTCCGAGGGCCTCCAGCACTTCGTCGGCGTCGTGCTGCTGCCGGGCCCATTCGATGAAGTATTGCAGCGCGCGCTCCGCCAGGCCTTTCGCTTCGGGCCGCTGCTTGATCTCGTTCTCGATTTCGGGCGTGCGCAGACTGTAGCGCGGGCTGTGGCGCTGGACGAGGCCGCGCGCCGTGAGCGACTCGAGCACCTGTGCGGCATCCGGCATTTGTGTGATGGCGGCGACGTGGACGGCGGGCACAGGCATGCCTTTCAGTGGCGCCAGCACGGCCAGCACCTGGGCCTCTTTAGAAGCCAGTCCGCTGAGCACGGCGGCTGTGGCCGTGGTCCCCGCCAGGCGCGCGGCCACGCTCGCCAGCGACTCGCCCTTTTCGCGCACCAGCGCGGCGATCTGTAACAGCGAGAGCGGCTTACCTTCCACCGAGGCCGCCAGTTCGACCGCCACGGATTCCTCCGGCTCGGGCAGATCCCGCCCTAACTCACGCTCGATGAGCTGCACGGCCTCCTGCGATGACAGGCCCTTGAGCGCAATCGCGCGCCCCTCGCCCCACAACGTCCGTTCGTTCGATGCCAGAATAAAGGCGCAGTTTGGCGCGTAGCCGAGCAGGGTTTCCACTTCCTGGCGCGAGAAGGACACATCGTCCACCAGCACCAGAGCGCGCTTGTCCTGCAAGCCGTGCTGAATCTCGGCCCCGCTCACGGCGAGCGGCGGGTTGCTCTCGTAGAAGGCGTCGTACAGCAACTGGGCGAAATCGACAAAGGGGCGGTTGAGAGCCGAGAGGTGGATGACGCCGTCGGGGAAGGACGCGGTGTCTTCGAGTTGCGCCAGCCGGCGCAGTAGTACGGTCTTGCCCAGTCCTGGCTCCGAGTAGAACTCCACCGGCGTCAGGTTGCGGGCTTCGTCGCTGGCGATCTTCAGCTCCACCTCGCGGCCAATAAGATTACGGAATGGGCGTGGGCGCAGGTGGATGGGGGTGGGGCGCGGCCGGATGGCGGGTTGGCCCTGCTGGATGTTGACGACGCCGCCGTTGACGTTACCGATTTGCAGGACGTACTGTCCGCGCGCGACCTGCTTCTGGTTGACGATTTTGTCGCGCCCAACGATATCGCCGCTGATGGTCAGGTCGCCCTGTGCGCTCAGGTCAATGGAGCCGACCTCTGCCATGCAGGGATTCTACCCTAGTTGGCCGGGCCAATTTTGTTCAATCTTTACGAAACATCTGCATAATCCGAGCCGTACTTGCCTGTTTCTGAATTGGTTTGCGTCTAACCGTTTGCTCGAAGGAAGCGATGCCCCCTCCGCTTGCCCTGGTGGTCGAAGATGACTGGGCGCTGGCCAAATCATTCCAGATCGCCCTGCAACGTGCCGGCTTTGAAGTTCATCTGACGGCCATGGCCCGGGTCGCGCTCGAACTCGTGGTGGCGCTTCGGCCCTGCCTGGTGGTGCTCGACCTGCATTTGGCGGATGCCGCCGACCTGCCGGCGGCGCAAGTCCAGCCGCCTCTTGTGCAGGTTTGTCAGACGGTCGGGGCGCGTGTGGTGGCCGTCACCGGCGACCCGCACCTGGCCGACTACCTGCAGACAGACTTCGACCTTGTGCTCTTCAAACCTGTAAGCCTGGCACAATTGCGCGACCTGGCTCGTCGCCTATGCCGCCTCTCCGACCTCGCCGAGCCCTCGGCTACGACAGGCTAAGAGTTTCTCTCTAAACTTCGTCATGGAGGGGGTCAATCCGGGCTGGCGAAGGCATTGCCTTCGCCAGGCCCACCGCTTGCAGGCCGGCGTTGATGTCGGCGTGAACGTGATCGGCGATTTGCGCCAGCGCCGCGCGTTTGGGTGACCCTTCCGGCGCAATGCCGTGGCGTGTCAGTTTGAGATTCAGCCCGTATGCGTTGAGCCGCTCCACCGCGCGGCCAACGGCGCGCAAACTGCTGGCCGAATCCTCAAAGACGTGCACGTGTTCGTTTGCGCAGCCCGCATACAAATCGGGCAGGCGGTCGCCGCGTTGCACGGCCAGGGCAGCATCAATGGCCTCGGCCTCCCGCCCGGTGTAGGCGGCGGCGATGGCGGCCAGCGCCTGCACGGGCGAGGGCTTCACGTAGTCTATCGCCGAGCGGCCCGCGCGCCGCGCCGCCCACTCCAGTTTGCCAAAGGCCATCGTCGGCACGTCGCCGTCCAGGCCGATAAGCGTCAGCGCCATCTCGGCCTCGGGCGTGTAGCCGCGCAACTGTTCCCGGACTTCACGGGGCGGGCGGCTGGGCCGCGCCGTGTACAACGCAAAGAACAGCCGGCCAGCCGAACGCTCGGCCAGCAACTGTTCGCGCAGGGCCGGGCTGAGGCAGGGCGTATCCTCCGTCTCCAACAGGGCATGGTGTTCAAAGTGCGGCGTCAGGCCGTAGCTCTCCTGATACCCCTGATGGCCGATGGCAAAGTTCTGCATGACCTGGTGCGTAGGCGAAGAATCAATATCGTAGCAGTCGGCCAGTAACCTGCGGAGCGGCGCACCCTGGCGCGGCGCCAGGGACGTAAACATCTCCAACGCCGCCAGGGACGGCTTCTGACCGGGCCGGGTGATCGCGCCGACTCGATCTGCCAGCGCGGCGAAGTCCGGTCGCGGCACGCTGACCGGTTCCGCGGCCAGGGTGTCGAGCAGTGACCAGAAATCCTCGCGCTGCGCCGCTTCGGGGTCGGGGCGCGCCCCGGCTGCGAGCCGGGCCAGCAGCAGCGCCGCCACGCAGATGGCGCTGCTCTCCCATTCCACCGTCACGCTGTTGGCCTCGAACAGATCAATCTCCGCCTGCGTCAGCGTGTGCGGCTCGCTCAGGCCTAAGCGCCGGCTGAAGTATTCCACCGTCTTTTGCAAACCGAGGTGATAGGCGCGGCTATGCACCAGCACGCCATCCACGTCGAACAGGAAAATCATCGGCGTCTCCTCTGCAGAGCGCTGCGCTCACCGGTGTGATCCGACATTTGGCCGAGCCGCATTATAATCAGGCCAACCTCCCGGAGACCAACCTGTGACTGTTGACCTCGACACCCTCAGCATCAACACCATTCGTTTCCTCTCCGCCGACGCGGTGCAGCATGCCAACTCCGGCCATCCCGGCCTGCCGATGGGCGCTGCGCCGATGGCCTATACGCTCTGGACGAAGTTCCTCAAGCACAACCCGGCCAACCCTCAGTGGGCCGACCGTGACCGTTTCATCCTGTCGGCGGGTCACGGCTCGATGCTGTTGTACTCGCTGCTGCATCTCACCGGCTACCCGCTCTCGCTCGACGACATCAAGCAGTTCCGCCAGTACGGCAGCCTGACCCCCGGCCACCCGGAGAGCCACCTGACGCCCGGCGTCGAGACGACAACCGGCCCGCTGGGGCAGGGATTGAGCAACGCGGTGGGGTTTGCAATTGCGGAGGCACACCTGGCCGCCCGTTACAATCGGCCCGGCCACGAGATCATCAATCACTTTACCTACGTGCTCGCCAGCGACGGCGACTTGCAGGAGGGCGTGGCCTCGGAGGCCTGCTCGCTGGCCGGCCACCTGCGACTGGGCAAGCTCATCGTGCTGTATGACGACAACTGCATCCAACTCGCCGGCACTACCTCGCTGGCCTTCAGTGAGGATGTGGCGCTGCGCTTTGCTGCCTACGGCTGGCAGGTTCAGCGCGTCAGCGACGGCAACAACCTGGCCGCGCTCGAACAGGCGCTGCGTGTGGCGCAATCGGTGCACGATCAGCCCTCGCTGATCATTGTCCGCACCACCATCGGTTATGGTGCGCCGCACAAACAGGGTACGTTCGAGGCGCACGGCTCGCCGCTGGGGCCGGACGAGTTGAAGGCCGCCAAGCGGAACCTGGGCTGGCCGGACGACGGGCTGTTCCACTTACCCGAGGCGGCGGTCGCTTACTTCCGTAAGGCGCTGGAGCGCGGCGCGAAGGCCGAAGCCGATTGGAACCAGCGCTGGGCGAAGTACGAGAAGGCGCACCCCGACTTGGCGCGCGAACTCAAGCGCCGCCTCGCCGGCGAACTCCCGCTCGACTGGGACGCCGGCCTGCCCGCCTTCCCCGCCGACCCGAAAGGCATCGCCACGCGCAAGGCGGGCGAGGCCATCATCAACGCCCTCGGCCAGCGCTTGCCCGAACTGATGGGTGGCTCGGCGGACCTCAACCCCTCGACGTTCACCGTGCTCAAGGGCGCCGGCGACTTCCAAAGCCCGCACACTTCACCGGATGGCGCACAGGGGACGAGCGGCGGCGCCTGGGGCTACGAGGGTCGTAACCTGCATTTCGGCGTGCGCGAACACGCGATGGGGGCCATCGTCAACGGTCTGGCGCTGCACGGCGGCTTCATCCCCTACGGCGCGACCTTCCTGACGTTCCACGATTACATGCGCCCGGCCGTGCGGCTCTCGGCCATCATGCGCGCCGGCAGCGTCTGGGTGTACACGCACGACAGCATCGGTGTGGGCGAGGATGGCCCAACCCACCAGCCGGTGGAGCACTATGCCGCGCTGCGCGCCATCCCCGGCCTGCTTTTCATCCGCCCGGCGGATGCCAATGAAACCGTCTGGGCCTGGCGCGTCGCCATCCAGAACCGTCATCGCCCGACGGCGCTGGCGTTGACGCGCCAGAACCTGCCCGTGCTCGACCGCAGCCGCTACGCCTCGGCGGATGGCCTGACGCGCGGCGCTTACGTGCTCAACCCCGATCTCGAATCGCCCCAGCTCATCCTCATGGCGACCGGCTCCGAAGTCGCGCTCATCGTCGAAGCCGAGAAGGTACTGGCCGCGCAGGGCGTGTGCGCGCGCCTGGTCTCGATGCCGTGCTGGGAGCTGTTCCAGGAGCAACCGGCTGCGTACCGGGAAAGCGTATTGCCCGCGGCGGTCACCGCCCGGCTGGCCGTGGAGGCCGGCGTGGAATTGGGCTGGCACAAATGGATCGGCGCCGACGGCGACACACTGACGCTCGACCGCTATGGCGCTTCGGCCCCGGCAGCGCGCGTTTTCAAAGAGTTGGGCTTCACCGTCGAGAATGTAGTGGCCAAGGCGCTGGCGGTATTGGGGAAAGTCCGCTGAGCTTCAGGCGTTCCCGATGAGAATCGCCATTGCCGCCGATCATGCGGGCTACCCCGCGAAAGCAAAAGTGATCGAGACCGTGCGCGCCGCCGGGCATTTTGTGACGAGCTAGATGATTGAACCACGGCGACCCAGCCACGTCTCCCCTTATGCCCAGGCCTGTCTGGAAGCACTGGCCGCGAGCGGGCTGGGGGCGCGTGTGTCATTGGGTGGTGCATTCGGGTTGGCTCATTACCACGAGTATCGAATGACTCATGACGTTGATGCTTGGTGGGTCGAGCCGATCAGCGATCAAGAGCGCCGAGCGATCAGGCGAGCTTTGGAAGAAGCCTTGCGGGCCTTTGGTCAGGTACGTACCCGAGCCTGGGGCGATGTGGTCAGCGTTGAGCTAAGCCAGGACAACCGGACGCGCTTCAGCTTCCAGATCGCCCGGCGTTCAGCGGAGTTGCAGCCCGCCGTTACCGGCCTGTGGCCGGGAGGCGTGCGTCTGGATAGCCTGCCTGATTTGATCGCCAGTAAAATGTCGGCCCTGGTGGAGCGCGGCGCACCCCGTGACCTCCGCGACATCTACACGCTGTGCCGGGTTGGGATGGTGACGGTGACTCAATGCTGGGAGCTTTGGGAGAAACGTCAGCGATTAGCTGAAGAAGATGCCGACCGGCGCCGGGCTACGACCGCGATCCTCGCTCACTTGGCGCGGCTGGAGCAAACACGCCCGTTGGATAGCATTGAGGATCCAGAGAAAAAGATTGAGGCCGAGAAATTGCGCGCGTGGTTTGCCGAGGAGTTTGCGAGCAATGTTTCAAATTGACGGCGCGCTATATCCCGACGTCGAACCACCCGCCGCGCTGAACACGCTGGCGGAGGAAATTGACTTCATCGCGCGCTTGTGCGCAGCCTGGGATTTCGGCCTGTTGCCCGATTGGGAGGCCCTGGTTGAGATTCGTCGCGAGGACTGGCGGCCCGCCGTGGAGGCGTGTCGCCTGTTGACGTCACCTACCTATCACATGCTGCGGCAGTGGCATCACTTGCCCCGCCTTCCCTTCTTGGGGAGTGTTCCCGCATATATTCGGAATGATCCGAACCTGGCTTACGTGTAGTCGAACTTGCTCATGAGAGTCGCCATTGCCGCCGACCATGCGGGCTACCCCGCAAAAGCAAAGGTGATAGAGACCGTGCGCGCCGCTGGGCATGAGGCGTTGGACCTAGGGACGCATTCGGCGGAGGAGGCGGTAGATTACCCGGACTTCGCCCGAGCCGTCGGCGAAGCCGTGCAGCAAGGCCGGGCCGAGCGCGGGATTCTGCTGTGCGGCAGCGGGGTGGGGGCGTGTGTGGCCGCGAACAAGATGCGCGGCATCCGCGCCGGCATTTGTCACGACACCTACTCGGCGCATCAGGGCGTGGAGCACGACGACATGAACGTGCTCTGCCTGGGCGCGCGCATCATCGGGCCGGAGCTCATTCCGGAGCTGGTGCGCGCTTTCCTCGGCGCACGGTTCAGCGGCGAGGCGCGCCACGTCCGGCGGCTGAACAAACTGTTACAGATCGAGGCGGAGGGATGAGGCCCGCCGCCATAGAGGAAAATCATATGCCGCAAAATCCACTTCGTGAACTGCAACGCCTCGGCCAGTCGCCGTGGCACGATAACATCCGCCGCGACTTGCTCACGACCGGCAAGCTCAAGCAGATGATCAGAGAGGGCGACATCACCGGCCTGACCTCCAACCCCACCATCTTCGAGCAAGCCATTGGCCAGACGAACATTTACGACGAGGCGCTGGCCGAGCTGGCGCTGGCCGGCAAATCCGCCGCCGAGATCTTTGATGCGCTCAGCCTCGAGGACATTCGGGCGGCGGCGGACGCCTTCGCGCCGGTGTACAAGAAGACGAGAGGCGCTGACGGCTACGTCAGCATCGAGGTCGCGCCGCACTATGCCCGCGATACACAGACGACGATCAGAGAAGCCAGACGGCTGTGGCGGGCGGTGAACCGACCCAATCTGATGATCAAGATACCGGCGACCAAGGAAGGCCTGCCCGCCATCGAGCAGTCCATCGCCGACGGCCTCAACATCAACGTCACCCTGATCTTCTCCATCCAGCGTTACCGCGAGGTGATGGACGCTTACCTGGCCGGCCTGGAGCGGCGTGTAGCGGCCCGTAAACCTATTGACCACGTCGCTTCGGTGGCCTCGTTCTTCGTCAGCCGGGTGGACACCTTGGTGGACAAGCTTCTCGACGAGCGTATCCAGAAGCTGGGCGACAAAGAGGCGCAGGAGTTGCAAGCGTTGAAAGGCAAAGCCGCCATCGCCAACGCCCAACTCGCTTACGCCGAATTCCGCCGCCACTTCAGCACTGTACGCTTCAGCGCGCTGGCGGCCAGAGGCGCGCGCCTGCAGCGCCCGCTCTGGGCCAGCACCTCCACCAAGAACCCCGCCTACCCGGACGTGATGTATGTCGAAGCCCTGATCGGTCCGGACACGGTGAACACCATGCCGCCGGCGACTATCATCGCCTACAAGGATCATGGTCAACCCGAGCTGCGACTGGACGAGGAGGTGCGCGACGCGCAACGCGTGGTCGAGCAGCTCGAAGAGTTCGGCATCCTGATGGACGACGTGACGCGGCAGCTCGAGGTGGAGGGCGTCGCCTCTTTCAAGAAGTCGTTCGATACGCTGCTGGCCACGATCGAAGCGCGGCGGCAGGCGGTATTGCTGAACGCCCGCCAGCGGCTGGCGCTCGGCAAAGCGCAGAAAGCGATGGAGGCAACGCTGGCGCAACTGGACGCCGACCAGTTCGGCGCGCGGCTGTGGCGCAAGGACCCGACTCTGTGGAAGCCGGACGACGCCGCGCACCAGGCCGAGATCAGGATCCGCCTGGGCTGGCTGGACGTGGCCGAAACGATGGCGCAGCGCGTCTCCGAGCTGACGACGTTCGCCGGCGAAGTGCGCCGCGCCGGCTTCACCCATGCCGTGTTGTGCGGCATGGGCGGCTCGTCGCTCGCGCCGGAGGTGATGCGCACCACCTTCGGCGTCGCCAAGGGCTACCTCGATCTGTTCGTGCTGGACTCCACCGACCCGGCCGCCGTGCTTGCCGCCGAGGCGCGCAGCGACCTGGCGCGCACCCTGTTCATCATCGCCAGCAAATCCGGCGGCACTGCCGAGATCAACGCGATGCTCAAGTTCTTCTGGCATCGCTTGACGCAGCTCAAGGGCGACCGCGCCGGCGAAAACTTCATCGCGATCACCGATCCCCACACCTCGTTGGAGGCGCTGAGCCGTGAGCGCGGCTTCCGCCGCACCTTCCTCAACCCGCCGGAGATCGGCGGCCGTTATTCGGCGCTGTCCTACTTCGGCCTGGTGCCCGCGGCGCTGATGGGCGTGGACGTGGCAAAGTTGCTCGAGCGCGCCCGAACGATGATGAGCGCCTGCGGCGGCAACATCCCAACGATACGCAACCCGGCCCTGTGCTTGGGCGCGGCGCTTGGTGCGCTGGCCGAGACGGGCCGCGATAAGGTCACCTTCATTCTCTCGAGCAAGATCGCCAGCTTCGGCTACTGGGTCGAGCAGCTCCTGGCGGAATCAACCGGCAAGGAAGGTAAAGGCCTCTTGCCGGTGGAAGGCGAACCGCTGGGCAAACCGGCGGCTTACGGCGGCGATCGTGTCTTTGTTTATCTGAAGCTGGGCAAAGACACGAAGCACGACAAGGCCGTGAAAGCGCTGGAGAAGGCCGGCCAGCCCGTCATCGAGATTCAACTGAGCGACCTGTACGATCTGGGCGGCGAATTTTTGCGCTGGGAGATCGCCACAGCGGCAGTGGGCCGAGTGCTGGGGATCAACCCCTTCGATCAGCCCAACGTCCAGGAGGCCAAGGACATCACCAAACGTTACCTGGCCGAGCTGGCGCAGTCAGGCCAATTGCCGGAGGCGGGCGTGGCGCTCTCGCCCGCCGCCGCCGACTTCGGTGCGCGGCTGCGCAAATACTTCGGCCTGGTCCGGCGCAACGACTACATCGCGCTGATGGCTTATTTCGAGCGCACGCCGCGCCGCGAGAAGCTGCTGCGCGAGTTGCAGGCCGCGCTGCGTGACCTCACACGCGCAGCAACCACCGTCGGCTATGGCCCGCGCTTCCTGCATTCCACTGGCCAGCTGCATAAAGGCGGCGCCAACAACGGCGTCTTCCTGCAGCTTGTCATGGAGGATACGGTGGACGCGCCCATCGCGGGTGAGGCGTACACCTTCTCCGGCCTCAAGAACGCGCAGGCCCTCGGCGACTACGGCGCGCTGCTAGCCCGCCGCCGGCGCGTCGTGCGCGTCAACCTGGGCAGCCAGCCGGAGCGTGCTTTGCAAAAGATTCGAGATGTGATAAAACCGTCTGCGCGCAAGAAATAGACGCGAATGCCACGAGTGATTTCGAATAGACATGAAGCGCAAGTGAGTGGTCGTTCGACTCAATTCGTGTGATTCGCAGCCAAGGCTTTGCCCCGACCTCGCTCGCGCGTCCGCTATGAAATGGCTGCCCCCCGGCCCCCGGCCCGGCTGGCGCCGCGCGTCATCCCGTCGGTGGATCCCTGGGTGGCGGGCGAGATGTTCGTCTCCCCGCACATCGAGGAACGCCGGCGCGGCTTCGCCATCCTGCAGGGTGCAGAAGCGGTGCGGCGCTCCCACCTGACTATTCAACTGCTCAGCTCGCGCGTGGATGAAGCCGACCTGGCGCTGCGCGCGCAGATCGTGCAGGCGCTGGCCGGTTATTTCGAAGTGCGCGGCCTGGACTATCGCTACCCTGCCGAGGTGCGCGCCGTCGTCGCTGGCCATCTGCGCAAATACGAACGCCCGCAATTGCTGTCCTTGCTCGAACTGCATCGGGCAGCGCGCAGCGGCCAGGTGTACCTGCCGTCGGATGCGCTCCCCCGGCTGCTCGAGCGTGTGCCGAATGCCGCGGCCCAACTGGTGAAACTGGCCAGCGACCGCAGCCTGGCGGTTCAGATGCGCCGCGAGGCCATCGAGCTGATCGGACGCGTGGGCTTTACCGACGCGAAGCAGGCCCTGCAAGGGCTGGAGGCCCGCATCGCCGGACGCCGCGCCGGCCAGCTCGCCATGGCGTTTGCCCCCCCTGACCACGTCGACGAACAGCAAATGCTGCCCATCCTCCGCCTCACCCTGCAACTGCTGAGCGAAACCGACTAACGCGCCTCGGCTACAATGAGCCTGTGCTCGATCGAGAAAGGCCGTCCATGTCTGCGCCCTTAACCTATTCCAGTTACCTGCGCCTCGGCGACATCTTGAATGCTCAGACGCCCAAATCTGCCGGGCCGGAGCACGACGAGATGCTCTTCATCATCATCCACCAGGTCTACGAGTTGTGGTTCAAGCAACTGCTGCACGAGGTGGATTACCTGTGCGCCCGCCTGCACGCCAACGACACGCCGCGCGCCCTGCACACGCTGCGCCGCATCCTGACCATCCTGAAAACGGTCGTCTCGCAGATTGATGTCCTCGAGACGATGACGCCGCTGGATTTCCTCTCCTTCCGCCGCTTCCTCGAGTCGGCCAGCGGCTTTCAATCCGCGCAGTTCCGCGAACTGGAGTTTGTGCTGGGCTACAAGCGGGCGGCGCTGGTCACGCACTTCGCCGACGACGGCGAGGCGCAGGCGCGGCTCCAGCGTCGCTACGAACAACCCACGCTCTGGGATGCCTTCCTGCACTACGTGCAACTCAACGGCGGCGCGCTCCCGCCCGAGGCGCTGATGCGCGATGTCACTCAGCCTGTCGCGCCGTCGCCGGCGGTGCAGCAGGCGCTGATCACCATCTATCGCACCAACCCCTGGCTCTCCCGTCTGTGCGAGCGACTGGTGGATTTGGATGAGGGCCTGCAAGAGTGGCGCTACCGGCATGTGAAGATGGTCGAGCGCACCATCGGCGCGAAGCCGGGCACCGGCGGTTCCGCCGGCGTCGCTTATCTGAACACGACCCTCAAGCCGTTCTTCCCGGACTTGTGGGAGATACGGACGCAGTTGTGACCGGCGAGACGGATGATTGATGATTAATGACCGGAGATCGGAGATTGAGGGCGCGCGGCAGAGTCGATTGGTTGGCGTTGGTGATGTTAGCGTTGGTGTTGGTGGGAAGCCCGGCGCTCCTGCCGCCCGTCCGGGCCGAGCCGCTCGGCCGGCCAGCCGCGCAAGGCACACCGACCGGGCCGCGCGTCGAGGTGCCTGGCGACGCGGGCTTCACCAATGTGCGCGCCGGGCCAGGCGGTGAGTATGAGATCGTAGGCCGCCTGGTGTTGGGTCAGACCGCCCCCATCCTGGGCAAAGTCACGTTCACGCAGTTCGTCTGGTACAAGATCGAATACTTCGGCGGGCCGGGGAATGTGGGTTGGGTCTCGGGCGGTGCGGTGCGGGCCGTCGGCGATCTGGCGAGCGTGCCGGAAGTGGCCGCCATTGACATCCCTCCCACGCCGACCCTTCCGCCCACGCCAACGCTGGCGTTAGGCGGCGTATTGACAGCGACCCTCAGCCCGGTTGCCAATCGCCTGCCGACCTTCACGCCGCCCGCCGTCATCGTCCGCCCGACGTTGCTGCCTGAGCAGGGGCTGACTTCGAACGGCGGCTTTCCACCCGCCCTCACCATCATCATCCTGGTCCTGGTCGGCGTATTTGCCGGTATCGCCGGGCTGATCCGCAGCCGGGGTTAGGGCTGGCGGCTTTCCAAAAGTTTGGCGACAGTGGCCCGGCCTCGCTCGGTCAGCCAGAACGTTGCAGCGGGGAACTTTTTGTTGCTGTCCACCAGGCCCGCCTCGACCAATGCTTCCGGATAACGTCGTTGGATCGGCTCAGCCGGGCGACCGTCGGTGTAATGCAAGCGAAACTCCTTGCGGCCGTCCAGGTCGCGGTGCGCCTTGAGTGTGTGCCCGGCTGCTAACGCGAGCAACAGGCGCTTGTGTTCGTCCGTCAGCCTCAGCATAGGTGAGCCGGGCAAGCTGACCCGCTCTGCAGCAAGGGCCGGCCGTCCGCCGGTTCTTTCGTCTCACCCAATTTCTGCTTTCTCGCGTCTCCCCGGCTATCCCAGCAGGTGCACATACTCCTGTAACTTGCGTTGATTGATCTTGATGTAACGGTCTTTCAGAATCTCGTCCATCTCCGCCGGCGTCAGGCGCTTGCTCAGAATCTCCAGCGCGTCCTCCGGCGACTGGCCGTAAGCCAGCTTCTTCTTCCCATTCTTCAGGTCGAAGAGGTACAGGTAGTGGGGGTTGCTGAAGCTGCTCATCTTGAACTCACACTGCGCAGTTCACAACACGTGGCGCCCAACGCGCATCGCGTATTGCGAGTTGAGCCTCGAGCGCTGCTACGCTTTCGTCAGCGCCGCCAGGTAGTTCTTGCGTTCCTGACGCACCTGAGCCAGGCCGCGGTTCACCTCGGCGTCGTACTTGCCGGCCAGCAGGTCGCGGTAGAACTGGTAATCCACGCCGACGACCTTCTCGTCGTCGGGGTAGCGGTGGTAGTTCTCTTTGGACATGCGGCTCTTGCCCTCGGCGATGAGCTGGTAGCCGAGCGCCGAGCCGGGGTAGGGGGCGTAGAACGAGATCGAGGGCAGGATGCGCTTGGTGTACTTGACCATGCGCATGGTCTTGAAGGCATCTTCGGGCGTCTCGCCGGGGATGCCAAGCATGATGTTGCTCCAGAACACCGGCGGTTTCTTGCCCTGCGCCTCCATCTCATCCCCAATGCGCGTCAGCAGGTCAATGGTGAAGTAGTTGTCTTCCTCGGTGCATTCCTTGTTGAGGAGGCGGAGCACGTTATCGCTGCCGGACTCGAAGCCGATGGAGACGGTGTTCCAGTTGGTCTCTTTGATCAGCGCTTCGAACAAGTCCGGCCACTGGCGTACCGTGTCCGCGCGGCCGGCGGCCCAGTACGGCCAGAGCTTATTGGCCCGGCGTGGATACTTCTCCAGCCACTCCTCCAGCCAGGATGGGTTCTGGAAGAACATCGAATCATGGATGACGACCGAGCCGACGCCATACTTTCGATCGAGGTAATTCAGCTCGTCAATGACCATCTCCACGGGGCGACGGCCCATGTTGGGGATGTAGGAGTTTTCGTTGCAGAAGACGCATTGCCAGGGACAGACGCGGGAGGTGAGCAGCGTGGCCACTGGCGGCGGCCCCCAGCCGCACTCCGGCTCCAGCGGCCAGTGGAATTTGCGGGCCAGCTTCCATGAGGCCGGCTTGGGCCACAACGTCCGGTCAATCATCGGCCAGTCGGCCATGCTCTTCGCGCCGACGCCCAGCACGACGCGTGGGAAGGTGGTCGGATCCCTCACCAGATCCACGATGATGTTCTCGCCCGGCCCTTGAATGATCTTGTCGAACTCGGGGATGGCCTGCATCTCGTCGAGGGCGACGGTGGCGTGCATGCCGCCGGTCAGGATCAGTCCGTTGGGATTGACTTCCTTGAAGATTTTGGCAGCGCGATAGGCAACGGGGTAGGTGTATGAGCGCACATTCATGATCAGCAGGTCATAGCCCTGCATCTTCTTCTTCACCTGATCCCAGTTGGTGCACTGCCGGGTGGAGAACAGGTCCGTGAACAGGCCGTTTTGGTGCAGAATGGTGCGCAGCAGGCCGAGGCCATGATCCTGCCACTGCTCGTGCGGGCCGGCCGGGTTCACCAGGTCGCCCAGGTCGCCCAGATCCAGCCAGAGCCGGTTGCTGGTGCGTTTCGGTTGAAAGATGGGCCAGGAAATCGCCATGACGCTGAAACCTCAATTCATAAAAATCCCCCAGGCGACATCTCGCCAAGAGCGGATGTCCCTGGGGGTCGTCGGAGGGAGAGCAGGCGAACGAAATTTAATGGCAGCCGCAACCACCGCCGGCCGCCCGGTACCCCGGGTCAGCCGCCGGGGCCTGCTGGCTGCTGGTGCGGAAGGAGTGGCCACAGCCGCAGGAGGCAACCGCATTCGGGTTGTCAATGCGGAAGCCGCCGCCCATCAGGTTGTCCACGTAGTCAATGCTTGCGCCTGTCAGATACATCAGTGAGGTCGGGTCCACGAAGATGCGCACGCCTTCCTGCTCGTAGACCGAGTCGAATTCGCCGGGTTCTTTCTCGATGGCCATGCCATACTGCATGCCCGAGCAGCCGCCGCCGGAGACGAAGACGCGCAGTCCGGAGTCGGTCAGGTTGCGCGCCGCCAGGATCTCCCGCAGCTTGGCCGCTGCTGCAGGTAAGAGTTTGATCTCCGGTTCCGTAGCAACTTCGCCGGGCTGGGTCGGCATCAGCAGGTCGGTCATACCATGTTTCTCCTGAGTAAGTTGACGAGAATTGTATTGGACTTTCCAGAGAGAGTCAATTACCAGAAAGTGCTCTTGTTTATTGAGCGGCGGGCTCATTCACCAGGTAGGCGCAGCTGGTCGCGCCATCGGCGATCCGGCTGACGCACCGGGGGACCACGCCGAGCAGGTTTCCGATCAGCACCAGGTCCATCTGGCACAGTTCCGGGTGCGCGCCCGCCAGCGCTTCATAGGGGCAGTTGCTGGTGTGGATGAGGTAGCCCTGATCGGTCTGTTCCCAGCGGGCCACATAACCGCGCTCATTGAGGAACTGCACGACGCGCTCCAGCCGTTTGCGCCACGGGTCATTGGCTGACGTTCCGGATGCTTCGCTGCTGAGGCGTGTGGCCACGCCCTCGAAGATGACGTTGACGAGTTGCGGGCGGTGGGCCTTTAGCTCGGCCAGCATGGCGCCGGCCAATCGGTCGTAGTTCTTGGGAAAGTGTTCGGACGCCTGGTCGGTGAGGGTGAAGACGTGCTGCGGGCGTCCGCGCGAGTTGCGATGCCGCACCACCGGCTCGGAAACCAGCGCTTCGCTGCGCAGGATATCGAGGTGGTGGCGCACGGTCACTGAGGTCAGGTCGAGGGCCTCGGCCAGTTCATCCACGGTAGCCTGGCCCTTTTCCTTCAAGTAGTTGAGGATCGCCTTGCGAGTCGTTTGCATTGGCGGCTTCCCACAAAACCGATAAACTACAGGCCGATCGCTAAAATTTTACAAGACCGTCTTCGAATTTGTCAAACATGCATCAAGAAAAAGTCTTCTGGTGGACGACGACGGAGTTTCCGGCGGGCGAGGCCGAGCCGCCG
>JBBIQY010000063.1:0-23914 GCA_037442085.1 Anaerolineae bacterium
AACCGGTTGAACCTTTGCGATCGGAATTCAAGCGCTCTACTTATCGGCGAAAAATGTTCACGATGTCGTGAGCCAAATCGGCGTTATCGAAATGCGAAAAATATTCACGATGTCGTGACCCATGACAACTACAGCCTGTTCTCACAGGCTCTCCGACAAACTGCTAGGCGGGGCGTTGATTGAGAAGCGAGGTGCTCAGGCGGACATGCCCGGCGGCATCGTGCTCAGGCCGCCCTGGTTCTTGCCGGTCATGTTCCACCACAGGATGCCGCCCAGCGCGCCCAGAGCAGCCATCAGCGCTACTTCGAACAGGCCAAAGCAGCAGCTGGTGAAGCCCGCGCTGACGTAAAACATCGTCGGGCTGACGTCGCCGGTCGCGCCCAGGTCAAAGCCAAACTGGCGCAGCATGTCCATCGAACCCTCCGGGCCGATGAAGGCTGCTGCGCCCAATCCACCGAAGATGTGGCCGAGCAATGCGCCCAGGCCGGCGATAGCGCCGGCCCCTGCGCCACGTTGGATGGACAGACTGTTGTTGAGCGGCTTATCCCACATGCCGGCCAGATAACCGGCGCCCGCGCCCGCCACCAATGCCAGACAAGGAACGCACAAGGGAAACAAAAGTGCCAGGATTCCGCCGACGATCAGCATCACTCCCCCAAGAATCAGACCAGAGCGAACCATGTTGTTGACTCCTTTCCAAGTGAAATCACAAAACGGGGTTAAGCCGGCCTCAACTCCCGATCTCCAACAACACCTTGAGCACACCGGGGCGCTGCGCGTGGGCCAGCGCCGCCGTGGCGTCGCGCAACGGATAACGCGCATGGATCAGGCTTGCCACTTCTACCTCCCGCTTGGCCAGCGCGCGCAACGCCCGCTCGAACGGGCCGCAGCGCGATCCGATGACGGTGATCTCGTCCACGACCAGGCGGCTCATGTCCACCGTCAGGCTATCGGCATAGGTGCTCTTCATGATCAGCGTTCCCCGCGGGCGCGTCAGGCTGCACGCCAGCTCGAAGCCGGCCGGGCTGCCCGTGCACTCGACGACGAAGTCGGCGCGCTGCGCCGGTAGTTCCGCGAGGGTCGCGGTGCGCAGGCCGCGCCGTGCCAGCAGGGTCAGCTTGTCGGCGTGCTTGCCGATGGTGATCAACTGGCAGCCGGTCAGCGCCAGCGCCTGCGCGCACAACAGCCCGAGCTTGCCATCGCCGACCACGTACACACGATCGTCCGGGCCAATGCGAACCTGCTCCAGGACTTCGAAGGCGGCGGCCAGCGGCTCGGTGAAGACGGCTTCGTCGTCGGAGACCGATTCCGGGACGATGTGCAGATTCTCAAAGGGCAGGGTGAGATACTCGGCAAACGCGCCGTGGCGGCGGACGATGCCGAGCACGGTGCGGCGCTCACAGTGGGTGCGGTCGCCGCGCCGGCAGGGCGGGCAATCGCAGCCGGGCGGCGTCGCGTTGATTTCGCCGACCACGCGCTGGCCGCGCCGCTCACCTTCCGACTCGATCACGCCGACGAATTCATGGCCGAGGACGCCGGTGTAGGGATAGTAGCCGCGCGTCAATTCGAGGTCGGTGTTGCACACGCCGGCCTTGAGCACACGCACCAGCGCTTCGCCCGGCGGCGGGGTCGGCGCAGCGATGTCGCGCACCGCGGGCGTTTTGTTTTCGAGCCAGAGGGCGAGCATGGCCGGGCAGCAGGAGTCGGCAGAAGGCGAGGGCGGGCGCTAAATTCTACTTTCCGCTTTTTCTTCCGCCGGCATGATGCCGGCCATCAGCAGGCCAAGCTGTTCGCGCGTCGTCGTTGCGGCGTCGAGGGCGGCGAGGATCTGGCCCTTGTACATCACGGCGACCCGGTCGGAGAGGGCCATGATCTCGTCCAGCTCGGCGGAGACAAGCAGCACGGCGCAGCCAGCGTCGCGCCTGGCGACGATCTGTCTGTGGATGTATTCGATGGAACCGACATCCAGGCCGCGCGTGGGCTGCGCAGCGATGAGCAGCCGGATGGGCCGCGACACTTCGCGCGCCACGATGACTTTCTGCTGGTTGCCGCCCGAGAGCGCGCCGCCGCGCGTGTAAATGCTGGGCGTGCGCACGTCGAACGCCCTGACCAGTTTTTCGGCATGCTCGGCCACTGCCGGGAAATTGAGCTGCAGGCCGTTGGCATACGGCGGCTGGAAGTAGCTGTTGAGCACCATGTTGTCGGCGACGGTGTATTGCAGGACCATGCCGTAGCGGTGCCGATCCTCGGGGATGTGAGCGGTGCCGGCCAGGGTGTAAGCGCGCGGCGTGCCATGGTTTAGCTCCGTGTCGCCAATGACGATGCGGCCGCCGGCGGGCGTCCGCAGGCCGGTTAAAACTTCCACCAGCTCGGTCTGGCCGTTGCCCTGCACACCGGCGATGCCCAGGATCTCGCCGGCGCGCACTTCGAACGAGACGTTTTTGACGGCCAGGTGTTTGCGATCGTCCAGCGCCGTCAGGCCCGTCACGCGCAGCACCGGCTCGCCCGGGTGGGCCGCCCCCTTGGGCACCTGCAGGATCACGTCGCGGCCCACCATCATCGAGGCCAGCATCGCCTCGGTCGCCGCGGCAGGCGTGGTTTCGCCGACGACGCGCCCAGCGCGCATCACCACGATGCGGTGGGCGACCGCGAGCACTTCCTTGAGCTTGTGGGAGATAAAGATGATCGAGACGCCGCGAGCCGCCAGGTCGCGCATCACGCGAAACAGCTCCTCGCTCTCCTGCGGGGTGAGCACGGCGGTCGGCTCATCGAGGATCAGGATGTCGGCGTTGCGGTAGAGGGCCTTGACGATCTCGACGCGCTGCTGCATGCCGACCGGCAGCTCCTCGACGATGGCGTGCGGATCCACTTCCAGGCCATAGCGCTGCGAAAGCTCACGTACGCGCCGCTCGGCCTCGCGCTGGTCGAGCACCTCGCCAAATTGCGTCACTTCCTCGCCGAGCATGATGTTCTCGGCCACCGTCATAACCGGGATGAGTTGGAAGTGCTGATGCACCATGCCGATGCCATGGGCGATGGCATGGCGCGGGCTGGTGGACTTCAGCGGCTGCCCCTTGACGTAGATCTCGCCCTCATCCTGATGATACAGACCATACAGGATATTCATCAGCGTGCTCTTGCCCGCGCCGTTCTCGCCCAGCAGGGCCAGGATTTCGCCCGTGTGGAGCGCCAGGTTGACCCGGTCATTGGCCAGCACGCCGGGGAAACGTTTGGTGATGTTACGGGCTTCGAGGACGATGTCGTTGGAGGCCATGGACTATTCGTGCAGGGGTAAGGGGCAAGAGGAAGGGATAACGGCGCGCGAGCGGGCGCGTCACCCTTCACCCGTTCACCCCGTCAGCTTCGTTGACTCAAAAATCACTCTTTCGTATAGGGCTGCCCCACCGCCGCCGGCGGGCGCGCGCGGCCCACGAACCCGGCCAGGATGACGATCGTCAGGATATAGGGCAACATACCGATGAACTGGTGCGGGATGACGCCGCCCAACCCAAAGAACTGCAACTGAGTCTGGAGGGCATTGGCGAAGCCGAACAGCAGGGCCGCCCCCCAAGCCCCGAACGGCGTCCACTTGCCGAAGATCATGGCGGCCAGCGAAATAAAACCGCGCCCGTTGGTCATCAGCCGCTCGAAGGAGCCGACCGCCTCCAGCGTAAGAAAGGCGCCGGCCAGCCCGGCCATAGCGCCGCCGATCATCACGTTGATATAGCGCATGGCGATCACGTTCACGCCCAGCGTATCGGCGGCGCGTGGGTGCTCGCCCACCGCCCGCATCCGCAGGCCCCAGCGCGTGCGAAAGAGCACGAAGTTCACGACGAAGATCAGGATGACGGCCAGATAGGTAATGGGCGGATTGTCGAAGAACGCCTCACCGATGATGGGGATCTGCGCCAGGCCGGGGATGGCGATGGACGGCAGTTTGCCTCGCGTCGTCAGGCCGGCGGTGTAGAAATAGCCGGTCAGGCCGATGGCCAGGATGTTGATGACGGTGCCGCTGATGATCTGATCTACCTTGAAGTGGATGCTGAGCCAGGCGTGGAGCAGGGCCATGAGCACGCCGCTGAGGATGGCGACCAGGACGGCCAGCAGCAGGTTGCCGGTCAGAGCACTGGTCACAAAGCCGGTGAAGGCGGCCGTCAACATCATGCCCTCGATGCCGATGTTGATGACGCCCACCCGCTCGCAGAAAATGCCGCTCAATGAGCCGAGCGTGATGGGCGTGGATTGGCGCAGCGCGCTGCTGAGGACGGCGGTAATGATGGCGGGGTCCATAAAAACGCAGAGAAGCTGGCTAGTACAGCCCGGCGTAAATCCCTCCGCAGTTTATCGAGCGTTCTCCCCGCTGCTGGAACTGCCGAAGGATTTCCGCCACTTTGTACTAGTGGGTGTATGAGGTGACCTTCGACGTCGAGAGCCGTTGCTTACCGTTTGCCCCAGCCGGCGCTGAGGGTGGCTCTTTCCTCCTGTTCCGCTCGCACCCGGTACAAGAAGCGGATGATCTCGGGCGCAGCCACGAAGATCAGCACCAGGGCCTGCACGATTTGAATGATCTCGGTCGGCACACGCGCCGCCAGCTGCATATCGGTGCCGCCCGCATCCATGATGCCGAAGAGCAGCGCCGCCAGCGCCACGCCAGCCGGGTGGCTCTTGCCCAGCAGGGCCACGGCGATCGCATCGAACCCATAGCCGACGTTGAATTTGGGCGCAAAGTAGTAGGTGCGCCCGAGGGTCTCCACCGCGCCGGCCAGGCCCGCCAGGCCGCCCGCAATCGCCATCGTGAGGATCGTCGTGCGGGCCACATTGACGCCGGCATACTTGCCCGCCGCCGGGTTGAGGCCGACCATGCGCAGCTCGAAGCCGAAGGTCGAGCGCCACACCAGCCACCAGATCACGATCACCGCCAGGAGCGCCAGGATCACGCCGAAGTGAACAGGCTGTCCGCCCAGCTCGAACAGCGTCGGCAGGCGCGCGCTCTCGGCCACCGCTGCGGTGCGCGGCACGATGTTGAGCGGGTTCGGGTCGCGCAACGGCCCAGGCGGGATGCCCTGGACGCGGCTGCCCTGCGAGACCAGCCAGCCCGTGAACACGATGGCGATGTAGTTGAGCATGATGGTGGTGATGACCTCATGCGCGCCGGTATAGGCCTTGAGCGCGCCGGAGATGGAGGCCCACAACGAGCCGGCGATGAATCCGGCCAGCAGGGCCAGCACAACATGGACGAGGCCGGGCAGGCCGTAATTGCCCAGGGCGATGCCGATCCAGGCTGAGGTGACCGCGCCGAAAAACAACTGACCTTCGCCGCCGATGTTGAACAGCCCGCCCTTGAAGGCGAACGCCACCGACAGGCCGGCGAAGGTAAGCGGCACGGCATTGAGGAGGGAGCGCCCGATCCCCTGGGGGCTGCCCAGCGCGCCCCGCAACATGCCGCCGTAGGCCGCCAGGGGATCGTAGCCGTTGGCCAGCATGAAGAACGACCCCACCAGGATCGCCGTCAGCACGGACAGCAAAGGTAGGAGGATGTTCTGGAGAAGCGCACGCGCCTGCGGTAACGACAGGGTCTTCATAGAAAAACGCGGTGGGAAGCGCTTCGGTCACACTTCCCACCGCGCTCCGCGCGAACGCAATTACTGGCCGTAGCCGGTCTTCAACTCGCCGGTTTCCAGTTTCTTGGCGGTTTCGGTGATGAGCGACTTCACATCCGCCGGAACCTGGTTGTCGAAGTCATGATAGGGCGCCAGGCCGACGTCGCCCAGATAGTTGCCGCCGGGGAACTTGCCCTCCTTCGCCAGTTTGATCAGCTCGGCTACGCCGGGGGTGATCAGCTTCATGGCGGAGGTGATGAGGCAGGGGTGCGCCTCGGGCACGGTCTCCCACTGGTCGGCATCCACGCCGATGCAGTAGACAGAGCCGGGATTGTCCTTGGCGCGGGTGGCCACTTCGATGAGCGCGCCGTTACCCGTCTTACCACCGGCGCCAAAGATCACGTCCGCGCCCTGGTCCATGGCCTGCTTGGCGGTGGTCGCGCCCCATTCGGGGTCGGTGAAGGCCACATCCAAGCCGCCAGGGTGATAGGTTAGCAGCACCTTGATATTGGGGTTGACCGCCTGCGCGCCAAACTTGTAGCCTTCGCCGAAGGCCACCACCGGCGGGACGAGGTCGGTGCCGAGCACGGCAGCGATGGTGCCGCTCTTACTCATCTTGGCTGCCAGCATGCCGGCCAGGTAACCCGCCTGGTCTTCGGGGAAGATCAGTCCGGCCACGTTCGGCACGGTCTCGGCCTGGAACTGGTCCACGCCGATAAACTTCACATTCGGATACTTCTTGGCCGCCGCCAGTGTGGCTTCCCCGAGGGCGAAACCGACGGTGACGATCACATCGTAGCCCTGGTCGGCAAACTTGGCGATGTTGGCCTCATAATCCTTGGCGTCTTTGGTTTCGATATACTCCGCCGTGCCGCCGACGGCCTTGGCGCCTTCTTGCGCACCTTCCCAAGCGGACTGGTTGAAGGATTTGTCGTCCACTTCACCCACATCGGTGATCAAGCCAATCCGGAAGGGAACGGGGGTGGGCGACTGCGGCGCGGGGGTGGTGGCCGGTGCACAGGCCACGGCCAGCAGAGCCAGGGTCGCGAAGCCGGATAACAACTTCACAGTCAGTTTACGCATATGAGTTTCTCCTCCTCAAGAGAAATGGTTCGAGTCGTCGGCTGGGGGATAGACGGATGCGTGTGAAAGCGGTCGGTCTTTCACCTCCTTCCCGGTTTCGGCAACTCTTTTGGCGGGTCACGGTGGAGCGATTATACTAGATTTGGCGGTTTCGGCCTACGCCGAACGCCTCAAACCGGAGTTGACCGGTTGTCTCAGCGGCGCACGATCTGGTACACGCCGCCGCCGCGATGATCCAGCACGTACAGCTCGCCGACGGCATCCTCGCCGAAGGAGCTGATGTTGAAGTCCGTATCGCCGAACGTCGCGCGCTGCCAGGCGCCGCCGAGGCGTTGGAGCGACCAGATCAGCCCACTGCAATAGTCGCCGAACAGATACACGCCGGCCAGCTCGGGCAGCGCCGCGCCGCGATAGACGTAGCCGCCCGTCACCGAGCAGCCGTCGTCGCGGCCATACTCGGCAATGGGCGGAACGACGTCCGGCGGCGCACTGGCCGCATCCCGGAAGGTGTGCGTGCCCTCGAAGTAGCGCCAGCCATAGTTCTCGCCGCCGGCGCTGCCGGCCGGCTGGAAGTTGACCTCTTCGTAGGCGTTCTGCCCCACATCTGCGATGTACAGGTCGCCGGACGCCCGGTCGAAGGAGAAGCGCCACGGGTTGCGCAGGCCATAAGCCCAGATCTCCGGCCTCACCTCGCCGCGCGTCACAAAGGGGTTATCGGCCGGGATGGCGTACGGGTCGCCGTTATCCACATCCAGCCGCAGCAGTTTGCCGAGCAACGATCGTAGATTCTGCGCCCGGTTCTCCGGGTCGCCGCCGCTGCCGCCGTCGCCCAGGGCGAGGTAGAGATAGCCGTCCGGCCCGAAGGCCAGGTCGCCGCCATTGTGATTGGCGTAGGGCTGCTCGAGGCGCAGGATGATTTTCTCGCTGGCCGGGTCGGCACGGTTCGGGTCGCTCGTCACCGAGTAACGGGCGATGACCGTGTCACCCTCCGCATCGGTGTAGTTGACGAAGAAGTAGCCGTTCTCGGCGTAGCGCGGATGAAACGCCAGGCCGAGCAGGCCCTGCTCGTTGGCGCGGTCATTGACGCGCTGACGAATGTCGAGGAACGGGGTGGGTCGAATCCGGCCGTTTTCGATGAGGCGAATCGTTCCCGGCTGCTCGACGATGAACAGGCGCGCGTCGCCGGCATGCGTCAGGAACACCGGCTCGACAAAGCCCTCCGCGATCTGACTCAGGACGTAGTCGTTGGGGTCGAAGCTGGCTGGCGCAGCCGGCGTCGCAGGGGCTGGCTCGTTCGTCGGCGAGGCAGGCACTGAAGTTTCAGTGGGAGGCGCGGCAGTCGCCAGAAGCAGCGTTGCCGTCTCAGCCTGAGTCGGCGCGGCGGTGGCCGGCGGTGCGGTCACGATCGGCAACGGCGTCGCCCTCTGCTCGCCGGGCGAGGCGCAGGCCGCCAGTAGGAGAGTCGTCGCCAGACTGAAAATACTCGCACGGAACCCGTAACGCACAACACGCGCTCTCATCACAAAATCCTCCGTCTCCACAAGAGATACAACATCAACCCGGCCTCTGAGGTGAATGACAGACTATTCGCCAGCGCCAGCCCGGCGAAGCCCAGCAGCGGCATAAGCGCCAGAGAGAACGCCACGTATGCGGCCAGATTCACCAGCACGGTCGCCAGCGGCGTCCAGGCATCGCGGTGCGCGTAAAACGCGCGCGCGGTCACCTCCTTCAACGAATGACCTACTAAGCCAACCATGAACAGTTGCCCGGCCACGGTCACCAGCCCGGCGCGTTCGCCGAACACCAGCGGCGCGACGAAGGGCAGGATGGCTGAAGCCAGCAGCGTGATGGGCACGGTCAACGCCGTCAGCCACAGCAGCGCACGCCGCAACAACTGGCGCAGCTCGTGGGCGCGACCCGCTGCCGCCAGCTCGGAGAGGGTGGGCAGCAGGGCTATGCCGCTCGCCGTGCCGATGAGCGTCTGCGGCACCTGCATGAACAGCCAGCCATAGGAGAGCGCCGTCACCGCGCCGGCCTCGAAGCCGGAAGCGAAGTTGTCATTGAGAATGAAGATGGTGCTGAAGCCAGCGACCGTCAGCACGCGCGGCCCCATCAGCCGCAGCACCTGCTGCACGCCGGGGTGGCGCAGCGTCAGTTGCGGCGTCCAGCGGAAACCGTAACGCACCAGGCCCGGCAGTTGGGTCAGCAGGTACAACGCCGCGCCCAGCACTGTGCCGTAGGCGAAGCCGTAGATGCCCAGGTTCCACCCCACGCCGCTGAGCGCCGTCAGCATCGGGCCGATGACGGGCAGGTCGCCCCAGGCCGCCACGAGTCGGTCCACCGGACCCAGAAAAAGCAGGCCAAACAACTGGCCCAGGTCATACATCACCGGCGCGAGCGCGGGCAGAAAAAAGTGTTGGTTGGCCTGAAGGCCGGCGGCGATGATGCCACTGAAGGAAAAGAGCATCGTCGCCAGCAGGTTCAGGCGCATCAGGTCGGCGACGAGCGCCTGCTGCTCGAGCGAGAAGTCCGGCACGACCACACGCTGCACCAGCGGCAGCGCCAACAGGGCGATGGCGAAGGAGAGCGCGCCGGTGAGGACGAGCGCCAGGTTGGCCACGCGCGAGAACAGGTCCCACAGCGCAGGCCGCCCATCGCGCTCCAGCGCTGCGCTGAGCAGGGGGATGAAGGCTACCGCCAGCGCGCCGCCGGAGATCACCGTGTAGAGCGTGTCCGGGAGATTGTTCGCGGCGTTGAAGGCATCCAGCTCCGGCCCCACGCCGTAGAGGCGCGCGGCCACCAGCTGCTTGGCCAGCCCGCCGACCTTCTCCAGCGAGAAGAAGAAGCCGATGAGCAGGGTGGCGTTGAGGATGCGGCGGGGAGGCATACCAAGAAAGGTGGAAGAGTGTGAGCAGAAAGTTGGGGCCGCGACGGCGCCTATGATACCCGTTTGTCCGGGCCGGGCCGGAGGTTCTCATCCAACTCTTACTGCGCTCGGCGCTCGGTTTACGCGCGGCACAAATGGCGATAGCGCCGCCGGCAGATGGCGCCGCACTCATCCAAATCCATGGGCCTGACTGCTGCTCAAAGCGCAACGGCGGCCCTGGATCGAGGCCGCCGTTGGCGTTTATCTGCTCACCCTCCATCAGCGGGCTAATCTTTGAAACGGATCTCCACCGTTACACGGCGCGCCCGGGCCTCAGGCACTGTGACGGTAGCCGAGACGCTGCCCCATTCTTCGGCGGTGCACTCGAGGACGTATTCGCCGGGGGCGGGCACGGCGAAGGCGAACGTGCCCTGCTCGTCGGTCAGCGCGGCGATATCGGGCAGGGGTGTGGGGCTGTGGGTCACGTACACACGCGCCTCGGCAATCGGCTGGCCGCGCGCCGAGCGCACGACGCCGCTGATCACGTAAACGGACGATTGCGGCCCGGCCATCATCTCTTCCAGTGCAGCATGTTGTTGAAGACGGGCAGCGTGATGCGCGTGCCGGGGTTGGTGACCGCGCCGCCATAGGCGTGAATAGCGACGCCGTAACGCCCACCGCTGATGATGCGATACACGGCGCTGCCGCTCTAACCGCCGGCGGTGTCAATGTCGTAATACACCTTGCGCGGGCCGACCGAAGCGATGCGGCGGGCGGCATACCACTGCGTGCCGACGGGCTTGTCGCCGGGGTAGCCGGAGATGTTACCTACGCTGGCCAGCAGAGCCGCGTCCGAGAACACGCCGAAGCCAAACCAGCCGGTGCGGTTGCCCAGTTCGGTCGGCAAGATGATGGCGCCATAGTCGTAGTTCTCATTGCCGTCGCGCGTCCAGCCGAGCACCGAGCGGAAGCTGGTGCTGGTGACGGAGCCGTACGGCAGCTGGTTGCCGTTGCGGCCCGGCATCACCTGGATGTTGCGCACCCAGCCGTGCCGCGCGGGGAGTGCGGGGTTGTGGATGAAGACCACATGGCCGGCAGTCATCAGCGTGTGCGGGCCGATGAACCAGCCGGTGCCGATCCAGCGCGAGCCGTCGCGCGCGGTGATCAGCAGAGAGGCGTGCACGCGCCACGGGTAAACGCCGGTGTTGTTGATGCGCACGCGGTCGTCCACACCGTGCACGATCTCGGCAGTCGCCGGCGCCGGGCCGAAGGAGGCTTCGCCGATATCACGCAGGCCGCTCAAATCCGGCACAGTAAAGGCCTCGGCGACGGCCAGCTCCGGCAGCTTGTAGCCGGCCACTTCCTCGGCGCCATCGTCGCGGCCTTTGGAGGGTTTGGGGCCGACGCCCTCGGCGGGCGCTTCGAGCGTCGTGCGCCGGATGGCGGCCTCGGCCTCGCCATCTAGGTTCGAGACGGAGGCGTGAAGCCCCTTGGGCAGAGTCACTTTGGTTCTGGTCTTGGCAGGCATGTGCGTTTCCTCTTTCTTGATGAGGGGTTTTGCTACTGAGAGAAGCGCGAGCGAGCGCGTATTTGGGATATGGTTCGGTAGTACGAAACTCTGACGTTGCGTTCGACGCGGTCAGAGCCTATCTCCAAAACCGAGGGGCTGGCGAAGGCATTGCCTTCACCAGCCCCGGATTTAGCGGATGTTCAGAAAAAAAGCCCCGGCGTCTGGCCGGGGGCATAGCAGATACGGCTGGGAGCCTGAAGGCGATTACAACGGCACAATGGACTCACCATCTAAGGTGTAGCCGGAGCGGATGTGTGTCGTCAACTTCTCGTTGAGGTCGCTCACGTCGGATGCGGCTCGAGTCCCAAGCAGGAGGGCCGCCAGGCCGGAAATTTTCGGCGCGGCGAACGACGTGCCGCTCCACCGCGCCCAGCCGCTGGCGTTTTCAACGGGGGCAGCGCCGGGCCGAGGCAGCGGCCCGAGGTAAACGCCCAACTCGCCCCGCGCGCCGCCCGCACCGCCGAACGACACGTAGCCGTTGCGTTCTGGGACCACGCGCGCAGTCAAGCGGCCCGAGACGGTGTCGCACAGATTCGAGTAGAAGGCCGGCAGGCCATCCGGAGCGACTGAGCCGACGCCGATGACGTCGGCAAAGGCGGCCGGAAATTGCGGCTCGGGCCGGTGGAACCGAGGCCGTAATGGCCACAACCAGTTCCATTGGCCCACCCAGGAAAACAACGCCCACAGGCAGCCGGTCCGAGAGCGGGGTGAGGCGTTGCACTGCACGGGCCGGTTGGCCTCGTTGCCGGCGGAAGCCACCAGCACAACGCCAGGCGTCGTCGCCAGGCTATGACAAACCGCTTCGAAAGCTGTAAAGTCCCGTTGGTCTTGCTTACGGTTAAGCCAGCGCCGCAGATCCACCCAGAGCGGATCCCCGTGCGCCGGGGAGTTCACCAGCAAGCTTAGATTGATCACGAGATAGGCGCTGCCAGGCCGAAAACGCTGCCGCGCCAGCAGCGCCGCCAGCACGGCGGTGAAGTCGTGCACCGTGCCGATGCCCTTGGCGTTGAGCACCGGATACAACTCCAGTTGCGCCTGGGGCGCGATCATGTGAATCAGGCTGGCCACGAACAGGCCGTGGTCGCTCATCTCATAATCCTGGCCGCAGATGAAGTAGTCGCCGACGGGCGGCTGGCCTACCTTCTGATAAAGGGTGAAGGGCGCCGTCGGCCACGGCAGCACCGGCTGCGCATTCAGCGTCGCCAGGGCAGGCTGGAGCAACGTCGCCATGACAGGATGGATCGCGCTGCCCTGCAGCGCCGCCCACTTCGCCGCCAGCGCAGCTGGCGCAGGTGAACTATCCAGGATCGCCACCACAACGGGCGCATCGGTGGCCTGCGGCTGAGTGCGCAGGGGGACCCCCGTCTTTTGCATTTGGGCCAGACGAGCGATGAGTTCCGGCGTGGCCGGCTGGTTGGGCGGCGCGGGCGCAGTTACCGGCCAGTCACCCGGGCCGCCCGTGCCCTGTCCGTTCTGCGCGGCGCTGATCAACCAGTTCGGCTCAGCCGAAGCGCCGCGCAGCCCAGTGGGGGTGTCGTCGCGCTGCAGCAGGCCATTGAGCTGTCCGATGACTCGAAGTTGCTCTTCCGGGTAAGCACCCGGCGAAAGAATCTGCAAGAGCACGAGCGAGAACGCCGGGGGAATTTCAGCTTTGGGCCGGCTGTAAGCGGCGCGAGCTGCGCCGCTTTGTTGCCTGGCGTCGTCGCCGCCATTCGGAGGCCGCCCTCCAAACGTCAGCACCGGCCCGAGCACGGCGACCTCCGGCGGCCGGTTCTGGTTGAGCCAGTCCACCAGGCGCGTGACCAGAGCCTGCACTTCAAATTCTGACAGGCCCGGATCGTGCGGCAAGAAGACCTGTGTCTGGCGCGGCACGAAGCCGTACGTGAGAGGCAACTGTCCAGGCGGCGGCAGCCGTTGCTCGAATTCGGGCGAAGATGGGCGAGGCGGCTTCGAATCGGATTGTGGAGTCATCGGCTAACAACTTCCTCGTTCGCGGGCCAGACCCGCCGGCTCTGGCCGACGCTGCGGCGAAACGCCGATCCGGCAGACGCGGCCGATCCTAAGTCAATGGGTCGGGATTCCCCACCAGTTGAAAAGCGGCCCAGTGGGCCGGATGGCGCTGAGGAGCCTCGGCCAGCAGCGCCAGTTGCGCGGCGCGCACGGCGGCGGCTTTGGAGGCGCCGCGCCGCAATTCGTGATAGAGCGGGGACATCAGACGCAACGCTGCCCAATCGGCCACCGGCCATAGGCTGAGGATCAGGGCGCCCGCGCCGGCGTACAAAAAGCCGCGGCTCAGGCCGATCAACTCGTCGTTGACCACCACCCGTGACTGGCCCGTTTCGCAGGCGCTCAAGGTCACCAGTTCATAGCTCAAATCTTGTTGGAATAAATCGTCGGCGTAAAGCTGGCCGTCGGCCAGTTGCAGGTACGAGAGCTCCGGCTCATCCAGACGATGGTGGCCGTGGGCGGCGATGTGCAGCACCTGCACCGGCGCCCGGCGCAGGAGCGACCGGCCGGCGTCCACTTCCGCGAACAGTTCGCCCCCCAACCATTGTTGCACCTGCCGCGCCTCGTCCAAAACGCTGGGCAGGCGGCCACTCCACGAATGGGCCAGGACCAGTGCGCCCGGCGCGCGGCGCGGCGCGGGTTGGCAGAGCCAGCTGGCTGCCGGCAGGATGACGACCTCATAGCGCTCGATCAGATAAGTTGCGTCATCCATAAGCGCGTGGAAGGGCAGCAGGTAGAGAGGCCCGGTCGGCACGATCAGCAAGCGCTGGCCGGGCGTCTCGTCCAGCTTCAGAGGCGCCATCAGGGCAGCGTGAAGGCGCTGCAAGATCTGCCGGCTCAACCGCGCCAGCCTCTGCGCTTTCGGGTCGGCGGCCTCGATTTGCAACGCGCCGCGCACGTTGCCGTGCAGTTGCTCGACCCACTCGTAAACCTGAGCCGAGGCTGCGGGCAGACGGTGCGCGGTCAGGCCGTGCGCGGTGACGACAAAGGCCCACAGATGCTCGCCATCATCGAAGTAGGCGACGAGTGTTGTCGCTTCGCTGAGACGGCCCTGAATCTCGGAGCGTGTGGCGGGCTGGGCGCCCTTCAGCGGCACTTCGCCGGCCAGCAGGTACAGCCTCTCGGTGATGGCCTTCATGCGCCGCTCGCAGCGCGCCGCTTCCAGGCGGGCGGCCTCGGGCGTCAGCGGCGGCGCAGCCTCGCGTTGCCATTCCGGCTCGAAGGCCAGTTGGTAATACCAGTGATGTTCCAGACGCAGCCGCTCCAACTCTTCGAGGAGAGAGCGCTGTTCGCCGTCGTCACGCCAGCGCAGTTGCTCACGATTGGCCAGGTAGGCCACCAGCGCCTGCGCCTTGGCGCGCTCCAGAACGTCGAAGGCGGCGGCTGGGTCGCCGGCGCGCAAGTGCAGGGCTGTCAGCGCGCGCTGCGCCTGACCCTTGTCCTCGAGAAAGCCGGGGCGCAGCGTGATGGTGAGGTGGCGCTGCGCGCGTCCGACCGTGGCCATGGCCGCTTGATAGTGTCGCCCAGCCCGTCGGAGTTGCCCCTGGGCCTCCGCCGCCCGGCCGAGCAAGGTATGGGCGGCATACCCTGCGGGCAACAGATGGTTGCGGCGCGCAATCGCCAGCGCCCCGTTCGCACAGTCACGGGCCGACGCCGTATCACCTTCGGCGAGAGCGATCTGCCCGGACAAGAGGAGCGCAGCCGCGTACTCCAGAAGGTGTCCACCAGCCTGTAACTCCGCCGCTGAACGGCTGGCCCAAACCTTGGCGGCGGCCAGGTCACCTTGCCGAAAGGCCAGTTGCCCGCGCCACAAGCGCGCGGTCGCCGCGCCCGGCCCAATGCCCAACTGGTCGAAGAGACCCTCCGCTTCGTCGAGGGCGGGCTGAGCGGCGGCCAGATTGCCACAGGCAGCCTCGGCCAGCGCCAGCTTAAGCAGGGTTCGCGCCAGGTCATAGGCATTGTTCCGGGCGCGCAGTTCCCGGGCGGCGTCATGGGCGGCATCGCGCGCCTCGGCAAAACGGTTCAGGCGCAGGTAACACTCCGCCAGGTCTTTCTTGAACAGCGCCGTGTAAGCCGGGTCGTCGGTTACGGCAGCCAGAGCGCGCTGCAGCGCCAGCAGGGCCGAGCGGCTTTGGCCCCGGTCGCGCCAGATCATGCTCAGGTTGGATTCGGCCAGCGCGACGTTCAGCGTCTGGCCACACGCCGAAGCGACAGCCCGCGCTTGCTCGTAGTAAGCGGCGGCAACGTCCAATTGCCCCTGCCAGTGATAGGTGTTGCCCAGGTTGAGCAGGGTGACGCTCTCGAACTGCCGCCCTGGTTCTCCCAGCTCCTGCAAGAGTTTCAGTGTGGCCTGCAACAGGGCCAGGGCTTCGGCGTAACGGCGCAGGCAGTTGTACGTGTCCGCAGTCTGGAGCTTCAGCCGGAGCAGGCGTTCCGTCTCACCGTTTCGCTCGAAGATGGCCGCAGCAGCCTCGGCATCGCGCAGAGCCTCGGCCACCCGGTTGAGGCGCAGGCCGGCATACAGCCGCCCGATGCGCGTCCGCGCCCAGCCCACATCATCGCCGATGGCCTGAAAGGCGCGGCCAGCCTGCTCCAGCACGTCCCACGCCTCCAGGTTGCGCCCCAGGAACTTGAGCGCATCGCCGCGCGCCATCAGGCCGAGGGCGATCTGCCACGGATCACCGCGCGCCCGGCCGATGGCGATGATCTCATCGGCGCAGTCGAGGGAGTGTTGTGGCGCGATGTACCAGTGCCGATCGGCCTCGTGCTTGAGGCGCTCGACCCGGGCGGCGGCGGCCTCAGCGGACAGCGCCGAGGGAGGATCAAGCAAGTTTTGGGCGACGCCGAATTGTTCCGCGGCAACGTTCAATGGTATAAGCCTCGCAGGCGGTGGTAGGGAGGTTGCAGGCAACGCTCCTGCTCAAGCCTGGAGGAGGATGTTGGGCACGACGATGACCGGCCCGGACAGGGGCGAAAGGCGCAGATCGAACGAGCCGGGCGTCAACGTCTCACAGCGAAAAGCGCCCAGGTCGTCCACCATCGCCACGGCCTCCAGTCTGCCGCCGCGCCGAAATTGAACGATGGCCTCAGCCCACTGGGCCTGTTCGTCCGCCGCAATCTGCCCGAATACGGAAAGCCGCTCGTCCTTGCCGGGGCGCACGTCCAGGATGATCATCACGCCCTCGGCCTCGGCCATGATCTGCTCGCGCACTTCGCCGCGTAGAGCAGGCGCGGCTGTACGCGGGATCAGCCGGGCGACCAGCTCGCGCAGGGCAGGGAAGATGGCGCGCGGACTTATCCCCTGGGGGTAGGGATCGGCCTCAGGCCGCACAGCCTCCCGCTTCTGAAAATCGCGCAACGTCGTCAATTCGGCCCGGCAGTGAGGGCAGGTCTCCAAATGGCGGGCAAGGATTGCGGCCTGGGCCGGCTCGACCAGGCCCAGCTCGTACTCGCCTAGCTGAAGCGGCTCCGGACAGGCAGCGCGGTAGAGGAGCGCTTTCATTCTGGTTTCCAACCGGGAAAGTCGTTCCAACCGACGCCGACAATATGGGCACGCTTCCAGGTGGCTGCCAAGCGCTTCATCTTCTCCCTCCAGATAGGCCCATAGCCGCGTGTCTCCCGGCTCGGGCGGCATGATGCACTCTGTCAAGTCCTGTCTTCTCCTGTTTCTATCAACGTCTGCCCGGCGTCTTTTCAGACATCATCCCAAAAATCGCCGAGCCCCGGGTCGCGCCGGAGCCGCTCCAGGACGTTCTGTTTCAGCCGATAGACATCCTGAACGGAGGTGAACAGGCCCGGATAGGCCTGCGGTATCTCGCGCGGCTTCAGTCCTAAGACGAACAAACCCTCCATCACCGCCTGCTGCTGCTCGTCCTTCAGACGGCTGGCCAGCCACTGCCATAGCCGCTGGCGGCTGCTGCGGGCCAGCGCCTCGGCTTCAGGCGTCTGTCCGTCCCGGTAAAGCGCCCGCTCGAGGAGCGTCTCCAGCTCCTGCTCGTCGGCGCCGGGCGCCTGGCGGGCGCGCACGCACTCGTCCAGGATCAGGCTGTGGACGCACGTTTGCAGGTAAGCCAGCACCCCCTTCAGGTCGGTGAAGTGGGCGAATTTATCCGGGGTCAGCGAACGCCACAATCGCTCGAAGACACGGTTGACGAAGTACTGCGCCTCTTCATGGCAAACGGCAAAGGCCGGGTGGCGGTTGACCCAGCGCATGATCTGGGCATGATACTGCTGATAGACCAGGTCCCAGGCGCGCTGGTCGCCATTCACCACGGCCCGCCGGAACAGCTCGAAGCAGTAGCCCGACTCGTGAGCCAGATGCTGGAAGAACTTTTGCGTCTCCTGGGCGCACCGGAGCGCGATCTCGCCCAAACTAAGCGGCTCAAAGGGATTGGCTCGTTCCATGGTTGGGCGAGGCGTTGGACAGACAGAGCGGCCGAGCAGTTGGTGCTGCGGGTTAGGATGGACCTCGAGCTGCCAACACGACAATCCAAGCGGCGACGCTTGAACGACACGGCAGCCAGCCAGATGCTCTCTGGTTGGGGATGCCTGGAAGTGTAGTCACAATCGAATCTCGCGTCAATCGGTTAGAATTCGAGCAGCTCCCAGGTTTTATGCTGACTGATCCGCTCATCGGCATCACCGTCCACCCGGACGATGACGAAGACCGCCACAACCTCGACCGGCTGTTGGCCCTGATTGTGCGGGGCGTGGAGCTGGCCGGCGGCCTGCCCATGCTCATCCCGCTGGGACTGAGCGAGGCGACGTTGCGCGCGCTCTATGACCGGTTGGACGGTGTGTTGTTCTCCGGCGGCGGCGACCTGGACCCGGCGCTGTATGGCGCGACCCGGCACCCGAGCCTGAGCGGCGTCAGCGCCGAGCGCGACCGGACAGAGCTGGCGCTGGCGCGTTGGTCGGCAGCCGAAGCCAAGCCGTTCTTCGGGATCTGTCGCGGCCAGCAGCTGCTCAACGTGGCCCTGGGCGGCACGCTCTATCGCGACATCAGCGAGCACATCGGCGCGCTCAAGCATACCTATCAGTGCGAGACCGAGTCCACGCTGCGTCCCCACGCCGTTCAGGTTGAAGAAGAAACGCGGCTGGCACGCCTCCTGGACAAGCCGGTGCTCACGGTGAACAGCCTGCACCACCAAGCCGTGCGCCGTGTGGCCGAGCCGCTCACGGTAAGCGCCCGCGCGCCCGATGGTTTAGTGGAAGCCGTGGAATTACCGGCGCACCAGTTTGGCCTGGCCGTGCAGTGGCACCCGGAATGTTTGCTCGACGCGCCGGAGATGCTGAGGCTGTTCGAGGCGTTTGTGCGGGCGGCGCGTCAGGGCTGACGGTTACCGCAGCAAATCCTTCAACGCGCTGCCTGCATCGGGAAACTTGAACTGGTAGCCCTGGCCGGTGAGCTTCTTGGGGATCTGGCGCTGGCTGGTGAACAGGAGCGAGTCGGCAACTTCGCCGAGGGCCAGCCGCAGAGCGAAAGCAGGCGCCGGAATCCAGTGCGGGCGGCGAATGGCGCGCCCAATCAGTTTTCCGAACTCGTCGTTGGTCAGCGGCTGCGGCGCACACAGGTTGTACTGCCCGGCGGCGAAGTCGCGCTCGATGAGGAAACGGAGCGCGGCGACCTCATCTTCGATGTGAATCCACGGGAACCACTGCTTGCCGCTGCCCAGCGGGCCGCCGGCGAAAAGGCGATACGGGAAGGCCAGCAGCGGCAGCACGCCGCCGAACGGGCTGAGCACCACGCCGGTGCGGGCGATGGTACGGCGCACGCCCAGCGCCTCGACCTCGGCCGTGGACGCTTCCCACTGCTTGCACACGTCCGCCAGAAAATCGTTGCCCGCCGGCGAGGTTTCGGTCAATTCATTTTTGCCCTGGTTGCCGTAGTAGCCCACCGCCGAGGACTGCACCACCACGGACGGTTTGCGGGTCGCCGCCCGCACCGCCTCGACGATGGCTTTGCCCGCGTTCAGCCGGCTCTCCAGAATCGCCTTCTTGCGCGCCGGCGTCCAGCGCCCGTTGAGCAGGATCGCAGGTAGGCTGTCGCCGCCGGCGATGCTCTCGCCCGCCAGGTTGACGATGGCGTCGGCCTCGTTGACGTGCTCGCCCCAGCCCTGCGCCGTGCGCCCGTCCCACTTCACAGCCCTGGCGCGTGAAGGCAGGTCGGCCACGCGCTCGGGGGCGCGGCTGAGGATGATGACTTCATGCCCGTCCGAGCACAGGCTGGCGGTCAGCTCGCGGCCGATCAGGCCGCTGCCGCCGGTGATGATGACGTTCATGGGAACCTCTCGTGTGATAGCAGGCGCGGTTCGTCAGCGAACAAGGATGCCGCCCAGGTCAAGCCGGTCACCGGCTATTGTATCGCCAACCGACACGGGCAGGCGCTCGAGGTTTTGAATGTTGTACAGGCCGAGCATCAGCCGGTACTCGCCGGCGGGCAACTCCGGCGGAAGGAGCAGGCCGTGGTTGTCGGCCACCCGCTGCCCCGGCCGCCAGATCGTCGTTAGCACCAGCCCGCCGCCCGGCTCGCTATCGGTCTGCGCCACCGGCGGCGCGTTCACATCTGCGTACAGGTGGATGAAGACTTTGTAGCGTTCGGCCAGTACGGAATCCGTGCGCCAGAAGAAGGTGAGTTGCAGGATGTCGCCGGGCGCGGCGCGAGTGGTCGAGAGTGCATACCCTTCCAGCAGGATGGCGCTGCCGAAACGCGCCTCGAGGCGCGTCGCCGGCTCGGTCGCCGGGCGCGCCGCGGCGTAGGTCGCCAGCCGCACCTGGCCGAACCACTGCTCGCCGGCCTTGAAGGTGTTCGCGTTCAGCCAGCTCTCGACGAACTTCCCCGGGTCGGCCTGCGTGTCGCCCCAGTACAACACGAACAGCCGGTCGTGCTGCGCGGCAATGGCTTCGAGCTGCGCCTGCGTTCGGGCGGCATCCAGTGGGCGCGAGTCGGGCAGCGGGAACAGCTGCGCCTCATCGCGGTGGTAGTACGCGAAAGCTTCGACCTGATTGGGCGCAATGGTCAGCACGGCGTCTCCATCGCGCTGCAACCGCTGGATGTGCTGCGCGATGCCGCGATAGTCGTCACGGAAATAGGCCGGGTCGAAATAGAGGTTGCGGAGGGAAAGGAAACTAACGGCAAGAAGGGATAGAAAGGAAAGCCAGCCCAGCACGCGGCTGACCGCTGACCGCTGACCGCTGACCGCGGTTGGCATCAACAAGCACAATGCCGGGGCGGCGACGAGGAGGACTTTGGCGAAGGCCTCGGTGAGCAGGCCGGAGGCGAGGGTGAGGACGGCAGGGAGGAGGAGCCAGAGCCAAAGGGAGACGGGAGACGGAAGAAGGAAAGAGCGCCACAGCGCAATCGCGAGCACGAGGCCGACGGCAGCGATGCCGGGCAGCGCCTCCCCGACTGTGAGCGTGCGGCCAAAGGCCAGCGTGCGCGCCAGGTCGAGCAGAGCGACCCAAACCGGGGGGAACTCACGCGCGGCAGGCCAGCCGGTGAGGTGGCGGTAGGCGGTGGGAAGCCAGGGGAGGAACAAGAGGCCGGGGGGCAGGAAAAGCAGAAAGTAAGAAGCAACGAGCAAGCGGCGCGCTGTCGAAGTCAGGAGGCGCACAAGAGCGGCGACGAGTTGAGCAATGACGACGAAGCCGAAGGCGTAGTGCGTATACAGCCCCAGCGCCGTCACGCCCACATAGCCTGCGATCGAACTCCAATCTCTGATCTCTAATCGCTTCCGCTCCAGCCTGACAAACAGCAGAAACGACGCCGCGCCCGTCAACGCCAGTTGCGAATACATGCGCGCTTCTTGCGAGTAGTACACGAGGAACGGATTGACCGCGCCGAACAGCGCCGCGATGAGACCGGCCCGGACTCCAAACCAATCTTTGCCCAGCCGGTACAACACCGCGACCAACAACACGCCTTGCAACGCTGAGAGGCCGCGCAGCGCGAACTCGGTCTCGCCGGTCAGGTCGCGCCAGAACTTGAGCAGCAGGTAGTAGCCGGGCGGATGCACATCCGCTGCCGCGTTGCGGATGATCGTCAGCACGTTGCGCGAGGCCAGAACACGCGAATTGCCCTCATCGTTCCAGTAGCTTTGATGTTCAATGCGGTAGAAGCGCAGAAAAGCGGCGAGCAGGAGGACGGCCAGGGGCAGGAGACGATAGACGGCGGACGGAGGACGGCAGTCGCGCATCGAAAGTCTACCGTCGTTCGGCGGCGGCCCGCGGTCGGCGCAGCGCCAGCAACGCCAGCACGACACCGAGGAGCAGCGCCAGCCCCGGCGCCAGGTCGGGCGCACGGCGGACGATGAAGCCGTCAATCGTGACCGAGCCGGTCGCGACGACTTCGACCGTGTGGCGTCCGGCGGGCAGGCTGCGGGCGAGGGGCAGGCGGGTGATTTCAGGTTGGAGGTTGAAGGTTGAAGGTGAGCCGCCGTTCACGCGCACCTCCAACGCGCCGCACGGCGGCGAGAGAGAACCGCTCCGCGGTTCCCCAGCGCAAGCTTCGCTTGCGCCCGCGTCCGGGCCGGCAGCCAGCAGCACGACCTCGCTGCCCTCAAAGGTGAAGCGCAGCGAAGCTTGCCCTTCGCTCATCTTTGCCTTCCCAAACGTGTACCGGTCATCATGGACGACTTTCCAATCGCCGCGCCATTCCACCGCCCAGTGGTCCTCCTGAAACCAGCCCGGGTAAATCACGCGCGCCGTGGCGAGGTAGTCCTTCATCGTCTGATACACCGGCAGCAGGGTGAAGTCCGGCTCGGCCATGCGGAAGTAATACCAGGCCTGATCTTTCTCGGTGTCGGAGGCACGTTTGAAGAACCAGAAGAAATTCGCGCCCACCCACGGCCACTCGGCCTGTGCGCGTTCATAGGCCAGTGGCGCGTAGCGGGCCTGTTGCACCTCGGTGACGCGGCCAAAGATGCTGGGGATGGCCTCCGGCGCGGCGTTCCAGTTCACCTCGGCGATCCAGATCGCCTTATGCGAGTCGCCGTTCTTCACCATCAGGTCGCGGATGAAGAGATTGCGCGCATAGTTGAACTGCAACGGGCGCAGGCGCTGGTCGGTCGGCCCGCTGCCCAGGCCGTAGCCCTGCACGCTCATCACGTCGAAGCATGCGCCGGCCCCGGCCTGGTACATGCGCTGCAGATACACGAAGTCGTTGAGTTCGGCGGCGGCGTTCGTCGCGGCGTTGACGAGGCCAAGCGGGTTGGTGGGCGCGAGCGGCGCAGCCACGACGACGATGGCGGGATCAACCGACTTGAGCCGCGCGTGCGCCGCACACAGCAGCCGCGTGTACGCCTCCGGGTCGGCGGGCTGATCGCCCCACTCGGGGAAGATGTTCGGCTCGTTCCAGATTTGGTAGTAGCGCAGCCGTCCGGCATAGCGCCGCGCCACCGCCTCCGCGTAGTCGGCGAAGTCGCCGATGTTATCGGGCGGGGCGAACGCGCCGCGTGCATCACCGTCGGCGCGGCTCCAACTCGGCGGCGAAGACAGCCGCACGAGCATCTCCAGTTCATACTGCTCCGCCAGCGCCACGAGGTTGTCGTACTTCTCCCACGCCGAGATGCAGCCGCCGCTGGCAGCGGCGTTGCGGCAATCCTCGAAGTTGCCCTTGCCGCTGATCTCGATATCCGCCCACGGGAATTCCTGCCGCAACCAATGAAAGCCCGCCTCGGCGATCAGGCGCACCTGCTGCTCGCGCTTGCTCACTTCAACTTCCTGTTGCAGGAAGGTGTTGATGCCGAACGGATTGACGCCGTTGTGCTGGATGGGAGTCTCGGGCCGCAGGTCAAGCGGGGGACGCAGCGCGCCGACGGCCAGGTGCCACAGCGCGCGGGCTTGCGCTAGCGGCTGTTCCTCGCCTGTGACGGAAAACGCCCAGGCGCCGAGCGCAGCGCGGTTGAGGCCGGCCAGCAAGCCACAAAGGGCGAGCAATCCGATGAAGCCGATTTGTCGAGTACGGCGCACGCCGGGGATTATACGGGAGACGTAAGTGTGTGCATTTCTATTATTGGGCAGGCTGCGCCCTGATCCTTCGGCTTCGCTCAGGAGAGCGCCGCTCGTTGAGCGGCGCGCAGTCGAAGGGCGGCCAAAAATCTGGAATGCACCCGACGCAAGTTGCCAACGGACAGCCGCCTAGTCGATATGGTATCCTTCGGCCCTACCCGGCCTGACGCGCGGCGCAGGGGTGGCCTGGCGAAGCGTTGCGTGATGAATGCGCCGGCGACGAATCGTGTGAAAACCTGATGCGTTATCTGCCTCGTCTCTTCAGCCTGGCCCTCATCTTCTCGAGTTTGACGGTAGCGTGCGGCGGCGCGGCCCCATCTGCCGCCCCGGACGCCGTGTCGTTGGCGGGCCCCGATTTCACCGAGCCGGCGGTCATGTTGCTGGCGCCGCTGCCGGAGGCCGAATGGCAGGGGGCCAGTCTGATGCTCGAATGGAGCTGGTATCGGGAACTCAAGGACAACGAGCGGTTTGACGTGCGCGTCTGGCGTGACGGCGAGCCGGCTTATGGGATCGCCTGGGTCCAAGTGAATTACCTGAACCTCGCCAACTGGCTCCTCACTGCCGGCGATGGTCAATACTATAGGAGTTACGCAGTTGACAGTTGGAGGTACGGATTGGCCAAGTAGGCGCGCACCGCGTCGCGGATGATGGCAGTTTTGGCTTCAAACCAGGAAGTGCCCGTTCGCAACCGTTGGACTTCCAAGCGCAGGAAGGCGCGCACGGCCAACCCAATGTGGTTACGTTGCGCTTGGGCGGCGCGATGCTGGGCGCGCTCGATGC
>JBBIQY010000064.1:0-23539 GCA_037442085.1 Anaerolineae bacterium
GCGGCGCCAGGCGGGCGGCTTCGCGATAGGCCTGTACGGCCATGCCCAAGTCACCGGCGGCGGCACGCGCATCGCCGAGCGCGCTCAGGCTCTCATCCCAGTTGGGGTTGGCGCGCACGGCGCGTTGTAGGGCGTCGGTGGCAAGCATTTCTTCGTTCCTGCATGACCCGCCGGGCCATCGCCTCTCTCCCCAAGGGAGAGGGGAGAACTAACGTCTCACAATCATCGGCAGGAAGATGAAGAAGGCCGGGCGCGGCATGGCGGTGGCAAACGGTGTGCTCGTCGGCGGTGAGGTGCGCGTGGGCCAGGGGGTCAGCGTCGCGGTCGTGGTTGCGGTGGCGGTGGTGGTCGGCGTGATGGCAGGCGTCAAGGTTGCGGCGCTGGTGGGCGTGATGGTGGGTGCTGCGGTCGCGATCTCTGTCGCGGCGCTGGTGGGCGTGATGGTGGGTGCTGCGGTCGCGGTCTCTGTCGCGGCGCTGGTGGGTGTGGGCGCGGCGGCGTTGTCCACGATGCGCCGGATCGAGTCGGTGCCCAGCTCGGCGACATACAGCTCGCCGTTCACATCTTCGCCGAAGGAAGAGATGCTCAGGCCGCTGTTGAGCAGCTCGACGTTCTCCCAGGCCGCGCCGGTGAAGCGCAGACTCCAGATGCGGCCGCTGCAATAGTCGCTGTAGAGATAGCGGCCCGTCAGGTTGGGGTAGAGCGCGCCGCGATAGACGTAGCCGCCCGTCACCGAACAGCCCTGGCTGCGGCCATACGTCCAGACCGGGAAGGTGTAGTTGCTGCGCGGCCCGCAGCCCGTCGTGTTGTAATCGGCGTTGCCCTCGAAGCAGCGCCAGCCGTAGTTCTGGCCGCCGGCGCTGTTGGCCGGCTGGTAATCAATCTCCTCCCACGCGCCCTGGCCCACGTCGCCGATGAACAGATCGCCCGTCGCCCGGTCGAAGCTGAAGCGCCACGGGTTGCGCAGGCCGAGCGCCCAGATCTCGCCGCGATAGCCGCTTGTCTGCGTGAAAGGGTTGGTAGCCGGGATGGTGTAGGTGGTTGGGTTGCCGGCCTCGACGTTGAGGCGCAGCAGCTTGCCCAGCAACTGCGCCGGGTTCTGCGCGTTGTTGGGCGGATCGCCGCCGCTGCCGCCATCGCCGGGGCCGATGTAGAGCAGGCCGTCGTTCGGGCCGAAGGCGAGCTGGCCGCCGTTGTGGTTGGTGTTGGTCGGGTGCGGGATGGTCAGCACGATTTGCTCGCTGTTCACGTCGGCCACGTCCGGGTTCGCGCTGACGCGGTAGCGGGCGATGACCAGGTCGCCGTTCGTGTTGACGTAGTACACATAGAAGCGGCCGTTCGTCGCGTAGCCCGGCGCGAAAGCGACGCTCAACAACCCTTCCTCGCCCCCCGAACAGCGGACGCGGTTGGAGCCGGTGCTGGAGAGGTTGAGGAAGGGCGTAGTCACCAGGGCGTTGTTCTTGAAGAGGCGGATGCGCCCGCACCGCTCGACGATGAACAGGCGGCTGTCGCCGGCATGGGTGACGAACACCGGGTCGCTCAGGCCGCTGGTGATGAGCGGGACGAGCGCCAGGTTGATGCCGCTCTGCGCCTGGACGCTGGTGCGCGAGCTGAGCCAGACGGGAGCAAGGCCGATCAGGAGGAGGATCCACACGGCCAGGCTGCGGCGTGCGGCGTGGGGGGGCCGTATGCCGAAAATTGTGTAATTCGGCCTGTAGGCGCGGGTCTGAGAGCCGCGCCTACGAAATTACACACAAATCGGCAAACCGCCGGCGTGGGTGAGCGAGCGTCTCATTGGCAATAGGTCGGTCGTGGCTTGGTTGCTCTCAATCTATGCCGTTCGGCGCGCGCGCGCCAGCAACGAACCCAAAAGGTTGCGTAAAAGTTGCGTAAAGCCCCGGGATGCTTCCCCCTTGCCACGGCCCCATTTGTAATGAGGGGAGCAGTGGTTCGCGCTACAAAGCGCTGCGCCTATAATGGCCCGTATGGCCAATCAGACGCGCGTGACGGCGACGGCCCGGCCGAAGGTGTTGATTCTGTACAACGAGAATCCGGCCTGGCCCGAAGAAGACCGCGCCTGGACTCGACGCATGGTGCGCCAGCTCTCCGGCGCGCTCAGGCTCAACGGCCTCGAGCATCAATCCCTGCGGTTCTTCGACTCGCTGGAGCAACTGGAGGCCTACGACCCGCGCGACTGGTTGATCTGGAACTGGGGGGAGGAATTAGACGGTCAGCCGTGGACGGACGCCGTCGTCGCCGCCGAGCTGGAAGCGCGCGGCTTCGCCTTCACCGGCTCGGCGGCGCATGTGCTGGCCTTCTCGGTGGATCGCATGAACATCAAGGAGCGCCTGCGCGCCGCGGGCCTGCCGACCTTGCCGGCGCGCCGCTTCACCGATCCGGCGCAGGCTGTTTCATGGACGGACTATCCGGCCATCGTCAAGGGCTGCACGCAGCACGGCAGCTTCGGCATCGAGCCGGAGGCGGTGGTCGCCTCGGCGGAGGCGCTGGCGCAGCGCATCGCCTACCTGCGCGTTACCTGGGGCACGGACGCGCTAGTGGAGCCGTTCCTCGATACGCGCGAGTTCCATGTAGCGCTGCTCGGCAATGGCCGGGTGCAGGCGCTGCCGCCGGTCGAGTACGACTATGGCGCGTTTCCCACGCCGCGTGAACAGCTCTTCGCCTATTCGTACAAGCACGACGCGGAGTCGTTCGGCTATCGCGCCGTGAAGCTGCGCTGCCCCGCGCCGCTGGACAACGCGCGCTGGCGCGCTCGCCTGCAGGAGATCGCCGTCGCGGCCTATGCGGCGCTGGGCCTGAGCGACTATGGCCGGATTGATTTTCGGATGTTGGGCGATGAACCTCAGGTGCTGGACGTGAACGCCAATTGCGACCTCGATCTGACCTCGGCCTTGATGCACAGCGCCAGAGTCGCCGGCCTGCCGTATCATGCTGTGGTCGGCCGCATTGTGCAGCACGCCGCCGAGCGGTTGCCGGTTTAGGGTCAGCCATCCCCCTTTCCGTCTCTTACGGATAACCCGGACCGGGGGTGTTGGTCACGGGCGGCGGCCCGTAGGGTCGTGGCGTGTTAGTCGCAGGTGGCGGCGCGGGTGTATCGGTCGCGGGCGGCGGCTGCGGGGTGTCGGTGTCGCGGGGCGGCAAGGTCGGCTGCGGCGTGTTGGTTGCGTGCAGCGCTGGATGGGTCGGGCGCCGGGTTTGTGTCGGGCGCGGCGTGGCGGAGGGCAATGCCGTGAAGGTCGGCAACAGCGTGCGCGTGGGCGTAGCGGTCGGTGGATTGGTAGCGGTAGCTGCCGGCTCGGCGGTCGGCGTGGGCGTCGGTTCGATCGCGCCCGACTCGGTGGCGGTCGGCGACGGTGGGGAAGCTTCGGTGCGCGGCGTGGCGGTGGCGGTTGGCGCGTGCAGTTGGGGCCGGGGTGTCACCGTAGGGATCGGCGTGCGCAGCCGCTCGCTCAGCGGCACGAGCGTTGGCCCCGCTTCGCCGGGCTGCGCCGTCGGTTGCAGGTCGCGGATGACTTCATCCACGATGGCCAGGTCCAGCGCAGCGATGGGTTGCCCGCGCGGATCGGCGGCGTAGTTGGCGCGCAGGCCGGAGCGCAGCGGCCCGGCGACGGGGCCGGTCTCCGGCGCGGCGAATAGGGCGGTGGCGGTGAGGAAGGTGAAGGCCAGCGCCAACAGCGCCAGCCCGGCGCTGATCCACCAGGGGTAGCGGCGCGCCTGGTCGCGTCTAGCAGGCCGGGAGGGACGCTTCATCGGGTTCCGGGTAGGCTGAGTCCGGGTAGGCCGCCGACGCCAGCTCCGGCGCATTGCCCAGCAGACGGTACACGTTCACCGGCTCGGATTTGCCCTTGAGCAAATGCTGGCCGAGCGACTCCAGTTGGAACATGACCCGGCGGGCGCGCAGGGCGTTGTAGGTCGTCTCGCTGATGACGATAGCGCTCTCGGTGAACTGGCGCGTCAGGCTCTCCAGACGCTGCGTGGTATTCACGGCGTCGCCGATGATGGTGTAGTTCAATCGGTCGGCGGCGCCCAGCCCGCCCGCCGTCACTTTGCCGGTATTGATGCCGATGCCGGTGATGAAGGGCGGCTCGCCGCGCAGCGTCCGGCGCAGGTTGATGGCTTCGATGACGCGCAACATCTCCAGTGCGGCCTGGCAGGCGTGGAAGGCGCTCTCGCGCGGCGGCATCGGGCGCGGCAGCACGCCGAAGAAGCACAACATGGCATCGCCCTCGTATTTATCAATCACCCCGCCGTGCGCGGAGACGACCGGGGCCAGCTCGCTAAAGTACTCGTTGAGCCATTGCAGCACGGTCTGCGGATCGGTCTTTTCGGAGAGGGCGGTGAAGCCGCTGATGTCCGTCATCAGCACGGTGGCGGTGGCCGTCTGGCCCTCCAGGCGCAGGCCGTCGGCGGCGAAGGCGTCGCGCAGTTGCTCGCGCACCTCGGGCGAGACGGTGCGCCCCAGCAGGTCGCGGTAGATGGAACCTTCCTGCAGGCCGGTCACCATCCGGTTGAAGGCCTGCACCAGCACGCCGATCTCATCCGAGCCGCCGTCGTACAGCTTGACCTGGAAGTTGCCTTTGCCCACGTCGCGCGCCGCCTGCACCAGTCGTTCCAGCGGCTGGGTAATGTGTTGCGAGATCACCCAACCGATGGCGACGACCAGCGCTGCGCCGAAGGCGACGAAGCCCAGCGCCTGAGCCTGTGTAAAGGCGCTGACGGCGGCCTCGGTGTTGTACGCCAGCGCGGCGCCGACGAGGCCGAGACGGTCGCCGTTGCGCGCCGTCCAGGGTGTGAGCGCCTCACTATAAGCGCCGCTGGTTACGTTCAGCGTGCGGATCAATCCGGAGTCTGGGATGGTCTCGGCCGGCGCGGTGACGGCGTCGGTCATCAAGGTCGAGGCCAGCAATGTGCCATCGTCCGCATAAAAGCTGAGATGCGCCAGGGTTTCGGCGCGCACGCGGCGCGCGAAGTCGGAGAGTGGCTCACCGACGAGCACCACGCCCGTCAGCCGGCCATCCGCCGTGAAGGCCGGCCCGGCCACATAGAAATAACGGCCCCACGGCGCCTCCACCCAGCCGGCGAATTTATCGCCCTCGGCGTCGGCGCGGCCGGCCAGCACGTGCTGCACGAACGGCCAGGCGCGATAGACATCATCGCCCTGCGTGGCGGCGTAGTCGCCAATCGTCCCTCCCGTGCGCCGCAGCGCGACCACACTGACGCCCTGCGCGGAGAGCAACTCCACGGCGCTCTCCTGCGCGTTGACGGCGATCGGCAGCGCCAGCCGGCGCGCACTTTCGGCGTCGCCAGTCGCCAGGGCCGTCGCCAGGCCCTGCGTGTTGGCGATCGCGCGCAGCGTGCCAAGCAGTCGGTTCTCCTCGCGTACCAGCCAATCGTTGGTAAGCGTGGCCGCATCCACCAGCTGGCGCCGGAAGCGGTCGTTGACCGAGTCGCTGACGTAGCGGCTGACGAGGTAGGCGGCGCCGAGCACGAAAACCAGCGCCATCAACGCGAAAGGCAGAATGATCTTGGCGCTGACGGGCAGGCGCACGCGCGGCAGGGCGAACTGCGCCGAAGCGCGCTCCGGCGTTTCCTGTTCCAGTTGTTGCAGCGCGCGCTCGATCCAGGTCGGCGTGAAGGGCTGGCGTAAAAAGACCGAACAGCCCAGCTTCTTCGCCAGCAACTCGCGGCGCAAGTCCGGATACTTGTTGGTGATCAGCAACCGGCTCTGCGGCAGGCGCACCTGCACCCACTGAATGAGCTGGATCCAGTCGTTGCCAGGCAGGTGCAGGTCGAGCACCACCAGGCGTGGGTGCAGCTCGCCGATAAGAGCCAGCGCCTCGGCGACGGTGCTGACCAGCGTCACCGCCGCGCCCTGCGCGCGGCAATAGTCCACCAGCGGGCCGGCGGCCTCCGGCTCGGATTGGATCAACAGGGCGGCCGGTTTCATCAGGAGAAGTATAGTCAGCGGGCTGGGCCGACGCGGGCGGGATGTGTTAGTCTGTGTTGGCAGCCGGAATGTAAGAGTTGTGTTATAGAACAAGCCCACGCCGCCGAAGTTCCCGCCGCGGCGGTTGAAACTGCGTCGGCAGCAACGAAGTCCGCTGGCGCGACCGGATCGGTCGTCCGGCCTCGTAGGTATAATCGTCCCACAGCCCAGGAGGTCGCATGGATACCGTCATCCGCGCCGCGACGAACGCCGTCACCGTTTTCCCTGATCGCGCTCGCCTCACGTGTTCCGGCTCCGTGTCGCTGGAGGCCGGCCTGCATCAGATCGTCATTGCCGATTTGCCGCTGACCCTGCTGCCGGATTCGGTGCGTGTCTCCGGCAAGGGCACGGCGCGCGCCAAGCTGCTGGGCGTGAGCACGCATCTGGAGCACTACCGCGAGACGCCCGCTGCCGCCGTGCGCGAACTGGAGGAGCAATTGCAGGCCGCTCACGACGTCGGCGCGGAGCTGGCCGCGCGCCAGGCGGCGTTGGGCAAGGAGCAGGCCAACCTCGAATCCCTCGGCGCGCAGAGCGAGACCTTCGCGCGCGGGCTGGTGCTGCGCAACCAGCGGCCGGAGGAGCAAGGCGCGATTTTCGACTTCCTGCGTGAGCGCCTGGCGCGCTTGCAGGCGGAGATGCTGGCCGTCATGCGTGAGAAGCGCGAGAATGACAAGCGCGTGGATCAGCTCAAGCGCCGGCTGGAGCAGCTGCGCGCCGCCCAGCCCAAACAGCGCTACCTCGCCGTCGTCGAAGTCGAAGTGACTGCGCCCGGCGACCTGACGCTCGAACTGGTCTACATGGTGCAGGGCGCGCAGTGGTCGCCGCTGTACGATCTGCGCTTCACCGACGGCACGCTGGAGGTGACCTACCTGGCGCAGGTCCGGCAGACCACCGGCGAGGACTGGCGCAATGTGTCGCTTGCGCTCTCCACCGCGCAGCCCGCGCTGGCGCTCACCGTCCCGGAGCTTCAGCCCTGGTATGTGATGCCCAAGCCGCCGCCCGCGCCGCGGCTACAACGCGCCATGCCCAAGACGCCGCCCGGCGTCGAGGTGGCGGCCGTGATGCCTGCGCCGACGCTGCTGGCCGAGGCGCCGGCTGAAGAATATGATGTGGTCGCTGAGTCCGCCGCCGTCTCCGACTCGGGCGCGGCGCTTACGTACCGGCTCGCAGGCCGCGCCGACATCCCCGGCAACGGTGACCCGCGCAAGGTGACGATTGCTGCTTTTCCACTCAAGCCCAAGCTCGATTACGTGACCGCGCCGAAGCTGCAGGCCGCCTGCTTCCGCCGCGCATGGGTGAAGAACGAATCCGATTATTCGCTGTTGCCCGGCCCGGCGCAGTTGTTCGAGGGCGACGATTACCTGGGGACGACGAGGCTGGAGTTCGTCGCGCCGCAGCAGGAGATCGAGCTGTTCCTGGGCGCGGACGAGCGGCTGCGGGTGGAGCGTGAGCTGACGCTGCGCGAGGTGGACAAGAACCTGCTCGGCGACAAGCGCCGCATCCGTTACGGTTACACCCTCACCCTCGACAACCTGCGCGGCGCGCCTCAGACCGTCACCATACGCGACCAGCTGCCCGTGCCGCGCGACGAGCAAATCAAGGTGCGGCTGGACGGCGCCGATCCCAGGCCCACCACACATGATGATCTGAACCTGCTGGAATGGAAGCTCGAGGCCGGGCCGGGCAAGACGACCGTGAAGTTCGAGTTCACCGTCGAACACCCGCGCACGATGGAGGTGCTGGGGCTGGTTTAGAGCCAACATCAGTAGATCACGAAACGGCGCATCCTTCGACTGCGGGCCGCGCATTCTGAGCGGAGCGAAGCGCAGTCGAAGAAGCGCGGCCCTCTCCTGAGCGAAGCCGAAGGATCAGGATGCTTTCGTGAAGTACTGAATATCTAAACCAGGGGTCTGGCGAAGGCAATGCCTTCGCCAGACCCAAAGCTTTTGGTGAGGGGTATAATCTTGGTTACCATGAATGGAAAGATACGCTCATCGCCCGGTCTCCGACATCTTCGCCTGATCCTCGATCTCCAGTCGCAAATCTCAAATCCAAAATCCCTGAATGTCCCACCGCCCCACGCCCACTCGGCCCCCGCTCGAACGCGCCTTTCTGGTCGGCATCGAACTGTCTGGATCTGAGCCTTTGCTGGGGGTCGCGGACTCGCTCAACGAGCTGGCCCTGCTGGCCGACACCGCCGGCCTGCAGGTCGTCGGCGAGGCGTACCAGAAGGTGACGCGGCCCGACCCGCGAACGCTCATCGGTTCCGGCAAAGTCGAGGACGTGAAGGCCTTCGTCGAGGAGACGCTGGCCGATGTGGTGGTCTTCGACGAGGAGCTGTCGCCCCGTCACCAGCGCGAGCTGGAGGAGGCCTTCGGCGAGCATGTCAAGGTGCTCGACCGCACGGCGCTGATCCTGGACATCTTCGCCCAGCATGCGCATACGCGCGAAGGCGCGTTACAGGTGGAGCTGGCACAGTATCAATACCGGCTGCCACGGCTGACACGCGCGTGGACGCACCTGGCGCGCCAGGCCGGCGGCGGGGCAGGGCGCACCGGCAACGGCGGCGTGGGCCTGCGCGGCCCCGGTGAGACTCAGCTAGAGAGCGACCGGCGCGAAATGAGCCGCCGCATCACGCAGCTCAAGCGCGAGTTGGAGAAAGTGCGCGCCCACCGTCAGCGCTATCGCGCCCAGCGCCGGCGCAGCGCCATCCCCGTCGTCGCCATCGCCGGTTACACCAACGCCGGCAAAAGCACGCTGCTCAACACGCTCACCGGCAGCCACGATGCCTACACCGCCGACCAGCTCTTCGCCACGCTCGACCCGACCACGCGCCGCGTGATGCTGCCCGGCCGCCGGCCTGTCCTCTTCACCGACACCGTCGGCTTCATCCAGAAGCTGCCCACCACGTTGGTGGCCGCCTTCCGCGCCACGCTCGAAGAGATCAGCGAGGCCGATCTGATTCTGCATCTGGTGGACGTGACGCACCCCAACGCTCGCCAACAGATCCGGGCGGTGGAGGCCACGCTGGCCGAGCTCAATGTCCATGCGGCGCCGACCGTTCTGGCGTTCAACAAGATTGATGCGCTGACGCCGGAAGCACGGGCCGAGGTGGAAGCGCGCCTGGGCGATCTGCTGCCGCAGGGCAGTGCGATCTCGGCGCTGACCGGCGCGGGCGTGGCCGGGCTGCTGGAGCGCATCGAGCAGGTGTTGTACGCCGACCTGGTCCCGCTGCAGGTCGTCATCCCCTACACACAGGGCCATCTCATCGCGCTCTTTCATGAGCAGGGGCGCGTCGAACGCACCGAGCATCTGGAGGAAGGCGTGAGGATGGAGGGCCGTGTGCCCGAACGCCTGGCCCCGCGCTTTGCGGAGTATAAGTTCAAACCTAAACGGAGGACGAAGTCGGCTAACCACTCCGCGTCGGAGCCTTTGCCTTAGGCGCCCTCCTCTCAATCTAAAATCTGCAATCTGCAATCCCCATGTGGCTCACCCGTCTCTCCGCCTTCTTCGCCCGCTACAAAGGCCTGCCCATCCTTATCGGCATCGCATTGGTGGTGCTCAACTTCATCGTTCGTCAGCTCGGCCTGGGCTGGCTGAGCGAGAGCGACCTGCTGCTGCACCTGGGGGTGGTGCTGGGGCTGTTCGGTTTTCTGCTGGCCGTGGCGCTGGGCTGACCCTTTCAGGCCAGGGATCATCCCTCGCAAAGAACGCAAAGGCCGCAACGCCTTATCGTCGGAGGACGTGACGCGCGCTCCACGTTTCATCCTCCGCTCTCTTCCCTCCTCACCCTCTCTTCCCCAGCTCCCGCCGCATCTCGCGCTCGGCGTCGCGCTTGGCGATGGTCGCGCGCTTGTCGTAGGCCTTCTTGCCCTTCGCCAGGGCGATCTCCAGCTTGGCCCGGCCTTTCCTCAGGTACATCTTCGTTGGCACGATGGTGAAGCCTTTCTGCTGGATGGCTTCGGCCAGCTGGCGGATCTCTTTTTTGTGGAGCAGCAGCCGGCGCGGGCGCCGCGGCTCGTGGTTCTCGCGCGCGGCCGGGTCGTAGGTGGCGATGTGGGCGTTTAGGAGCGTGGCCTCGCCCGCCTCCACGCGCACGTAGGCTTCCTTCAGATTCACCCTGCCCGCGCGGATGGATTTGATCTCGCTGCCGCGCAGCGCCAGCCCTGCCTCGAAGCTTTCCTCCAGGAAGTAATCGTGCGCGGCGCGGCGGTTCTGCGCCACGATCTTGATGCCGTCGGTTGTCTTGCTCATATCCCTCTGCCAATCATCCGCTTCATTCGGTGGCTCAGTTGCCGTTTCTCAAGTATTCCACCGCCCGCGCCAGCTCGGCGTCGCGGCCGTCGCTGGCCGGCTCGACCGCGATGGTGGGCGGCAGGCCGACTTTGTCGAGCTGGCGGCGCTTTGGCGTGTACCACAGGTTGGCGGTGACGTGGACGCTGGAGCCATCCGAGAGCGCGAAGACGAACTGCACCGAGCCTTTGCCGAATGTCTGTTGCCCAATGAGGGGCGCGCGCTCCCGGTCTAGCAAGGCGCCCGCCAGAATTTCGGCGGCGCTGGCCGTATTCGCGTTCACCAGAACGGCCACCGGCGCGTCGCGCAGCGGGCCGCTGGCCGCCGACGCGGTGTAGGTCTTCTCCGGACCGTTCCTGCTCGTCTCGTACATCACTACCCCGCCGTCCAGGAACAGGCCGGCGACCTCCACGGCGGAAGTGAGCAGGCCGCCGCCGTTGTTGCGCAGGTCAATGACGTAGCGGGTTGCGCCGCGCGCTTGCAGGTCGCGGGCCGCCTGTGCCATCTCGACCGCCGTCTTGTCGCTGAAGCGGCTCAGCGTAATCAGGCCGATGTCGGGCTGGCCGTCCACCATCCGCCAGGTTACGGAGGGGACCTCGATCCGTTTCCGCGTCAGCGTGAAGGTGGCCTCGCGCCCATCTGCCTGGCGCACACGGATTTTCACTGTTGTGCCGATCGGCCCGCGAATCAGGGCGGCCAGCTGGTCGTTGGTGGTGGCCGGCGTCACGAAAATCTCATCCACCTGGAGCAACACATCGCCCTCACGCAGGCCGGCAATCGCCGCCGGCGAGTCGGGGAAGGGGTTGAGGGCGATCTCATCCCGCGCGTTGCGGGTGATCTCGACGCCGATGCCGCCGTACTCGCCGGAGAGGGTCTGCGCCTCCAATTCGGCCTGCGGCGGCTCGACGAACACGGTGTACGGATCGCCCAGGGCATTGATGTAGCCGCGCACCACACCGTAATCCAGTTGTGTCTGCGTCGGCAAGGCGCCGATGTAGTTGGCCTCGATCTTGGCGCGCGCTTCGTTGAAGATCGGAAACTGCGCGTCCGTTGCGCTCAGGCCGGGCAGCGGCCAGCGTAGCCAGGGCTCGCTGTCCGAGAGGGCGCGCGCATAATAGCCCGCTAGGAACGCCCCGCCCAGGCAGAGCGTGAAGAACAGGGTCAGACCAACAAACTCAAAAGCGCGTTTCATCTTGTGTTTCACCTGTAACGCCGGCGCCTCGCCATTCCCACTCTCACTCGGGGAGCGAAGGGTGAGCCGACGCTCATTGTAACAAACGTCCTGCCCGAAATTTTGTGTAAAGGTCTGGCCGGGCGCCTCCAGTCCGTCCCGGATGAAGCCGATAATGCCGATGTGGCGAACGACGCCGCCGCGAAACCATGAACGCCTGGCGTTCGATGGCATTCGCTGACGTTCGACCGCCGCCATGAAGAACAGCCGGTGTGTGGCTCGAGGATATGGATGTTATGGAGATCCTCCCGGGCGAAACCCAGATCGGTGATTATGTGCTCGAACGCCTGATCGGCCAGGGCAATATGGCAGCCGTGTACCGGGCCGTCCACCTGCGCTCCGGCGACTTGGTGGCCATCAAGCTGCTGCACCCGCACCTGTTGCGCCAGCCGCAGTTCCTGGAGCGCTTTCGGCGCGAGGCACAGGCGCTCAAATCGCTGGAGCATCCGCATATTGCCCGGCTGTACGAGTTCGTAGATGACGGCGTCAATGCCGGTCTGGTCATGGAATACCTGGGCGGCGGCACGCTGGAAGATTATCTGGTGCTTGTGCGGTCGCACGGGGCCGCCATCCCGCTGCCCCTGGTCGTGCACTGGCTGGAGGCGTTGGCGAGCGCTGCCGACGCCGCCCACCTGCAAAACCTCGTCCACCGCGACCTCAAGCCGGCTAACATCCTCTTTCGTGACCTCGACCGTCGTGAACCCGTGATCACCGACTTCGGCCTGGTGCACCAGGTGGATACGCTGCGCCTCTCGGCGACCAATTCAGTGACCGGTACGCCGGCCCACCTCTCACCCGAACAGGCGCGCGGCCTGGCTGGCGATGCGCGCAGCGACGTGTACTCGCTCGGCGTCATCGTCTATGAGGTGCTCACCGGCCACGTTCCCTTCCAGGGCAGCACGATCAGCGTCCTGATGAAGCATATCTCTGAGCCGCCGCCGTCGCCGCGTTCCTTTGGTTGTTACCTCAAGCCAGAGCTGGAAGCCGTGCTGATGCGCGCGTTGGCGAAGAACCCGAACGACCGCTTTCCCAGCGCCGGCGCGCTGGCCCGCGCTCTGCGCCTGGCGGCGCGCGAACCGAAGCTTGATCGTGAACCGCCGCCGCCCAAGCCGATGCCGGAAGGACGCCACGACGATCCCACGAACGCGCGAACGCATGGCGTTCATGAGCCGGCTGCTCGCCGGACGGCTGGGGGGATGGTGGATTCCGACCCCCTTTTCAATACGACGCCGGTTGTGCCCCAGAGTGGCGCGATCACCCGCACTGCGATATCCGCGCGGGCCGTGGCTGCACTGGGCGCTTTCGTTCTGATCATCAGCCTGGTGGTGGTCGGCTGGGGCGCTTGGTCCGTGGCCGCTGCTGCCGAGGTGGCCTCGGCCCCGGCGCGTTATGGCTTGGGGACCAGCCTGCGCGTCGCCGCTCCGGGCAATGCCAGCGTAAGCCTGTACCGCGGCTGCCCGAGCATATTCGTCACGGGCCTGGCCGGCCTGGCCGAGGATGGTCAACGGGCCATCGTCTTGGAACGGCAGGTTTGCAACGGTGACTGGTGGTATCGTGTCCGCGTGAGCGGCGCCGCCGACGCCAACTGGGATGGAGTCGGCTGGCTCCCCGAAGCCCACCTGGCCTCGCGCTAATCGCATCGAAATGAGATCGGCATGCACCAAACTGTTCTGATTGTGGATGACGACCCGACCCTGCGGCTGCTGGTCAAGGCGACGCTGCAAGACGAGCAGCTCGTGTTGGAGGAGGCGGCCACCGGGGCACAGGCCTTGCTGCTGGTTCATCAACTCGATCCCGACCTCGTTATCCTGGATGTGAGCCTGCCGGATGTCAGCGGTCTGCAGGTCTGCCGCCGCCTGCGGGCCAACCCGCTGACGCGCCATGTGCCGGTGCTCATGCTCTCGGCGCACGGCCAACCCGAAGATCGGGAGCAGGGCCTGGCCGCTGGCGCAGATGCCTACCTGAGCAAACCCTTCAGCCCGCTGCAATTGTTGCAGTTGTGCGAGTCCTTCCTGCGCCAGGGGAGCGTTCTTGACCTGCCACGGCGTGTGGAACCTCAATGTTTGTTTACCGGAGAGTTCAACCATGTCAACCCGTGAGACTGTCATCGGTGAAGCCGTGCTCTCGACGACGGAGGCCGCTCAGCGTTGCGGCGTCTCGCCCGAGACCATCCGTCGCTGGATCCGTACCAAGGGCCTGCCGGCGTACAACACCGAACTCGGCCTGAAGATCCGCATCCGCCAGGCCGACCTGGACGTCTTCGCCCGGCGGCACAACATCCTGCTGGGGCCGACGCCCTCCCTCGACTAAAGCTGCGGGCTGGGGCCTCGCTCGCCCGGCCCGTCATGCAAGATTGATATACGGATCGCCGACTTGCCCGCCACGCACGCCGGCGATGGGGCTTTCGGGCAGCGCGGACAGATCGCCTGAACTTCGGTTGGGGATAGGAAGGTTTAGTTGGCGGGACGAGCATCCGCTTCGCCTCGCCGTTATACTTATGCTGTCCACAACCTGATGGTAGGCACTGAATGATCCCTGCGCGTCCTGGCCGCCTGCAGCGACTCTTAACCCGGAGCCTGGTCGGGGCCTGGCTGGCAGTCTGGTTTGTGTTGCTGGTCGGCGTGAGCGTTCTGGTGTGGCAGGTGGAGGCCGGGCAGCAACAATTGCGTGAAGCCGCTGCGGCTGCCGGCGTTGTGTTGCCCGCCGATTTGTATCAGCCCGTCCTGACCGGCATCTGGTATCTCGGCGGCAGCCTGCTGATCCTGAGCGGCGTCGTGATCGCGGCGCTGCTGGTCGTGCTGAAGCACCTGTTCTTTCAGCCGCTTGAAGCCTTGCGGGCCGGGGCCGAGCGCCTGGGGCAGGGCGAGCTGGATCATCGCCTGAATCCGACGCGGGAAGATGAGCTGGGCGCGCTTGCCCGGGCCTTCGATCAGATGGCTTCGAGGTTGCAGCAGCGCGAGGCGCAGATGCTGGCCCAGACCCGGCTGCTCCTGACCGAGATCGAACGCCGGCGTAGTGCGGAAAACGAAACCCAGTTGCGCTTTGCGGAGCGGCAGCAGGCCGAGGCGGCTCTGCGCGAGAGCGAGGCCCGCTTTCGCGCCGTCGTCGGCAATGTAGACGGCGCTGTCTATCGGCGCGCCGCCGATGCCGCATGGACGATCCGGTTCATCAGCGACGGCGTCGAGGCCCTTACCGGCTATCCCCCGGTGCGTTTTCTCAACCAGCCCGCCGCAACTTTTTTTAGCCTCATCCTGCCGGAAGACGTCGGGCGCGTGGAGACCCTGGCCCGCCAGACTCTGTCCGCCGGACAGCCCTTCGAGGCCGAATACCGTTTGCGCCGCGCCGATGGCTGCGTGATCTGGGTCCTGGATCGCGCCCGCCTGATTCCTGACGCCGCCGGCGCGCTGCAATGGATTGACGGCCTGGTCTTGGACATCAGCCGGCGCAAACGACTGGAACTCGATCTGGCCGCCAGCCGTGAGCGCTACGAGTTGGCAGTGCTTGGCTCGACGGACGGCCTGTGGGACTGGAACATCACCACCGGCGAGATCTACTACTCGCCGCGCTGGAAGGCCATGCTCGGCTATGCCGACGACGAGCTGGAAAACAAACTCGAGACCTGGACCGATCTGATCCATGCAGAGGATTTGCCGCACGTACTGGCGACCCTGGACGCTTACCTGCACAACGCGCAACCGACTTACCGGGCCGAGTTTCGAATGCGGCACAAGCAGGGCGGTTACCGCTGGATCGTGGCCCGCGGTGTCGCGCTCCGCGATGCTGCCGGTCGCGCCTATCGCCTGGCGGGCTCACATACCGACATCACCGAACGCAAGCAGTTTGAAGACGACGTTCGCCGGCTGAACGCCGAACTCGAAGAACGCGTCGCCGAGCGCACGGCGCAACTGGAGCGGGCCAACGCCGCGCTGGAGGCGGAGGGGGCGCGGCTGGCCGAGCGCGTTGCCGAACGCACCGCCGACCTGAGCATTGCCAACGCCGAGCTGGCGCGGGTCGCGCGTGCTAAGGACGAATTCCTGGCCAGCATGAGTCACGAGTTGCGCACACCGCTCAACACCATCCTGGGCATGGCCGAGGCGCTGCAAGACGAAGTCTACGGTCCGCTCAGCGCCGGCCAGGCGCTCTCGTTGCGCAACATCGAAGAAAGCGGCCGGCACCTGCTGGCGCTGATCAATGACCTGTTGGATATCTCGAGGATCGAGGCCGGTAAACTTGAGTTGCAGTGGGAAGACTTGGACGTGTCCGCCGTCTGCGAAGCGAGCTTGCGCCTGGTGCGCCCGGCGACGCAGAAAAAGCGCCTGAGCATGCAGTTGGAGATTGATCCGACGGTGACGCACGTCCGCGCCGATGTGCGCCGCCTCAAGCAAATCTTGGTCAACCTTTTGAGCAACGCCATCAAATTCACGCCGGAGGGCGGGGCGCTCGGGCTGGCCGTGCACGGTGAGCCGGAGCGCGAGGCGGTGGTCTTCACCGTCTGGGATACCGGCATCGGCATCGCCCCCGCCGATATCCCCAAGCTGTTCCGGCCCTTTGCGCAGCTGGACAGTCGCCTGGCGCGCGCTCACATGGGCAGTGGACTGGGGTTGACGCTGGTCTATCGTATGGTGGACCTGCATGGCGGCGGGGTCTCCGTCGTCAGCACGCCGGGCGAAGGTAGTCGCTTCAGCGTGGCATTACCGTGGGCGCCCGTTGCCGACCCTTCCGCCGAAATGTCGGGTCCCGGGCGTATCGAGAAGGCGCTGCTCTTCCAGCCGGTGCTCGACCCGGTGGGCACGCTGGCCAGCTACCTCTCGGGGTTGGGCGTCTGGGCCATATCGCATGCCTGCGGGCCAACGGCGTTTGAGACGGCAGCCAGCCTCCAGCCGCCCCTGGTGGTGTTGGAATTAGCGCCGGGATTGGACGACTGCTGGCAACTGTTGCGCCAACTCAAGCACGACCCGTGCACGGCGACGATCCCCATCATCGCCGTCGTCGAAGCGGAAGCCGCCGCCGCCGCCAGTGAGCAGGGCGCGACCGAGGTCGTCCTTAAGCCGGTGACGCGCGAAGGGCTGCGCTCCGCCATCAGCGGTGCGGGCCTGGCGCGGCGGGTGCGCACCGGCCGGACCGGCGCCTTACCGGCGAATGGCGCAGTCAACGCTACGCCGTTGATCCTGGTGGCGGATGATAGTGAAATGCGTCTGCTGGCCCAAAGCCGTCAGTTGCAGGCGTGGGGCTATCGTCCGGTCATCGCCCGCAACGGGCGGGAGGCGCTCGAACGCGCGCTCGAAGAACCACCAGATTTGATCCTGCTGGAGGCGCACCTCCCGGCGCTCGACAGCCTCGATCTCATCCGGCGGATGCGCGCTCAGCCAGAAACCGCCCTTGTGCCGATCTTGGTGATGGGCACCCTGGCTTTGGCCGATGAGCGGGAGAGTTGCTTGCGCGCCGGCGCTACCGCCTATTTCTATCGGCCGGTCAGCGCGCCTCGGCTCTTGCAGGCCTTGAACACCTACGCTGCGCCGCTGCGGGAAAGGACGGTCTGACGTATGTCTTCAACGAATACGGTGCTTGTGGTGGACGACCAGCCGAGCAACCTCAGCACCCTCCAGGCCTTGCTGGCGCCGCTCGAATTGGACCTGGTGTTTGCGTCCAATGGCCCGGAAGCGCTGCAACAGGCCGTGACGCTGCAGCCCGACCTGATCCTGCTGGACGTGATGATGCCGGGGATGGACGGCTTTGAAGTCTGTCGTCGGCTGCGCGCCGATCCGGTGGTGGCGGCCGTGCCGATCATCATGGTCACCGCGCTGGATGATCGCGAGTCCCTGCTGCAGGGTATCGAGGCCGGCGCCGACGACTTTGTGACCAAGCCCTTCGATCGGGTGGTGTTACGTGCCCGTGTGCGCACCATCCTGCGCCTCGATCGTTATCGCCGCCTGCTGACGGAACGGATGCGCTTTGCCTGGGTGGTGGAGCAGGCCGAGGACGGTTACCTCATCGCGGCGGAGGGAGGCATCGGCGCTCTGATCTACGCCAACCCGCAGGCGCGCCGCTGGTTGGGTTTGGATCAGGGCGAGGGCGCGAAGTTGACCGGCACATTCCGCGATCTGGCCGAGGGCCGCTACCGCTGCCTGCCGGAAACCGCCTGGCAGCAGAATGAACTGCCGCAGCGTCTGGTGCGGCCTGAGACGGAGACCGAAGGCGCTTTCTGGCTCGAAGTGAGCGTCCTCCAGTTGCCGGGTGATGACAGCGCCGGCAGCATCGTGCGGTTGCGCGACGTGACCCGGCAGGTGGAACTACAGCGCGAGGCTTGGTCCTTCAATACCCTGGTCACGCATAAACTGCGGACGCCGGTGGCCGGCATTGTTGGCGGGTTGGAATTGCTGACCAAGCTGGCCGATGAACTGTCGCCGGACGAGATGAGCAAATTGGCTGAGCTGGCCTACCGCGACGCCCAGCGCCTGCATGCGGCGGTGGAAGATGTCGTGCGGTATGTGCACACGCGCCGTCTCACCCACCAGCACGCGCCTTTCCTGGTCGGCGGGCTGGACGCCGCAGCGCGCGAGATTGCCCAGGGCCTGGAGTTGACCGAGGTGCAGGTGAAAGTGGCTGCCGGCCTGGAGACCCTCTCTGTTTGGCCTTCCCATCCCATGCTCAAACTTATCCTGGCCGAGCTGTTGGAGAACGCGAAGAAATTCCATCCTGAACACGCGCCCACCGTGACGATCGAGGTGCAGACCCCCGCCGACGCTCACGACGTGCGCCTCAGCTTGCGCGTGACTGACAATGGACGCTCGCTGGCCGAGGAAAATCTGATGCGTATCTGGCTTCCCTACTTTCAGGCCGAGAAGTCCATGACCGGCGAAGTGAGCGGGATGGGGCTCGGCCTGGCGATGGTCGCTAACCTGGTCGGGAGCGTCGGCGGCGAGTGCCGGGCGCACAATCGGCCGGACGGGCCCGGCCTGGTCATCGAACTGCTCCTGCCCCGCGCCGATTACGACCCGGCCCTGGCGTTGGTCACCGACCTGGAGAAATCGTCGCTGTCCGCCATCCTACGCACCTGAGCCGTCTTCGGCCTGACCTTGGCGGCAACCCCCTTTGCGCCAACCATGCCTATCTGTTCCTTTACGGTAGGTTTATGGACGCGCGCCTCTGGCGTCGCTACCATCAACGCGGCTTTATGCAGCATTCACTTTTGGTACAAACCTTGCCGGCCTATCCTGCCAAGTCTTCGGCGCAAACGGTACGTCGTTCCAGCTCCGTCCGTGTCCTGATTGTGGACGACGACGCCGACCATGCCCAACTGGCAACGGAGTACCTGCGCCTGAGCGGTGACTATGTCGTGACGGTTGCGTCGGCTCTGGAGCAGATGTGGGCGCAGCTAGCCGCCGGCGACTATGACGTCGTCCTGCTGGATTACAACCTGCCGGACGGGAATGGCCTGGACGCGCTGCCCAGGATTGCGCACCGCGGCTACCAATTGCCGGTGGTCATGGTCACGGGCCGGGGCGATGAGCGCGTGGCCGCGCAGGCCATCCAGCGCGGCGCGGTGGATTACCTGGTGAAGCGCGGCGACTATCTGCGCATGTTGGCGCCGCTGGTGGATAAAGCGGTGCGCACGCATCAGCTCCAGCAAAGCGTGCAACGTTCGCTGGAGCAGATCCGCTATCAGGCCTTTCTCCTGGATAACGTGCGTGACGCCGTCGTGGTCTGGGATCTGACGGGCCGCCTGACGTTCTGGAACCGCGCTGCCGAGCGCCTGTTTGGCTGGAAGGCGGAGGACTGTGTGGGCCAGCCGGTGACGCGGTATCTGACCGCCTTTGACCCGCCGGTGGCGCCGCCCGACCCCGGCGCGCCGCTGTTGGATATCGAACGGCGCTTCTGCGGCGCCAGCGACGCGGGTGTTGGTGAAGAGCCGAGCACTTCGCCCGCGTCGCCGCGTGAGTTGTGGGTCAGCTCCACCATCACGCCGTTGAACCACGGTCAGGGACTGGCCGGCTATATGGACGTGGCGCGTGACATTACCGCTCGTAAACAGTTGGAAGCGCAGGTGCGCGAGGCACACTTCCGCCTGGCCGAGGCCTTCCGGCTGGCCGCCATCGGCGAGCTGGCCTCCGGCATCGCCCACCAGATCAACAACCCGCTGACCACCATCATCGCCGAGGCCCAGTTGTTGCAACAGGAACAGCCGGGCCTGAGTAGCTGGCGCGAGTCGGTGGCGGCCATTGAGCAGGCCGGCTGGCGCGCTCAGGACAGCGTCCAGCGGTTGATGGAGTTTTCACGTCCGGCCGTTAACACCCTGGAGCCGCTTTCGGTGAATGCGACGATCCAACATGCGCTTGCCCTCATTGGCGCGCAACTGGAAAGCCAGAACGTGCGCGTGCACGTGGAGCTGGCCGCAGACCTGCCGCCGATCTTCGGCAGCGCCCGTCAGCTCCAGGACCTGTGGATCAACCTGCTCTTGCAGGCCCGCGACGCCGCGAACGCTCTGCGTTCGGCCGCCAAAGCGGAAGACGCCGACGGCAACCCGCCCATCATCCGGCTGCGGAGCCGACGCAGCCCCGATGGCGGCGTGTGTGTCACCGTGACCGACGACGGCGAGGTGATTGCGCCGGAGCAGTTGCCGCGCCTGTTCGAGCCGGACTTTGTCGGGTTCTCGCGCCGCCGCGGCGCCGGCCTGGGCCTGAGCCTGTGTCGTGAGATCGTGCGGCAGCATCAGGGCCGGTTGAGCGTGGAGAGTACGCCGCAATCCGGCACAACGTTTACAATTACGTTCCCCGTGGAGGCGAAGACGTGAAGCCCGTGGATGTTCTCGTGATCGAAGACGATGAAATCGTGGCGCGCACCATCGAGCGCACGCTGCGCGGCAAAGAATTCCGGGTCACTGTGGCGAACAGCGGCGTGCAGGGCCTGCAGGCGGCGCGTCGCCTCAACCCTGCCATTGTGCTGCTGGATGTGATCATGCCCGGCATGGACGGTTACGCCGTCTGTCGCGAAATGCGGGCCGATCCGATCCTGGCCGGCATCCCCATCCTGTTCCTTACCGCCAAGAGCAAGGACGAGGACAAGATTGCCGGCTTCCAGGCCGGCGCAGACGATTACCTGGCCAAGCCCTTCAACGTGGACGAGCTGGTGTTGCGCATCCGCGCCATCCTGCGCCGTACGCGGCCTGCGCCCGCCCCGGCCCCGGTCGAGCACCTGCTGCGCGTGGGCGAGTACGTGCTGGACACGCGCACCTTCTGCCTGCAGACGCCGCGCGGCGAAGTGCAGTTGACGCCCGTGCAATACGATCTGCTCTATCACCTGATGAGCCACGCCGGCCAGGTCTTCTCGCCGAGCCGACTCCTGCAGGAAGTTTGGGATTATCCGTCCGATGCCGGCAGCCCCGACCTGGTGCGCGTCCACATCAAGAACCTGCGCGAACGCATCGAGGTCGAGCCGCGCTCCCCAACCTTCATCCGCACCGTTCCCGGCCATGGCTACACGATCAACCCGGACGAGACGACGCCGCTTCCGGACCCCCTCGCCATCGAGCTCGGCCTGTGAATGACCGATCGGAGGGCGGGGGCCGGCGTTTCGAGAAACGCACCACTGCGCCGGCCCGACTCACGGTAAAATCCGGTTCGAACTCCCCATGTTGGCTGAGTCTTTCTCCCACGCCCGGGCGGTAGATGCGTGGACGCTGCGCGATCTGGCCGCGGTGGAGACCCTTACCGGCACGCTGACCGCTTCTTCCGATGTGACCAGCGCGCTGCCGGCGGCGCTGGCACAATTGCTCGCCAACGTCGAGCGCACCGGCGGCGCGTTGCTCGTTCAGCCGCCGGAGGCCAGCCAGCCCCCGCTCGTCGTCCTGCATCGGCCGCCGGAGGCCTGGGCGGGGCAATTGCACCAGCCCGGCAGCGCCCTGCGCCAGGCTGCGCAAACCGTCCTGCAAACGGGCGAGATACTGCCGCCTCAGCCGGCCCTCGGCCTGGCCGCCATCGTCCCCGTGCTGGCCCCAACGGCCTGCGTGGCCGCCTTGCTGCTGGCCGGTGAGCCATGTGCGCCGGACGAGACGCGCCGCCTGATGTACCTCGGTCGCTTCGTCGGGCAGGCCATTCAGCTCAGCCTGTGGCACAACGCCGCCCGCGACCGCGGACAAGAGCTGGCCGCGCTGCACAAAATTTCGGCGACGCTCACCTCCACCCTCCAGCTCGATGAGATCCTGACCTCGACCATTGACGGCATCCGCCAGATCCTCAACGTGGAAGCGGCCTCGTTGCTGCTGCTGGACGAAGAGCAGGGCGAATTGCTCTTCAAGAAGACGCTGAGCGAAGACCCGGACTGGACGTTCCAGTACAGCGCACAGGTGGGGCAGGGCCTGGCCGGCGACTGCGTACGCACCGGCGAACCGATCATCGTCAACGCCATCGAGACCGACCCACGCTTCTCGCGCACGGTGGACGCGGTGGCCGGCTTCCAGACCCGCAACCTGCTGTGTGCGCCGCTCATTGCCCACGGCCAGAAGCTCGGGGCCATCGAAGTGCTCAACAAGCTCAACGGCCCCTTCAACCTGCACGATCAGGAATTATTGCTCTCGATGACGGCCTCGGTGGCCAACGCCATCTACAATGCGCGGCTCTTTCACAAGCTGACTGTGGCGAACGCCGACCTGGAGGCCAGCCGCTGGGAGGTGATGCGTTCGCGCAGCACCCTGCTGGCTCTGTTCGACGGCATCCCCAACCCGATCTACATCGTGGATCGCGATTACAAGCTCATCGCTGTCAATAAGACCTGCGCGCGCTCCGCCCGGCCCGCGCCCGATCATCCACCGCGCGGCCTGCGCCACGAGGCGCTGGTGCGGCCCACGCCGCAAGAGCTGGTTGGCCGGCTGTGCTACCGCGCCCTCTACGGGCGCTCCCAGCCCTGCCCCGGCTGCCGTATCGCCGAGACGCTGGCGACCGGCCAGAGCACACACCGCCGTGAGCGCCGCGACGAAGGCGACGAGCAGACCAGCGAGTGGGAGATCAGCACCTACCCCATCAACAACGAGCGGGCGCAGACGGTCCAGGTGATCGTCTTTGGCCAGGATGTGACCGAGAAGCGTCGGCTGGAGGCCTCGCTCTTTCAATCCGAGAAGCTGGCCGCCATCGGCCAGCTGGCGGCGGGCGTAGCCCATGAGATCAACAATCCGCTGGCCGCCATCATTGCCAACACCCAATTGCTGCAACGTGATCTGCCGAAAGATAGTGAAGCCTTCGAGTCCGTGGAGCTGATTGCGCGCGCCGGCGACCGGGCCATGCGCGTGGTGCGCAGTCTGCTGGACTTTGCCCGGCAGGAGCATTACGAGTTCGCGCTGATTGACCTGAACGAGTCGATCGAGCAGGCGCTGGCCCTGATTCAACATCAGATGCACTCGGTAGTGCTGGTGCGCGATCTGGCGCCGGACCTGCCGCCGATCCCGGCCAGTCAGGATCACCTGCAAGGGGTATGGCTCAACCTGCTGCTCAACGCCCGCGATGCGCTCAACGGCTCGGGCGGCGAGGTGCGCGTCATCACCCGCCAGGCTGACGAAGCAGTGGAGGTGATCATCGCCGACACCGGCAGCGGCATCTCGCCGGAGAAGCTCTCGCGCATCTTCGAGCCGTTTTACACCACCAAAGGGCCGGGGCGCGGCACCGGCCTGGGGCTGGCCGTCTGCCATCGCATCATCAAGCAGCATGGCGGCCACATCCATGTGGAAAGCCATCTCAAACAGGGGACCAAATTCACCGTCACGCTGCCCATCCGCCCGCCAGCCCCGGCGGACAAGGGAGCGTAGCTCGACTCCGTGGCTCGGCTCTTTCCGCAACGACAGGGTGGGGCCCGACCCACTCTTTAGGCCTTCTTTATCCCCCTTTCACAACCCATTCGCTCTTAACTGGTTTCAAGGAGGTTGATATAAGATAGTACAAACGGCTCGTTGGGAGGTGTGCCATGTTGATCCATATCCAGAATCTGGTGGACGATGCCAAATGCTATGAAGTCGTACGCCAGTT
>JBBIQY010000065.1:0-23206 GCA_037442085.1 Anaerolineae bacterium
ATTTGTGTCACTTGCCAACGAGGGTGACCGAAAGCGTACTGCATGTCCGCTGGCGGTATAGCCACCGACTCAAGCGGCTGTCCGGATGGTATACGGGTCGAAGGCGTCGCGCAGGCCGTCGCCGATAAAGTTGATGCACATCACGGTGATGAAAATCATCAGGCCGGGGAAGACGGCCAGCCACGGCGCACGGAAGACGTGGACTTGCGCGCTCTGCAGGATGTTGCCCCAGCTGGGCGTGGGCGGTTGGACGCCGAAGCCGAGGTAGCTCAGGCCGGACTCGGTGATGATGGCGAAGGCCATGCCCAGCGTGGCCTGCACCAGCAGTGGGCCGAGGCAGTTGGGCAGGATGTGCAGGAAGATCAGGCGCGCGTCGCCGGCCCCGAGCGCGCGCGAGGCCAGGATGAAGTCGCGTTCGCGCAGGACGAGGAACAGGCCGCGCACCAGCCGCGCCGGCCACATCCACGCCAGCGCGCCGATCACGATCACCACCAGCCAGACGCTGTTGCGGAAAGCGGCCAGCGCCGGCAGTTCGCGCAGCAGCGAGCTCATCAGGATCAGCACGAAGGTGACGGGCAGGGTGAGGAAGGTGTCGGTCAGGCGCATCAGGAGGTTGTCCAGCCAGCCACCATAGTAGCCGGACAGCGCGCCGATGACGATGCCCAGGCCGATGGCGATGGCCGTAGAGAACAGGCCGACGGCCAGTGACACCTGCCCACCATACAGGATGCGGGTGAACGTATCGCGGCCCAGCTCGTCTGTGCCGAACCAGTAGGCGGCGGAGGGCGGCGCGAAGGCGTTGGCCGGCGACTGCTCGGTCGGCGAGTATGGGCTGAGGGGCGCAAGCACGGCGCTGACTATCAACACCGTCAGCAGAATGGTGGAGAGCGCCGCCAGCCGGTGCCTCAGGAAGCGCCGCCAGATCAGCGCCGAGAGGGTCTCCGGCGGACGCGTCGCCGACGTGATGAGGGGCTCGAAGGCGAGTTCAGCCATCAATCAACCCGTTCAATCCATTTACTCATAGCGAACCCGTGGATCGAGCAGGCCATACACCACGTCTGCCAACAGATTGAAGAGGACGATCAGGGCGGCGTTGATCATGACGACGGCGAGCAGCACCGGATAATCCCGCCCGCGTGCCGCATCCCAGAACAGGCGGCCCATGCCCGGCCAGGCAAAGATCGTTTCGATAAACAGCGCGCCGCCGAAGACGCTGGGCAGGTCGAGGGCTAGCATCGTCACCAGCGGCAGCAGGGCGTTGCTGAGTGCGTGCTTGTAGTGGACGAGGCGGGCGATCAGCCCCTTGGCGCGCGCTGTGCGGATGTAGTCCTCGTTCAGCACTTCGCGCATGGCCGACCGCAGAAAGCGTGAATACCACGCCGCCCAGCCGGCGGCCAGCGCCGTCACCGGCAGGACCATGTGCCAGAGCACATCCGGCAGGGTTGGCTCGCGGCCGATGGTGGACATCCCGCCGGCCGGGAACAGCGGCCCGCCGGTGAAGGGGTTCTGTAACGTCAGATAGAAGATGATGATCAGCAGCAGGCCCAGCCAGTACACGGGCACCGACTGGCCGATGAAAGTCAGCGTCGTAATCACATAGTCGAAGAGGGAGTAGGGTCGCGTGGCGGAGAGCACGCCGATGGGGATGGCGATGAGCAAAGTCAGACCGAAGCCCGCACCCATCAACAGCAGCGTTGCCGGCATCCGCTCCCAGATCATCTCTGCCACCGGGCGCCGGAACTTGATGCTGTAGCCCCAGTCTCCTTCCAGCACGAACGCGTTCAGCCAGCGCAGGTACTGCACCGGCAGCGGCTGGTTAAGGCCGAGGCGCTCGCGCAGCGCGGCCAGCTGCGCCGGTGTGACATTGGGGTTGCGTTCGGCCTGTGCCAGCGGCCCTCCCGGCGAAAGCCGAATCAGGAAGAACAGCAGCACGCTCAACAGGAGCAGGATGGGGACAGCCTGGATGCCGCGCCGGACAGTGTAGGTCAACATGCTGCCATGTTGGAGGTCGGAGATGAAAAGAGGGGCACCCGATTTTCAACCTTCAAACACGATGCGTCCATCCATTATCGTCAGAACCGGCCTGACGCGCGGGGTCAACGTTTGCGCGTCGGCGAGGGCTTCGGGCGGCGTCCGTTCCAGATCGGCGTTGAGCAGCACGAGGTCAGCCAGCAGGCCGGGTTTGAGCTGACCCTTCTCGTGCTCCATGAATTCGGCGTAAGCGGCATCGCGCGTGTAAGCAGCAAGGGTCTCTGCGAGGCTTTGCCGTTGCTCGGGGTGGCCAGGCGCCCACGGCGTGCGGTTGAGCGCGGCGTATACGCCCAGCATTGGGTCATAGCTCACCACGGGCCAGTCGCTGCCAAAGGCCAGGTGCACGCCGGCGTCGCGCAGGGTGCGCCAGGCGAAGCTGAGCGGCCAGCGCTCACGCCCGGCCCGCGCCGGCCAGACATCGTCCGGCCCGGCATCCGGGGGCGCATGCAACGGCTGGACGGAGCCGAGCACACCCAACTGCTTGAAGCGAGGCAGGTCGTCGGGATGAATGACCTCGATGTGTTCGATGCGGTGGCGGCTGTCGCGTTTGCCGTTGAGCTTCTGAACGGCCTCGTAACCGTCTAGGGTGCGGCGCACCGCGCCGTCGCCGCAACAGTGGACGAAGATCTGCAGGCCCAGGCGATCGCACTCGGCGGCCAGGCGCACGAAGTGCTCGTGGCTGAAGAGCGAGTCGCCGCGCGTCTCCGGCCGGTCGGCGTAAGGGGCGACCATCAGCGCGGTATAGGATTCGAGCACGCCGTCCATGAAGAACTTGGCCGCGCCGCCGCGCGCCAGGTCGCCGCGCACCTGCGCCATCTCACGTGCCTCGGTCAGCGCCTCGAACGGCGTCTCCGGCTTGACGTGATAGGGCACGTACACACGCAGGGAGAGTTCACCCACGTCCTCCAGCGCAGCATAGAGCGACAGCTCCTCCGGGTCGCCATTCATGTTGTGGACGCTGGTGATGCCGGACTGGGCGATGCGCTTCAACCCGAGGGAGAGCAGCTCGCGCTTGCGGTCGTCGCTCGGCTCGGGGATGAGGCGGCGCACCAGCTCTGTCGCGCCGGCCTCGCGCAGCTCGCCGGTTGCCAGGCCGTGCTCGTCGCGGACGATGACGCTGTTCGGGCCGATCGGTTCACCCGCCTGCAGGATGCCGGCCAGTTCCAGCGCGCGGGTGTTGGCCCAGGCGGTGTGGCCGTCGTAGGCCACCACATACACGGGCCGGTCGGGCGCGACCGTGTCCAGCTCCCGGCGGCCTGAGATCAGGTCATAGCGCAGGCCCCGGCCCTCGATCCAGGGCTGGTCGGGGTGCTGATGGGCAAAGTCACGCAGGATCGCCAGCGCCGCTGCCCCGCTGGTCGCCTCATAGAGCTGGGCTGCGCCGAGCCAGAGTGAGCCCCAGAGCAAATGGAAGTGCGCATCAATGAAACCGGGGAGGAGCGTACCCTGCTGGCCGTCTATGACGCGGGTGCCGGGGCCGCGGAACCGGGCGGCCTCGGCTGTGTCGCCGACGAAAACGAGACGGTTGCCGCGCACTGCAACGGCCTCGGCGCGGGGCTGCGCCGGGTTTTGGGTGAGAGCGCGGGCGTGGGTGATGATGAAATCCGCCGACAGGGGCACGTCAGGCGCTCCTTGTTGATAAGTTGTGGCGAAATTGTGGCTTGAGTGAACGGCGCGAAGTATAACCGAAGAGCACGGCAAATATGTGCGTTTTCAAGCATGGAGGAGCAGGGCGCGTGCACGCCTTGCGCCTCCGCGGTTCGGTTGCCACGGGGGCAGCTACTTCCTGCCTTTTGCTTTCGGCTTGGGCTTCGCTTTGGAGGCGGCCTTCGGCTTCGTCTCTTTGGCGGCCAGCGCCTTCGCGTCCACCTCCGCCGGCGAGATGCCGACGAGTGAAACCAGTTTACGCTCCGAACTGTGACCGGCGATGATCTCGATCTGATCGGCTTTCAGGCCGAAAGTCCCGGCGAGCACAGCCACCAGCGCCGCGTTGGCCTGATCGGCCTCCGCCGGGGCGGTGACCTGGACTTTGAGTGTGCCGTCGGCCATCACGCCGGTGACCTTGTTGGACTTCGCCCTGGGTGTGGCCTTGACCGTGATGGCTGCGCCCAGCTTGGCGTCTTTGAATATCGTCATCGGGAGTCCTCCCACTTCAAAAGGCGGAACGGATCATGGCCTTGAGCAACTCGCCACCGATCTGAATGACGATCAGCGCGACCAGGATGGAAAAGTCGAACATGCCGACCGGCGGGATCAGGTTGCGGAACGGCCGCACGATCGGCTCGGCGACCTGGGCCAGCGTGCGCCGCACCGGGTGATAGGGATCGAGCGGCGCGAATGACATGAGCGCATGCAGGATCAGGATGATGCTGACGGTGCTGACGATGATGTCAATGATGGAAATCAGGCTTCGCTCCACGGTATCTCCTTGGGGGCCGCCGACCTCACGGCGCGCGCTCGCCGAAGATGGCCCGGCCAATCCGCACCAGTGTCGCGCCCTCGGCGATGGCGCCTTCGAAATCGTCGGTCATACCCATTGAAAGTTCAGCCCACTCCGCCTGTGGCCAGCGCTCACGGGCGGCGTCGCGCAATTGGCGCAAGCGGCAGAAGTACGGCCGGGCCGTCTCATGATCGGTCCCCAGCGGGGCCATTGTCATCAGGCCGCGCACGCGCAGGCCCGGCAGGTCGAGGATCGCTCCAAAATCCTGCAGCAGGGCCGGCCAGGCCGCCGGATCGCTCGCCGCAAAGCCAGATTTGCTGGCCTCGCCGGAGACGTTGCACTCTAGCAGGATGTCCTGAATGCGCGCCGCTCCCCGACCCCCGCCGGAAGGCAGGGGGAAGCTGGCGACAAAGCGGCTCAGGCGCTCGGCCAGTTTGAGCGAGTCGACGGAGTGCACTAGGGCGAAGCCAGCGGTCGCCGCCTCCTTCGCCTTGCGGCTCTGCACGTGACCGATCATGTGCCAGCGCACGCCGGTCACCTGCGCCATCTTCGGCAGCGCTTCTTCTATTCGGTTCTCGCCAAAGTCGCGCAGGCCATTCGCTGCTGCTGCGCGGATCGTCTCCGGCGGATGCGTTTTGGATACTGCCACTAGCGTGACGGTCGCCGGGTCGCGCCCGGCGCGTTCGGCGGCGGCTGCCAGGCGTGCTTTGATCGCGGCGATGTTGCGGGCCAGGTCCATGCGTGCCGCGCCGGTTCGTCCTCAGGCCAGACCGATCAGTGCGCCGAAGCGCCCGGTCTGGCCGTGCTCGCCGCGATGCGAAAAGAACTCGTCGGTGTGGCTGGCCGTGCACAGGCCGCTCACTTCGATCTGCCCCACGCCGGCCGCGCGCAACTGCAGCTCGTTCGCCGCCCACAGATCGAGATGCCGGCGGCCCTGGTATGTCCTCAGCACCTGCTCCGCCCGACCGTCGAAGGCGGCGCGTACTTGCGCCACGACCTCCGGCCCGACTTCGTACCGCTCCGGCCCGATGGCGGGGCCGAGGCCGGCGACGAGATCGGCCGGCCGCGAGCCGTAGCGCTCGGCCATGGCGTGCACGGCGGCGGCGGCCACGCCGCTCAGGGTGCCGCGCCAGCCCGCGTGGGCGATCCCGATGGCCCGGCGCTTCGGGTCCACCAGCAGGATAGGTACACAATCGGCAAAGCGCTGAAAGAGGGTGAGGCCGGGGCGGTCGGTGACGAGCGCATCGGCTTTGGGCGCGTCCCGGCTGAGATCGCGGGGCGCAGCGGCGATGAGCACCTCGGCGGAGTGGACCTGCCAGGTATCGGCCACAGAGAGCGGATCACGGCCCAGCGCGCGGAAAGCGCGCTCGCGGTTGGCGCGCACGTTCTCGCGGCTGTCGCCGACGCTGATGCTCATGTTGAGCGACGACCAGGGGCCGCCGCTGACGCCGCCGTGCCGGGTGAAGACGCCGTGGACGAGCCAGGGCCAATCGAAGGAGTTGAAGGTGTAGTAACGCAGGCTGCCGGTGAGGTGGGCATTCACGGCGAAAAGTCTACCACATCCATCCGCTGCGATGTTCAGAAGGCGGCGAGCAGAGCCGGCAGGACGACGCCGCTCGGCCCGCGCAACACGTAGGTCGCGTGGTCGCTCAAGGGCGTTGGTTGCGGGTTGATCTCGACCACCACCGCGCCGGCGCGCAGCGCTTCGAAGGGCAGGGAGGCTGCCGGCTCCACCAGGCCGCTTGTGCCAATGGAGAGGAACACCTGGCAGTGCTGTGCGGCCTCGTAGGCGGCGGCCAGTGCCTCGGGCGGCAGCCTCTCGCCGAACCAGACCACGTCCGGGCGCAGCAGGCCATCGCAGGCCGGGCAGTGCGGCGGCCGGCGGTCGTCACCCTCCCAGCTCTCCGTCGGCCGGCGGCACGTGAAGCAGACCGTGCGTTGAATGTTGCCATGCAACTCGATGACGTGTGTGCTGCCGGCCTGATGATGCAGGCCATCTACATTCTGGGTAATGATGCTGACGCGCGGAACTTGGCCTTCGAGCCGGGCCAGCGCATAGTGGCCGGGGTTGGGCGCCGCCTGACGCACCAGGCCGCGTCGCCACGTGTACCAGTCCCAGACGAGTGTGGGGTTGCGGCGAAAGGCCTGCGGCGTGGCGAGGTCTTCCGGGCGATACTGCGCCCACAGGCCGGATTGCACCTCCCGAAAGGTGGGCACGCCGCTTTCGGCGCTGATGCCTGCGCCGGTCAGCACGGCGACGTGGCGGGCCTGGCGCAAAGCGTCAATGAGGGTGGCCGGGATGTCCATGTCGGTTGCAGAACAAACTTCGCGCTAACTGCCAATACTTACAGCGCAAAGTTAGCGTAATATCCCGATTTTTGCCAAGGTACTTGATGCAAAAGTCGCCGCCAAGCCGCCGGCGTGTCCGGCTGCTTTCAAGGCCAGGAGGAGCTGGCGTCGGAGCGAAGCGCCGCAGCGTAAAGCCGCAAGGAGTCCCTTGCGGCTTCGTGCTTTCACGAGCGTGCGATGTCTTGGCTGCGCTGCGCTTGGTCGGCTTAGGCGGCTGCTGTCGGCTCCAGCGTGCCGACGATCTTGACGTACTGTGCGCGTTCGAAGGCGGCGGGGAACGACACCGCTTTCTGGCTCAGGCTGCCGCGCATCTGCGCCACGGATTCGTACTCGTGCGCCTCCATCCAGCGGGCCATCTCCGCGCGCACCGTCGTCAGATGGCCGATACCGTGTAGCAGCAGGGCGGACGTCATCTGCACGACGCTGGCCCCGGCCATCAGGCCCTTGAGCGCATCTTCTGCCGTGTGCACGCCGGTGGTCAGCGCCAGGTCGGCGTTGATCCGGCCAAAGAGGATGGCGATCCAGCGCAATGGCAGCCGTAGCTCGTCGGAGGTGCTCAACTGCAGGTGCGGCACGACCTCCAGGTTCTCAATGTCCAGGTCCGGCTGATAGAAGCGATTGAAGAGCACCAGGCCGTCCGCCCCGGCGCGCACCAGGCGGCGGCACATGTTCGGCAGAGCGCTAAAGTACGGGTTGATCTTCATCGCGATCGGGATGGTGATGGTGTGCTTGACATCAATCAGCAGGTCGGCGTACATATCCTCGACCGTCTCGCCCAGCAGGTCGGGGTCGGTGGGGACGAAGTACAGGTTCAGTTCCAGGGCATCTGCGCCGGCGTCTTCCATCAGGCGTGCGTACTTGATCCAGTCACTCTGCGACGTGCGTTGCACCCAGCCGCCGCTGGAGACGCCGTTGAGGCTGGCGATGACGGGGATATCGAGCGCCTCGGTTGCTTTGCGGATGTGCTCCAGATATTGCTCGGGGCCGAGGCGGAAGGCGCGCTGGGCCGGGAAGTAGGAGAGCGCCTCGGCGTAGCTCTCTGCCCCGTGGCTGAGATAGAAGTCCAGCGACTGGCTCTCGTGAATGATCTGCTCCTCGAAGAGCGAGCCGAGCACGACGGCGCCGGCCCCGGCATCCTCCATACGCTTGAGGTTGTCCAGGCTCTTGGTCAGCGGCGACGGCGAGGGCACCAGCGGACTGCTCAGGCTGAGGCCAAGGTAGGTGGTCGAGAAATCAGGCATGGGATATCTCCATGAGGCATGAGCGTCAAACGTTCCGTTGGTCTGCCGGTTGGGCGGGATGGCTCGTTTGTCGCCGCCCAAGGCTCTTGCATCGCGGTGTGGAGGGCGTGGCCGGGCGTGCTAGTGCGCTTCGGTATGCGCCGGGCTGGCCGAATCCCCGAGCCGATCCACCGGGCCGTCTCGCTTCTCGGATAGTCTGGCTTTCACATAGTGCTGCGGGTTGTAGTCGAAAGCCAGCTTGCACTTTACCGAGCAGAAGTAATAGGGGCCGTATGCCGAAAATTGTGTAATTCGGCCTGTAGGCGCGGGTCTGAGAGCCGCGCCTACGAAATTACACACAAATCGGCAAACCGCCGTAATAGGTTTCTCCACGATAGCGGGCCGTCGAGATGGCGGCCTCCGGGCTGATGATGATCCCACACACCGGGTCGAGTTTCATGGGTCGCCTCCAGGTGGGGACAAGGGGGCCAGGGCCTCTTCCCGGCCCCTCTGTCACGCGTGTGTTTGCGCGAGCAGCTCGTACTGCTTCCAGCGCTTGCGCACATCCTCCTGCGCTTGTTGATACAGCAGCTCCGCCCGCTCCTCATTGATCTGCGTCAGCATCTTGTAGCGCGTCTCGTTATAGATGTAATCGCGCAGCGGCAGGCTGGGCGGCTTCGAGTCGAGCTGGAAGGGGTTCTTGCCCTCCTTGGCCAGATCCGGGTTGTAGCGGAACAGCGGCCAGTAGCCGGAGAGCACGGCCTTCTTCTGCTGCTCGAGGCCGTAGCGCAGGTCATAGCCGTGGGCGATGCAGTGGCTGTAAGCGATGATGAGCGACGGGCCCTGGTAGGCCTCGGCCTCGAGGAAGGCCTTGATGGTCTGGGCGTCGTTGGCGCCCATCGCCACCCGCGCCACGTAGATGGTGCCGTAGGAGACGGCCAGCAAGCCCAGGTCTTTCTTGGGCGTGCCCTTGCCCGAAGCCGCAAACTTCGCCACCGCCGCGCGCGGCGTCGCCTTGGAAGACTGGCCGCCGGTGTTCGAGTACACCTCGGTGTCCAGCACCAGCACGTTGACGTTGCGGCCCGAGGCCAGCACGTGATCGAGGCCGCCGTAGCCGATGTCATAGGCCCAGCCGTCGCCGCCGACGATCCATACCGATGTCTTCACCAGCACGTCGGCGATGCTGAGCAGATGACGCGCGTCGGCCTGCGTGGCCGGGTCGCCCTTGAGCAATAGGTCGTTCAGGCTCGCTTTGAGCTGGCGTACGCGCGCTCGCTGCTCATGGATACCGGCCTCGGTGGACTGATCCGCGTCGAGCAGCCCGCCGACCAGGGCCTCGCCCAGCACGCCCGAGAGCCGCCGGAGGAGTTCGTGGGCGTACTCCAGGCGCTTATCCAGGGTCAGCCGGAAGCCCAGGCCGAACTCGGCATTGTCCTCGAACAGCGAGTTGGCCCAGGCCGGGCCGCGGCCCTCGCGATTCTGTGACCAGGGCGTGGTGGGCAGGTTGCCGCCGTAGATGGACGAGCAGCCGGTGGCGTTGGCGATCACGGCGCGGTCGCCGAAGAGTTGGCTGAGCAGCTTGAGGTAGGGGGTCTCGCCGCAGCCCGCGCACGCGCCGGAGAACTCGAAGAGCGGCTGGAGCAGCTGGGAATCCTTGACCGTTGCCACGTTCAGCCCGCGCCGATCCACCTCCGGCAGTTGGGCGAAGAATTCCCAGTTGCGTTTCTCGATTTCCCGCAGCGTCGGGCCGCCGTCGCTGCCGCCATTGATAGCCGCGTTGAGCGCCATCATGTTGATGGCCTTGAGCCGGGCCTCGCTCTTGTTCTTGGCCGGGCACGCCTCCACGCACAGGCCGCAGCCGGTGCAGTCCTCGGGCGAGATCTGTAGGGTGTAGCGCCAGTTCTCGAATTCTTTCCAGCGCGGCGTGGCCGATTTGAACGACGCCGGTGCGCCCTCCAGATACTTGGGGTCATACACCTTCTCGCGGATGACGGCGTGCGGACAGACGAACACACACTTGCCGCACTGGATACAGGTCTTGGGGTCCCATACCGGAGCTTCGAGCGCAATGTTGCGCTTCTCCCACTGCGTGGTGCAGGTGGGGAAGGTGCCATCTACCGGCAGGGCGCTCACCGGCAGCTCGTCGCCCAGGCCGGCGATCATGCGTGCGGTCACTTTCTGCACGAACTCGGGCGCAGCAGCAGGCACGGCCGGCCGCAGTTCGAGTGCGCTGGTGGCCTGCGCCGGCACGGGCACTGCGTGCAGGTTGGCCAGCGTCTGGTCCACCGCCTCGAAGTTTTTCCTGACCACCGCTTCGCCGCGCTTGCCGTAGGTCTTCTCGATGGCGTGTTTGATGGCAGCGATCGCCTCGTCCCTGGGCAGCACGCCGCTGATGGCGAAGAAGCAGGTCTGCATGATGGTGTTGATGCGCCCGCCCATGCCGGTTGCTTTCGCCACGGCGTAGCCGTCAATGACGTAGAACTTGATGCCCTTGCGGATGATCTGCTCCTGTACCTGGCGCGGCAGCCTGTCCCAGGTGGCCTCCGGCCCGTAGGGGCTGTTGAGCAGGAAGACGGCGCCTGGCGCCGCCGCCTTGAGCATGTCGAACTTCTCCAGGAAGCTGAACTGATGGCAGGCGATGAAGTTGGCCGAGGTGATCAGATACGAAGACTTGATCGGCTTCGGTCCGAAGCGCAGGTGGGAGATCGTCGTGGAGCCGGACTTCTTCGAGTCGTAGACGAAGTAGCCTTGGGCAAAGTAATCGGTCTCGTCGCCGATGATCTTGATCGAGTTCTTGTTTGCGCCCACCGTGCCGTCGGCGCCCAGGCCGTAGAACAGGCAGCGCACCGTCTGCGGGTCTTCGGTGATGAAAGTCGGGTCGTAGTCCAGGCTGGTGTGCATCACGTCGTCGGTAATGCCGACGGTGAAGTGGTTCTTGGGCTTGTCCTTCTTCAGCTCGTCGAGCACGGCCTTGACCATGGCCGGGGTGAACTCCTTGGAGGAGAGACCGTAGCGGCCGCCGATGATCAGCGGGCGCGTTCGGAGTTCACCCAGGTCCTCGTTCAGCGCCGTGACCACGTCCTGGTACAGCGGCTCGCCGATGGCGCCCGGCTCCTTGGTCCGGTCGAGCACGGCCAGGGCTTTGACGGTGGCCGGCAACGCGCGGACGAAGTGCTCCACCGAGAAGGGGCGGAACAGCCGCACTTTGAGCACGCCGACTTTCTCGCCGCTCGCCTGCAGGGCCGCGACCGTTTCCTCGGCGACTTCCGCGCCGGACCCCATGAGCACGATCACGCGCTCGGCATCCGGCGCGCCGGTGTAATCGAACAGCCGGTACTGGCGGCCCGTCAGATCGGCGAACTTGTCCATCATGTTCTGCACCACGGCGGGGCAGACGCGGTAGTAGGGGTTGCCGGCCTCGCGCGCCTGGAAGAACACGTCCGGGTTTTGAGCGGTGCCGCGTATGACCGGGCGCTCGGGCGTCAGGCCGCGGGCGCGGTGCTCGCGCACCAGCTCATCGTCAATCATGGCGCGCAGGTCGTCGTCGGTCAGCGCTTCGATCTTCAACACTTCGTGCGAGGTGCGGAAGCCGTCGAAGAAGTGCAGGAACGGCACGCGCGCTTCCAGCGTGGCCGCCATGGCGATCAGGGCGAAGTCGTGCACCTCCTGCACCGAGTTGGAGCACAACAGCGCCCAGCCGGTAGCGCGAGCGGCCATCACGTCGGAGTGATCGCCGAAGATGGAGAGGCCGTGGGTGGCTACAGCCCGTGCGGCGACGTGAAAGACCGTCGGGGTCAGTTCGCCGGCGATCTTGAACATGTTGGGGATCATCAGCAGGAGGCCCTGCGAGGCGGTGAAGGTGGTAGTGAGGGAGCCGGTCTGCAACGCGCCGTGAACGGCGCCTGCCGCGCCGCCCTCGCTCTGCATCTCGACCACCAGGGGGATCGTGCCCCAGATATTGGTCTTGTGCTCGGACGACCACTGATCGGCCCACTCACCCATGGCCGACGAAGGCGTAATTGGGTAAATGGCGATGACTTCGCTCACGCGGAAGGCGATGGAGGCAGCCGCCTCATTGCCATCAATCATGACTTTTTCACGCTCGGGCATTACTCACCTCGTAGGGGATGCTTAGGACAAGCCTATGCCAACGAGGGCAGGGGGCTGTAGTGACGGATGACGGAATATCGGATGACGGGTGTCAGGAAAAGCCCTTTGCCACCCCGGCTTTACCCCGAGGCCGGAGCGCCTTTCACATTTAGGCCACGCGTCCGGGCGGCAGGTGGTTCGTCTTCGAGTCGGGCCGGGGCAATTAGGCCGACGGGGAGGAGGGGAGGTTGTATTGCCGCGCCCGCTCGGTGAAGTAGCCGGCGAGGCGTTCGCGCAGCCATAGTCGGGCGCGGTGCAGGCGGACTTTGACGTTTTGTGGTGTTAGCCCAAGGGCCGAGGCCGTTTCCTCCGTGGACAAATCTTCTAGCTCGCGCAGGACGAACACCAGCCGCAGGTTCTCCGGCAGGGCGCGTATGGCCTGCTCCAGTTCGGCCCGAGCCTCGGCGCTTTCAAAATCTTCTTCAGGCAGACAGCACCAGTCGAATAACTCGCGCGGCGTCGGGGCCTCGTCCTCATCTTCTGGGCCGTCCACCGGGAGGCTCGGCGGCGGGCGGCGGCGCAGGCGCTGCATGGCGACGTTGTAGGCGATGCGGTGCAGCCAGGTCTTCAGCCCGGCCCGCCACTCGAAGGAGTCGATCGCGCGGAAGGCGTTGAGGAAGGTCTCCTGCGTCACGTCCTCGGCCTCGGTCTCGTGGCCGGTGAGGCGCAGCGCCAGGCGATACACATCCGGCGCATACAGTTCGATGCACTGGTCGCAGGCGGCTTTGTCGCCGGCGCGCAGGCGCCTCATCAGCTCGTCTTCGATCTGCGTGCGTTCGGCGGCTGAGTGGCTCATGGCACCTGGATTATAAAGCCGATGGCTGCGCCCCCAACGACAAGCGCGCCTCCGGATGAGGCGCGCTTGTCACAGTGGAGGTGGTCTCGGAGCACTCAGCCCAGTTTCGCCAGCAGCTTGGCCAGCACCTCCTTCGGCTCACCCACCACGGCCTGGTCGGCCACGGCGAAGATGGGTGCGTCCGGGTTGGCGTGGATGGCGATGATGTGCTGCGCGCGCGCGATGGCAGCGTTGTGCACCGTGTCGCCGCGTATGCCGACGGCCACATACACCTTTGGCGCGACCTCCACGCCGGTCAGGCCGACCTCGTGCGCCTCGTCCACCCAGCCGGAGTCGCGCGCCGAGCGGTCGCCGCCGAACTCCGCGCCCAGCCGGGCCGCCAGTTGCTGCGCCAGCGCTACGCCTTCGGCGTCCTTCACGCCGCGCCCGACGGCGACGATGGCCTTGGCTTTAGTGAGCGGACGCCATGCCTGCGGCGTGTAGTCCACCGGGCCGAGGTCGCGCACGCGCCGCTCCGGCGCGACGAAATCGTTGGGCACCACCTCGCCGTTGCGCGTCGGATCGGCGTACGGCTCGGGCAGGGTGCGCGGGTCAATGGTCGCAAACTTGGCAGGCGAAGTGAGCGCGAAGTCCAGCAGGTACTCGCCGCCATAGACGGGGTGCGAGCCGAGCAGGGCGCGCGAGTGTTCATCCACGCTCAGGTGGCGGGCGTCGGTAATCAGCCCGGCCTTGTGGCGCTGAGCGGCGCGCGCGGCCTGGTGCAGCTTGTTCGCGGCGAAGAAGCAGAACTCCGGGTATTGCGTCAGCAGGAACTCGCCGGGCCGGCTGGCGACGTGCACTTTGTCTGCGCCAAGCGCGATCGCGCGATCGCTGGTGCTTTCGTCGGTGATGACGACGTGTACGTAGCAGCCCAGCAAGTCGGCCAGGCGGCGGGCCTCGCCGAGGAGGGGCAGGTCGGCGGGGTCGGGCGCGCTGACCCAGATATCGGCGTAACCGGTGGCGAGGTCTTCACCCATCAGAGCAGAAAGGGCGTCCATGTCCATCGAGTTTTACCTTTCAGCGAGCGGCTCGAAGGCCGAAAATTGCATGGCCGCTTATCGGCTGCTCGCTACTTCACGAGTGGCTAGATCTTCCTCAGGGTCTCGGCCACTTGAGCGATCACATCACCTTCAAGCCGCTTGCCCAACTCACGCTCGGGCGGGAAGGACTCGCCGCGCAATTCGGAGACCGGCTGTAGGTCGGCCTCGCTCAGGCCGATGTCGGCCGCGCTCCGGACTTCAACGACCGCGGCGTTCGAGAAGGCGGTGATGACGCGGCCGGCATGGGCATAGCGCGGCTTGTTGCTGTCCGGCGCGACGGTCGCCACCGCCGGCAGATCCGTCTCCATGCGGGCGAAGGCGCGTCCGCGCGCGACGATGGCCGTCAGCGTCCGACCACTGACTTTCAGCTCGTGCGCGTTGCCGATGAAGGCCCAGTCCAGCGCCTCGGCCAGGCGCGGGCCGATCTGCCCGTTGTCGCTATCCAGCACCTCGGCGCCGAGCAGCACCAGGTCTGCACCGCCCAAGTGCTCGATGGCGCGCTGAAAGACGCCGGTTAACACGAAGGCATCGGCGTTCTTCAATCCCTCGTCCCTGATCTGAACAGCGCGGGCCGCGCCCCTGGCGCACGCGTCGCGCAACACCTGCTCCGCCGGCGCGCCGCCCAGGCCAAGCACCGTGACATGGCCCCCCAACCGTAAAGCGGCCTCGAGCGCGTTGCGGTCCGACGGGTTGAAGATGGACTGCTCGCGGTTGATGAAGACCTTCTGCGCCCGGCGGTTGACGCTCAGGCCACTGGGGTCTTGCACAGCTCTCAGGATTACAAGAATGTTCATGCTCGGCTCCTGGCAAAAGCGCATGGCGTATCTCGTGCGGCGTCGGGCCTGCGGAGTACGCACCACGCCCATGCGCGTTACGGACGAATCCTCACGCCCACTTCCTGCAACAGCTCGCTGGCGATGACGATGCGCTGTATCTCGTTGGTGCCCTCGAAAATCTCGGTGATGCGGGCGTCGCGCCAGCCGCGTTCGAGCGGGAACTCACGCGACAGGCCGAGCGCGCCGTGGATCTGCACCGCCCGGTCAATGCAGCGCGAGCCGATCTCCGAGCCGAGCAGCTTGCACATGCCGGCTTCTTTGATGAACGGCTTGTTGTTGTCCACCAGCCAGGCGGTGCGGTAGACGAGCGCGTGCAGGGCCTCGATCTCGGCGGCCATGTCCGCCAGCATGAATTGCACCGATTGCATATGGGCGATCTGCCGCCCGAACTGCGAGCGCGCCTTGACCCAGCGCAGGGATGCCTCCAGCGAAGCGCGCGCGCCGCCGAGCGTGGCCGCGCCGAGCGAGACGCGCCCGATGTCCAGCGTCTTCATGAAGGTGACGAAGCCCAGGCCGACGTCGCCGACGACGTTCTCCCTGGGCACGCGCACGTTGTCGAAGTTGAGCAGGGAGGTGGGCGAGCCGTGTAGGCCCATCTTCTTCTCCGGCTTACCGGCCGAGAAACCCTCCCAGCCCTTTTCGACGAGGAAGACCGTGGCGCCGCCGCGTGCGCCGAGCGTCGGGTCGGTGACGGCCAGCACCATGACCACATCGGCGATCGGGCCGTTGGTGATCCACATCTTCTGCCCGTCGAGGAAGTACGAGTCACCCTCGAGCGTGGCGCGCAGCTGGATGCCTGCCGCATCGGAGCCGGCGTTCGGCTCGGTCAGGCCGAAGGCGGCGATCTTCCGGCCGGCGCAGAGATCGGGCAGGTACTTCTGCTTCAGCGCTTCCGAGCCGCCGAGGTACAGGCTCATCGCGCCGATGCCGATATGCGCGCCGATGATCGTGGCGATGGACGAGTCGACGCGGCTGATCTCCTCCATCAAAATGCAATAGCCGATTTCGCCGGCGCCCATGCCGCCGTACTTCTGCGGGAAGGGGATGCCGAACAGTCCGGCCTCGGCCATGAGACGGAGCAGGTCCATGTCCGGCGCGCTGGCGCGGTCCATCTGCTTGGCGCGCGGACGAATCTCCTCCTCGGCGATCTCGCGGATCAGCCGGCGCAGCGCAACATGTTGGGGGGTGAAGGTGAAATCCATGGATGCCTCGAGGCAGGGCGTCGTTCGTCGTGCGGGTCGCTTCGCCGACGAACGGCGCGCCGCAGACTACGGTTTGATCGCCACGCCGGCCTGTTTGAGCACTTCGCCCGCGATCCGCACCCGCTGCAGTTCGTCGGTGCCGCCGAGGATGCGCAGGGCGCGGACGTCGCGGTAGACGCGGCTGATGGTGTACTCGTCGCTGAAGCCGTAGCCGCCGTGCACCTGGAGCATCTTGTTGGCAGCATCCTTGGCCACACGTGCGCCGAGGTACTTCGCCAGGTCGGCGGCATGGCTGAAATCCTGGCCCGTATCCGCCAGCCAGGCGGCGTGATAGAGCGTGTGCCGCAGCGCTTCGATGTCGGCGTGCACGTCGGCGATGTAGTTCTGCATCGCCTGTTTGTGGGCGATGGCAACGCCGAATTGTTTGCGCTCGACGGCGAAGCTGACGCCGAGTTGCAGAGCGTTCTCCGCCGCGCCCAGCGCGATGGCGGCCAGCGCGATCTTGAGCCGATCAGAGGCGCGGGCCGCCATCGCTGCGCCGCCGTTGAGCGGCCCGAGCAGACTGTCCTCCGGGAGGCGTAACCCCTCGAAGTACACGGTGCGCACATCCAGCCCGCGCAGGCCGAGCGTCGGCTCGCGCCTGCCGACCAACACGCCGGGGTGCTGCGAGTCCACCAGGAAGGCGCTCAGGCCCTTATCGGTTCCGGCAAAGACGATGAAGGCGCGCGCCAGCCCGCCGTTGCCCACCCAGCTCTTCACCCCGTCGAGGTGGTAGGCGCCGTCGGCAAAGACCGCGCGCGTTTGCAAGGCGGTGATGTCGGAGCCGGCGTCCGGCTCGGTGAGGGCGAATGCGCCCAGCTCGCCGCTTGCCATCCCCGACAGATATTTCTGCTTCTGCGCCTCCGTGCCTGCTTCCAGAACAGTCTGCGCGGCCAGCGAGGTGTGCAGGGCGACGGTGACGGCGGTGGACTGGCACTGCCTGGCGAACTCCTCCAGCAGCAGGCAGTAGGTGAGCGTGTCCATTGCTGCGCCGCCGTACTGCTCGGGGATCGGCCCGCCGAGGAAGCCCTGAGCGGCAGCTTTGCGCAACACGGTGCGCGGCGGCTCCTCGTGTTTATCGGTGTGCTCGGCGACTTTCGCAATTTCTTTCGCCGCGAAATCCCGGAACAGGTCGCGGAACATCACCTGTTCTTCAGACAATGAGAAGTCCATCGGTCTCTCCAATCCCAATAAGTGTTGGCAGGTTGCAGGTTGAAAGTTCTACCGGCAACCCTCAACTTGCAGCCTTCAACTTGTCGTGTCGCGATCGCCTTTCAGCTTCCTTAGTTCCTCTTCCAGCTTCGCCTTCTCGTCCTTGAGCTGATCAATCTCCGCCTGCAGGGCGGCCCTGGGCCTGGGCGCAGCATCTTGGCCCCAAACCTTGATGACGCTGTCCGCCGGCCTCCAGAAGCGGCCCCAGATCAGCCACCATAATCCGCCCAGCACCGTCGCGCCGAGAACTGCCAGCCCGACCTCCGGCCAGGAGGCGGTGATGCCGGCCCACAGCGCCATCAGCAGCAGCACGGGCAGCACGTAAAAGAACGCGCCCATGAACCACCACTTGCGCTCGATGCGCACCATGATGAAGACGCAGGAGAGCAGGGCGAGGGTCAGGAAGAAGACGTTAGACCAGTTCACGCACGGGCTTCGGTCATCGGTTATGACTGATGACCGATGACTGATTACTTGTCTTTGAACACCGGCTGCCGTTTCTGGAGGAAGGCGCTGATCCCCTCGCGCGCGTCCTCGGTGCCGATGAGGATGGAGAGCTGATTGGCTTCGTAGGCCAGGCCGTCGGTCAGCTGCATGTGCAGGCCCTTCATGATGGCCTCCATAGCCGCCCGGATGGCGATGCCGCCTTTGCTGGCGATCTTCTTCGCCAGGTCTTTGGAGGTCTTGAGCACTTCACCGCTCGGCACAACCTTGTTGACCAGGTTGAGCCGGAAGGCTTCCTGCGCCGTGATCTGGTCGCCGGTCAGCACCAGCTCGATCGTCTTGGCGCGGCCCACGATGCGGGACAGGCGCTGCGTGCCGCCCCAGCCGGGGATGATGCCCAGGTTGATTTCGGGCTGGCCCAGCTTAGCGCGGTCGCCGATGATGCGCATGTGGCAGGCCATGGCCAGCTCCATGCCGCCGCCCAGCGCAATGCCGTTGATCGCGGCGATGAAGGGCTTGACGCTGGTGGCGATCTTGGAGAAGGTGCGCTGGCCGTGGTTGATCAGCTCCTTGGCCTCGGCGGCGGTGGTGACCTTGGTGAACTCGTTGATGTCGGCACCGGCCACGAAGGCGAGCTGCCCGCCGCCGGTGAGCACCACCACCTTCACGTTCGGGTCGGCGTTGATCTCGTCCACCACTGACTCTAGTTCCAGCAAGGTCTGCACGTTGAGGGCGTTGACCGGCGGATGGTCAATCGTGATGATCGCGATGCGGTCCTCCAGTGAGAGTTTTACGAACTGTCGGTCAGCCATGTCTATCTCCGTTAGATGTTGGATGTGGGCGGGTTGCGGTTCGAACTTGCAAGGTTCGACCCGGCAGCGCCCTAGCTCGAATACTCGTGGAAACCGCGACCGCTCTTGCGGCCCAGGTGGCCGGCGCGGACCTTGGTGCGCAGCAGGCGGGCAGGGCGGAAGCGCTCGCCGTACTGTTTCTGGAAGTCCTCCAGCTTGCCAAGCACCACGTCCAGGCCCAGCACGTCGGCGACGGCCAGCGGCCCCATACGCTCGCCCTGGTAAGTCATGCCGCTGCCGGCGATCATCGCCATGTCAATATCGCCCGGCGTGGCGATGCCCTCCTGCAGGCACAAGGCGGCTTCATTGATGAGCGGCATGATCAGTCGGTCTTCGCTGAATGAGCCGGGGTTGGGCTTGACTTTGCCGGAAGCCTGCAGCTCGGCCACCATCTGCTTCACCGGCTCGTCGCTGTTGCCGGCGTAGCCGTAGAAGCCGGCGCCGCTTTTCTCGCCCAGCCGGCCGGCCCTGATCAGCAGCGGGAACAACTGCGCGCCTTTCATCCGCTCGCCGTACTCGCTCTCCAGATACGCGCCCACATCCGCGCACACGTCCAGGCCGAGCATGTCCATCAGCAGGAACGGCCCCATCGGCCAGCCCCAGGCCTGCATGCGCTGGTCAATGTCGTTGGCCTCGGCCGCGCCTTCCTCCAGCGCCAGCACCGCCTCGTTCAGATATGGCATGAGCAGACGGTTGACGAGGAAGCCGGGGCACTCCTTCACCACCACCGGCAGTTTGCGCAGCGATTCGGTGAAGGCCACCGTGTCGTCAATGGTCTCCTGCGCCGTGTCCAGGCCGGGGATGATCTCGACGAGCTTCATGACGCTGGCCGGGTTGAAGAAGTGCATGCCGATCATCTTTTGCGGGCGGCCCAGCGCCGCGCCCATCTCCGAGATGGAGAGCGCCGAGGTGTTGGAAGCAACGATGGTGTGCTCCGGTAGCACCCCGGCCAGCTCTTCCAGCACCGCGCGCTTCACGCTCATCTTCTCCGGCACGGCCTCGATGACGATGTCCACGTCGCTGAAATCGGCATAGTCGAGGGTGGGGGTGATGAGCGCAACTTTGCTCTCCATCTCGCTGGCGGTCATCTTGCCCTTGTCCACGCGCCGCTGGTAGATGCCGCGAATGCGCTCCAGGCCCTTGTCGAGCATCTCCTGGTTCACGTCCTTGAGCACCACGGGCAGTCCCGAAAACGAGATGACTTGGGCGATCTCGGCGCCCATCGCGCCCGCGCCGACCACGCCGGCTTTGAAGATGTACATAGGGTCTCCTTCAGGTTCTTGTGTCAGGGCGTCGGGCTGTTCTGGCGGGGCCGGCCCGACGTTGGATCAGCCAAAGGTGAACAGGTCTCCAATCGACTCTTTGCAGTAATTGCGCCGGATCGCCTCGCCAAAGATGGAGGCCACCGACAACACCGTCAGATGAGGCGGGCGATTCTCCACCGGGGGCGGGACGGTATCGGTGACCACAATCTCCTGGATCTGCGGGAGGCTGGTGAGCCGCTTGAGCGCGTCGCCCGTGAACAGGCCGTGCGTGCAGACCACCCTGATCCTTTCGATGTCGTACCGCAGCAGCAATTGCGCAACGGCCATGACCGTGCCGCCGGTGGCGATTTCGTCGTCGTAGATGATGGCCTGGCGAAAGCCGCGCACCTGTTTGCCGAGCAGCTCGTCTATGAGCACCGAGGTATCGGACTGGCGCATCTTGTCTGCCGCGACCGAAGGCAGGCCCAGCCGGCCGGCGAACCGCGCCGCCGACTTGGCGCTGCCGGCGTCCGGCGCGACCACGAGGCAGTCGCTCAGGTCGTACTGTCTCAGGTGTTGCGCCAGCAAGGCCCGCGCCGTCAGCGGGTCGGTGGGGATGCGGAAGAAGCCGTGCACCTGCGGCGAGTGCAGGTTCATGGTCATCACGTGCGTCGCGCCCGCCGTCTCCAGCAGGTCGGCGATCAGCCGGGCGGTGATCGAGATGCGCGGCGCATCCTTCTTGTCCGAGCGGGCGAATGAGAAGTACGGGATGATGGCATGGACTTCACGCGCGGCGGCGCCGCGCGCCGCGTCCAGCATCATCAACAACTCCAACACATGGTCGCTGACCGGCGGCGTCAGCGACTGGACGATGAACACTGCCCGCGCCCGCACCGTGGCGCCGAGTTGAACGTACAGGTTGTCGTTGCTAAAGTGCCGGATGCGCGTTTCGCCGAGCGGCATGCCCAGGTAGGCGGCGATGTCGGCGGCCAACTGCGGGTGCGACGAGCCGCTGAAAATACGAATGTCGCCCGGGTCAATCTGCGAATTGCTCCGTGTCATGTGGGCAAACCGCAAAAGGCCAAACGCGCGCGCGGGTTCGAACAGCCGGGCCTCACGCCTCACACCCCCACTCCTCAGGCGCCGTTCAGCGCCTCGATGATCAATGCGGAACCTTGCCCGCCGGCCGCGCACAGCGTCGCCAGGCCGTATTTGGCCGGCGTCTTGCCTTCTTTGTTGCGGCGCTTCATCTCATGCAATAGTGTCACCACAATCCGGCAGCCCGACGAACCGACCGGGTGGCCAAGCGCAATCGCGCCCCCGTTGACGTTGACCTTGTTCCAATCCCAGCCCAGCATGCGGCCCACCGCCAGCACCTGCGCGGCAAAGGCCTCGTTGATCTCGATCAGGTCTATCTGCTCCAGCTTGAGGCCGGCTTTCTCCAGCGCCTTGGGCACCGCGCTGGCGGGGGCGATGCCCATCCGGTGCGGCTCCACGCCGGCGTAGCCGTAGGAGACGATGCGGGCCAGCGGCCTGTAACCCAATTCTTTTGCTTTCTCCGCCGTCATGATCAGCATAGCGCTGGCGCCGTCGCTGATGCCGCAGGAGTTGGCGGGCGTCACCGTGCCGCCGTCGCGCTTGAAGATGGTGGGGTAGAGCGCGGCCTTCTGCACCGTCAGGCCGGGATTGATGGTCTCGTCCTGGATGATCTTCTCTTTCGCCACCTCCTGGCCGGCTGCTTTCTTGACGACCTCCACCGGCACGATCTCGTCTGCGAACTTGCCCATGCGCTGGGCCATGAACGCTTTCTTGTGGGATTGGACGGCGTACTCGTCTTGTTGCTGGCGCGTGACTTCGAACTCGTCGGCCAGATTCTCGCCGGTGCGGCCCATGAGCTGGTTGCAGATCGGGTCGGTCAGGCCCTCCCACATCGCATCGGTCAATTCGCTGTGGCGGAGCTTGAGGCCCCAGCGCGCGCCCTTGATGATGTAGGGGATGTTGCTCATAGACTCGACGCCGCCGACCAGATAGATCTCGCCGTCGCCGACCTGGATATGGCGCCAGGCCTGCACAATGGCATCCATGCCCGAATCACAGTTGCGGGCGACGGTGTAGGCGGGCACTTCTTTGGGGATGCCGGCCAGCAAGGCTGCGACGCGCGTAATGTTGGGCGCGTCCGAGGGCTGGGCGATGCAGCCGAAGATCACTTCATCAATCAGGGCCGGGTCGAGCTTAGTCCGTTCCAGAATGCCTTTGATGACGGCGACGGCCAGGTCTTTGGCGAGCACGTCGCGGAACACGCCGCCATGATTGCCCACCGGAGTTCGCACCCCATCCACGATCACGACTTCACGCATGCTTGGGACTCCTTCTCGAAGAAACTTGCAGGCGGGATACCGAAAGCCAGGAAAAAGAGGGGGACGCCGATCAACGCGCCCGGTTTCCCTTCTTTCCGGCGTCCCCTCCCGATACCGGCTCGTGGGTCTTGATGCCCTTGAGGATCACCTCCAGCACGTTGCGATACAGCGCCTTGACATCGGTGGCAAGCAGCTCGCGGCGCAGCGGGTGGCTGGTCAGGACCAGGACGCCGTTGAGCGCCGCCCAGACCGAGCCGGCGGTCTGGCGGGCTTCGGCGGGGGCGAACTCGCCAGACGCGAGGCCTTGTTCGATGCCGCGCACCAGCCAGTGCAGGCCATCCAGGCTGCGGCGCAGAATGGTCTGATACAGCTCCGGGCTGATGGATGCGCGAAACTGTCCCCGGTCGAAAGCCATCAGCAGACGGAAGTAATCGGGTTCTTCGAGGTAAAAGTCGAAATAAGCGGCGGCCAGTCGGCGCAGGCGCGTCTCGGCCGGGTGGGGCATATTGGCCTCGTAGGCGCGCTCCAGCCGGGCGTTGAGCGAATCCAGGCCTTCCATCACCAGATGGGCGAGCAGCGTTTCTTTGCTGCGGAAGTAGAGGTAGACGGTGCCCTTGGCGACCTCGGCTTTGGCGGCAATGGAGTCTACGGTAGCGTGGTGGATGCCGTCCTGAAAAAAAACTTCCCGCGCCGCTGCCAGGATCGCCTCGTGCCGATCACGCTTTTCTTTTTGCCGGCGGGTGAAAGTGGGGGTGTGGCGGGGCATGGATGACCGTAGGTCATTTGATGACTATCGGTCAGTATATGGCGGTTTCACCTGAGAGTCAATGGGGGATTTTTGGTTTACTTGTACGGTTTTCAGCGATTATGTCCTTGAAATGGCTGGCCTGACAGGAGCGTTCCCGGGCACTCACTTTTTGCGGGTTCTACCGGATTCAACGGGAAATAGCGTCCTGA
>JBBIQY010000066.1:0-22455 GCA_037442085.1 Anaerolineae bacterium
GCTCACTGCGAAAGCTCAAGTCGCTCGGCTATGCCGTTGAGTTGGTTCCCGTGGCCATGGCGTAACGCCCGTGGCTTGAGGCTCGACTGGACGCATCAGTCGGAGCGACCTATTTTCTGGTCAGCGGGAATCGAGTCCACCGTTCTCGCGCAAGTCGAGAAGCGGCCCAACCTGGTGGCGCGGCTGGCCGGGCGCGGTGACGCGCCGCCCCTCCTGCTCTACGGGCATGTGGATGTGGTGCCCACCTCCGGCCAGCGGTGGCAGGTCCCGCCGTTCGAGGGCCGGATCATGGACGGTTACGTGTGGGGGCGCGGCGCGCTCGACATGAAGGGCGGCGTCGCCATGCTCATCTCGGCTTTTCTGCGCGCCAAAGCTGAAGGACTCAGTCTGCCCGGCGACGTGGTGCTGTGTCTGGTCAGCGACGAGGAAGCCGGTGGCTTCGTCGGCGCGAAGTATCTGGTGGACGAGCACGCCGCGCTGTTCAGCGGCATCCGCTACGCGCTCGGCGAGTTCGGCGGCTTCAGCTTCCACTTCGGGCCGAAGCGCTTTTACCCGATCATGGTCGCCGAGAAGCAGATTTGCTGGACGCGCCTGACGGTGCGCGGGCCGGGCGGCCACGGCTCGCTGCCCCAGCGCGGCGGGGCCATGTCCAGGCTCTCGCGCGTCCTGTGGCGGCTGGAGCGCCGGCGCCTGCCCGTACACGTCACGCCTGTAGTGAAACTGATGATTGACGGCATCGCAGCAGAGGTGGCCGGCCCGCTGGGCGCGATGGTGCGCCAGCTCGCCAACCCGGCCCTCACCGACCGGCTGCTGGATGTTGCCGGCGCATCGGCGCGAATCTTCGACCCGCTCCTGCACAACACGGTCTCGCCCACGCTGGTGCACGGCGGCGAGAAGCTCAACGTGCATCCGAGCACCATCACTGTGGATTTGGACGGGCGGCTCCTGCCGGGGTTTGGGCCGGACGATATGCTGCGCGAGCTGCGCGCCGTCGTGGGGAAGGACGCCGAGGCGGAGATCGTCTTCTACGACCCCGGCCCGCCCGAGCCGGACCTGGGTCTGTTCGATACACTGGCTGGCGTGCTGCGCGACGCTGACCCGGACGGCGTGCCCATCCCCTTCCTGCTCAGCGGCGTCACCGATGGCCGGCACTTCGCGCGGCTCGGCATCCAGACCTACGGCTTCCTACCCATGCGCCTGCCGAAGGATTTCAGGTTCGCGGATTTCATCCACGCCGCCGATGAGCGTATCCCGGTTGAAGCGCTCGACTTCGGGACGAACGCCATCCGCGCAGTGCTACAACGGTTTCATGCCTGAGCGGTGAAAGGTCGCATACAATTTCTTTACCGCCCGGCATCCCATTCGTACCCATTCGTGTTCATTCGTGCTTATTCATGTTCATTCGTGTTCGTTCATAGCTGGCCTCACCGCGCGACCAGCGGCATGAAGACGGAGAAGACGACATCCTCCACACAACTCGCGTTCGTGTAAATCTTCAGCGACGAAGTCTGGTTGTCCACGATCGCACCGTTGCTGAAGCGGTCGTTGCTTAAGTCGGGGTCGCTCAGCACCAGGCACGCACTTGGGCCGCTCAGGTTCTCATCTCGATAGAGCCGCGCCGACCAGCCCAGCCGCAGCTTGAGCGACGAAAGCTCGTTGTCCCAGCCCTCGCCGCAGCCGCTCAGGTTGAACCAGCCGGAAAGGTCAGTGGAGCAGACCGCGCTGCCGCCGTAGTCCGGCTGCTGGTGCAGTTCCAGCGCCACGCTCGTCTGCCCATCCAGCGTGCGCAAATCGGCGACGACGCCGTCGAGAACGTTGCTGTCTATGTTGAGGGTGGTCGCGCCCCAGGTCTGGTTATGGCCGCCGCTGTACTGGCGCAGGCGCTGTCTGTTGTTCCATAGCGTATTGTCCAGGCAGGGCAGGTTGAACACGCTGGCGTCACTACGATAGCGGTAGGGCAGAAGCCAGTACGCTGCCCAGATCACGTCCGGGACGTTCTCGATCAATGCAAAGTCGCTCAGCGCGGAGGTGCAGGTCGCGCCGTAGACGCCGGCCACGTTGCCGCGCGCGCGCACCTGACCCGTCCAGCCGGAGATGAAGGCGCGGGCGGCCTCGCGGCAGGGTGTGTTCTTGACGTCATAGGCTTCCAGGTCGTAGTAAATCACCGAGCCGGCCCGGGTGGAGTAAGTGAGGCCGAGGGCGGCAGCCCGTTCGACGGCGGCGTTGGCCTCGGCGATGCCCTGCTGGTAGGCCACCGCCGGGTCGCTGCTCATGCGCGACGGGAAGCCCGAGCAGGCCGCCTGTGGGCCGACCCAGGTGGGGATGAAGCGCCAGCCCTGGACCGCCAGCTCGGCCAGATAATTCGCCGTCAGCGTGCCGCAGGGCGCGCGGCTCGACCCGCCGATATACAGATTCCACACGCGATATGGGCTGTTCGTCATCCAATCCTGCATCTCCGCCAGCGTGGGCATGGTGCAGCTATCGAAGCCTTGCCCGCTGACGGTGCGCACGCGGTTGAGGGATTCGACTTGCACGGCGGCAGTGAAGGCTTGCTCGCGCAGCTCCGCGCCGGGCGCGTAAGTGCGGAGCGCCGGCTGGCCGCCCGGCCAGTTGAACGGGGTCCACGTTGCGCCGCCGTCGGTCGTGCGCAGCAGCTGTGTCATGGTCGTGCAGCCTTCCGGGTCGCAGCGGCCCTCGGCAGCCAGCGCCCAGCCGAGTTGCGCGGTACGCCACTCGAGGGTGTGCACTCCACTTGGCAGGGCAAAAGTCTGCGCGGGCTGCCAGGTCTCGCCGCCGTCGTTTGTGGTGCGCCACTCCAGCCGCGCGCCGATGTCGTCGTGCACGAGGGCGGGCAACGCGCCGATCAGCGGCGACTCAAAAAGCGGAGGCAGAAGTTGAACGCGCGCTGCCTCGCCCAGGCCCGCGTTCACCGGCTGCCAGCTCGCACCGCCGTCGGTAGTGCGATACAGTTCAGCGCCGGTTGCGCCGCCTGCCGCCCAGCCGATCTCGGGCCTCACAAAACGCACCGGCCCGCCGAGGGGCAACGTCCGGCGCGTCCACGTCTCGCCGCCGTCGGCAGTGTGGAAGAGCGCGCCCAGGCTGAAGTTGGCGCTGGTGGCCTGCTTTACCGCGAGCCAGCCGATTTGCGAATCGAGGAAGAACAGGTGGACGCTTTCGGCGAACGCTTCGGGCGCGCCGGGCACGAAGAGGGCCAGTGGTGTGCGCGCCCAGGTGCGCCCGCCATCGCGTGTGCGCAGCAGCGTGTACGCGGGGTCGCCGGATTCGCTCAACGCGATTGTGATCAGCCAGGCCTGCTGCACATCGAGGAAAAAAGCGGCACCGATCGGTGCGCCGCCCCTGTCCGGCACAAGTGCTTCCCAAGACTGCCCGGCGTCGCGCGTCAGGAACAGATCAGAGTCCGTGAGCAGCCAGCCAGCCGTCTCCGACACGGGCGCAAAGGCGGACACGGGCGCGGCCGGGGTAAATCTCGTTTGAGCCGCCAGACGCCGGGAGAAAAACAGCAGCCCGGCCAGACATGCGCCGAACAGCGCACACGAGAAAACGAGTTGAAGTTGTTTCACGCCAACGACCGCCGACAGAACGGCTCACATTTGTGGAACGAGGCGGGGGCTTTTGAACAGGGCCAGGCCGCTCGGCTTTGGGCTGACGCCGTTCTTGAGCTCCGCTTCGGGACAGTACTTCGGCGAGGGTGAGGAAAGGATGGCACTGGCCTGGGCCGGCTAGCGCTTCGGCGTTTGGACGGCAGAGGTCTGGGGGGCCGTTGCCAGCGTGCCGCTCAAGTCATAGGTCAGCGCGCCGCTGATGTGTACCGGGACCAGTTCACCCACCGGTGCTTCACCCTCGATGATCACCAGTCCGTCCACCTCCGGCGCGTCACGGTAACTGCGGCCCACGCTCAATCCCTCACCCTTACCCTCGACCAGCACCGGCAACGTGCGGCCCACCTGCGCCTGGTTCTGCTCCAGCGAGATGCGCTGCTGAATTTCCATCAAACGCTCACGGCGCGCCTGTTTCATCTCCTCCGGGATCGGATCGCCAAGCGGCGCGGACGCAGTCCCCGGCTCGAACGAGAAGGTAAACACGCCGATGCGGTCGAAGCGGATTGTTTCGACGAACTCGACCAGGGCCTCGAATTCCTCGTCCGTCTCGCCCGGATAGCCCACGATGAACGTCGAGCGCAGCGCCAGATCGGGCATGGCGGCGCGTATCTTCTCCAGCGTGCGGTACACCCACTCGATGTTCGCCGGGCGGCGCATCCGGTAGAGGGTTTGGGGGTGTCCGTGCTGAAGCGGCATGTCGAGGTAGCGCACGATCTGCGGGCGCGCGGCCATCGTCTCGATCAGCCGGTCGGTGACATAGCCGGGGAAGGCGTACATAATCCGGATCCAATCCATCTCCGGCACAGCCCGCGTGAGCTGCTCCAGCAAGTGCGCCAGCCCGTCCTTCATTCCCAGGTCGTGGCCGTAGTCGGTGGTGTCCTGCGCGATGAGCACCAGCTCGCGCACGCCCCGGTCACGCAGCGTACGGGCCTCGTGCAGGATGGCCTCGACCGGGCGCGAGACCGCCGGGCCTTTGATCAGCGGGATGGCGCAGAAGGCGCACGGGCGGCGGCAGCCGTCGGCGATCTTGAGATAGGCGCTGGCCCCCTGCCGCGCCACGCGCAAGGCGCCGTGCTCATCCGCGCCAACCGTGGTCGCCTCGGTCGGGAGATGGTAAAGCGGCGCGGGCGTCCCGCGCTCGCGCAGCCGCTGGACGAAATCCACGATGTCCATCCAGCGGCGCGTGCCGATCAGACCGTCCAGGCCCGGCGACCACTTGAGCAGTTCCGCGCCGTACCGCTGCGAGAGGCAGCCGGCGGCGATCAGCATCTGCCCGCGTTTTTTGCGCTCGGCCAGCTCGTTGAGCACGCGCACCGATTCCTGCCGGGCCGGGCCGATGAAGCCACAGGTGTTGACGATGAGCACTTCGGCTCTGCCGGGCTGGTCGGTGAGGGTGTAGCCCGCCCGCCTCAGCAACTGCGTCATGCTTTCGGAATCCACCGTGTTCTTGGAGCAGCCGAGGCTGACGAGATGGAAGTGTTTGGGTTTTGCTTTCATCCTGCAATATGTGGCGCGCGCTGCGCATTTGGTGATGCGAGCGCCCTTTCACGGAACACACATCCCGTGACACTCAAGGTGTGGGGGTGGGCGTGGCCGCGCCGTCCACCGTCCACACCCGAATCACGACTTCGCCCAGATCACCCAGCGTGCCCTGGTCCTGCCCGTTGAACACGACGCGCGTGCCGCGTGCGTTGCCCGTCCACAACTCCACGGTCGTGTTGCCGATGAACTCGCGCGTCTGGCCGGGGGCCAACTGCCCAACGAAGGTCTCGACGCCGTCCACCACCGCGCGCAGCCACAGGCGCTGCTCGGCGCGCACGAGGACGTTCACACCCACATAATTGGGCAACGGCGTAGGCAGCGGCACGGTAGGAGTGGCGGCTGGAGCCGTCGGCGTGGCCGTTGCCAGGGCGGCCACCGGCGTGCTGCCCAACACGTTGAGCGTTGGGCGCGGCGTCGCGGTAACGGCAGGTGTGAAGCCGCCCTGCCACAACTGCCATGCGCCCCAGGTCAGCAGCAGGCCAAACAGGCCGACTACGCTGACGCCGATCAACAGGTCACGCGTGAAGATACGCCGCCACCAGGAGTCGCGCACGGGCGGCATGCCGGCGATGGGCGTCGGCCCGAGGGCCGCGGGCCGCGCGTTGGGTTTGCGCCCGGAGGCCGCGGGCGCGAAGAACCCTCGTTTGCGCGAGTTCGTCGCCAGGTTGGCGAGGAGCGTTTCAGCATCCAGCCCCAGATAGGCCGCATAACTCCGCAGGAAGCCGCGTGCTTGCGCCGGCGAGGCGAAGCCGGAGAAGTCGCCGGCCTCCATCGCCGCCAGTTGTCTGGCGCGGATGCGCGTGGCACGCTCGGCGTCCTCCAGCGATAGGCCTCGGGCCTCGCGTGCTTCGCGCAGTTGCTCGCCGATGACGCTCATCGCGGGTTCTGAAACGAGAAAGCCACCGGCAGGAGCAAGGCCGATGGCGCGAGCGGGGTTTGCGACGCAACCCGTTGGATCGAGCGCGGCCGGCGCGCCGCGTTCACTCAGGCCGCCGGCGCTTCCGCAGTCGGCTCTGCTGGCGCGGCGGCTGGGGCCAGCTCAGTTGATGCGGGCGTTTCCGCTGCCGGGGCGCCGGTCTTGAGCGCCTCGCCCTCGCGGTGGACGATCACCCTTACCTGCGGCGTCAGGTCGGGCGTAAGCCGCACCTGCACTTTATACTCACCCAGCTCACGCAGCGGTTGAGTGGGGATGTTGCGGCGATCTACTTCCAGGCCGGAGGTCTTCTTGATCTTGGCCGCGATATGGGCGGCGGTGATGGAGCCATACAGTTTGCCCGTCTCGCCGGCCTTGACCGGGAAGATCAGGGTGAGCGCCGCCAGCTGATCGGCGACGCCCTTCAACTCTTCGTTGAGCTTCGCGCGCGCGATGGCGGCGTTCTGGCGCAGCGTCTCGGCCTGCTGGAGGGCGGCCGGCGTCGCCAGCACGGCCAGCCGCTGCGGCAGCAGGTAGTTGCGCCCGTAGCCATCGGCGACTTTCTTGACATCGCCGGCGTGGCCGAGCTTATAGACATCCTTGAGCAATAGTACGCGCATGGGGATCAAGCCCTTTCTAGAGAAGCTTTCGGGCGAAGGGTACAACGCCCTGATTGGATTGAGCGCCCGTGCCGGTTTGCACGAGCGGGCGTGATTTTAGCAGACGGGCAGGGTTGCCTCAAGGACGGCGCTTTTCCATCACCAGCCCATCCTCGCCGCGCGAGTAGTAGCGGGGTGCATGGCCGGCGCAGCGATAGCCGAACCGTTCATAGAGCGCAATGGCAGGCAGGTTGTTGGCGCGCACGATGAGTTTGAACACCGGCGTATTGAGCCGCGCTTCCAGCTCCGCGAGCAGGCGCCGGCCCAAGCCTCGCCGCTGGAAGTCCGGATGGATGGCGAGGGTGGCGATCAGGCCCTCGTTCGTCCAGGCGTTGCGTTCGCCGATGGCAAAGCCGACCAGTCGCTCTCCGGCCAAGAGCTTGAGCCGGATGCTGGGGGTGAGCAGGGCCAGGCCCAGCTCGAGCACGCCCCAGGCATCCGGCCCAAAGCAGGCGCGCTCCAGATGCCAAACGGCGAACCAGTCGCGCAGGCCGGCGACGCGAATGTCGGTCACCTGATGTGCCGCGTCTATTTTTCCGTCCGCGAGCCGGCGAAGTTACTGAGCAGCGAAGTAAACTCCATTGGGAAGATGTACTTGGTCGCCGGGCTGGCGCCGAGCGCCTTGAGCGCCTCGAAATACTGGAGCGTCATCGTCTTCTGATCAATGCTGCTGGCTGCGGCGTAGATGGTTTGCAGCGCCGCCGCAAAGCCCTCGGCGCGCAGCAACTGCGCCTGCTTCTCGCCCTCGGCGCGCAGGATGTTCGATTGCCGCTCGCCCTCGGCCTGCAGAATGTTGGCCTGCTTCTGGCCCTCGGCCCGGTTGATGGCTGCTTCTCTCTCGCCGGTAGACTCGGTGACCAGGGCGCGGCGCGTGCGCTCGGCGGACATCTGGCGGTTCATGGCATCCTGCACGTCGCGCGGTGGGATGATCTCGCGGATCTCGACGTTGGTCACCTTGACGCCCCAGCGTTCGGTCACTTCATCCAGCTTGACGCGCAAGGTCTGGTTGATGTGCTCACGCTGGGAGAGCACGTCGTCCAGCATGATGCCGCCGATGACGGAGCGCAGAGTAGTGGTGGCGATGCCGGCCGCCGCCATCTCGAAGTTGCCTACACCGACGACGGTCAGCGTCGGTTCGACGACCTTGTAGTACCACAGGAAGTCAATCGAGATGGGCGCATTGTCCTTGGTGATGGAGGTCTGGTGCGGCACCTCGCGCACCTGCTCGCGCAAATCCACCGTGCGGGCCTGGTCAACCACCGGGAAGAGCAGAACGAGGCCCGGTCCTTTCTGCCCGATGACGCGCCCCAGCCGCAGCACTACCAACCGCTGATATTCCGGCACGATGCGGATGGAGGTCACCAGGATACCGAGTACAAATAGCACGATCAGGCCAAGCAAACACAACAAAAATAAGCTGCCCAAGAGTGTTCCGTCCATGAAGAGACTCCTTTACGTGAGCACGGGCCGTTGAGTTCGGCCTGATTATACTGCCGCTCGTGACCGATTCGAAGATCGGCGTGATTGCCAATTTGAGTCGAAGACTCTACAATCCGCCCTGATGCCGACCTGGGCTCTGGCACTGGCTTACTGGCTGCACCTGATCGCCACCGTCGTTTGGGTGGGCGGGATCACGCTGCTGGCGCTGATCGTCTGGCCCGGGGTGCAGGCACGCTGGGGCTACAGCCCGGAGGCCGGCCGTTTTCTGCGCGACCTGCACCGGCGCTTCAACCCGTGGGCGTGGCTCAGCCTGGCCGTGCTGACCGTCACCGGCCTGTTTCAGATGGCGGCCGACTCCAACTATCACGGCTTCCTGGCCATTGACAGCGGCTGGGCAATCGCGCTGCTGCTCAAGCATCTGGCCGTGATCGGCATGGTCGGCATTGGCGCGGCGCAGCAATGGATCGTCCAGCCGGAGCTGGCGCGGCTGGCTCTGCTCGAGGAACGCGGCCAGCCGGCGCTGCACATCGCCGCCATGCGCAAGCGCGAGACGTTCCTGATGCGCGCCAACCTGGTGTGCGCCGCGCTGGTGCTGTTGTGCACCGCCATCGCCACAGCACTCTGAACGCCTCGCGCCGCCTCATCCCCCGCCCCTTTCAGCGGGGACGGGAACAGATCATTCATTCATGACTGACACGGCCTCGCCCAATCTTCCCCTCGACCGGGTCTTGCACGGCGATTGCATCGAGCTGCTCGACACGCTGCCGGAGAAATCCGTGGACGTGGTCTTTGCCGACCCACCCTACAACCTGCAGCTCCAGAAGGAGCTCTGGCGGCCCAACCTGACGCGCGTGGATGCGGTGGACGATGAGTGGGATCGCTTCACCAGCTTCGCCGAGTACGATGCCTTCACCCGCGCCTGGCTGACCGGTTGCCGCCGCGTGCTCAAAGACAGCGGCACGCTTTGGGTCATCGGCACGTACCACAACATCTATCGCGTCGGCGCGATCCTGCAAGATCTGGATTACTGGATTTTGAACGATGTCGTCTGGATCAAAGCCAATCCCACGCCGCAGTTCCGCGGCGTGCGCTTCACCAACGCGCACGAAACGCTGATCTGGGCGCAGAAAAAGCGCGGGGCTCGGTACACCTTCAACTATCGCGCCCTCAAGTCGCTCAATGACGACTTGCAGATGCGCAGCGACTGGTACCTGGGCCTGTGCACGGGCCGGGAGCGGCTTAGAGTCAACGGACAAAAGGCGCATGCCACGCAGAAGCCGGAAGCGCTCCTCTATCGGGTGCTGCTTGCCAGCACCCATCCCGGTGACATCGTCCTCGACCCGTTCTTCGGCACGGGCACAACCGGCGCCGTCGCGAAGAAATTGCGTCGGCGCTGGCTGGGCATCGAGAAAGAGAAGAAATATGTGGCGCTGGCCCGCGAGCGCCTGGCCACCATCACGCCCACATTTATCGAGGACGACAGCCTCTACGCCGTCCCCGAGAAGCGCGCGGCGCGGCGTGTGCCGTTCGGCTCTTTGCTCGAGCACGGCCTGCTCCAGCCGGGGCAGACGTTGTACTTCGGCAGGCAGGGCCGCCTCACGGCCACCGTCCTCGCCACGGGGCAGATCCGCCACAACGGTATGATCGGCTCTATCCACGCCGTCGGGCGCGCGTGTCTGAGCACGGCCGGACAGAACGCGCCCTCGTGTAACGGCTGGGAGCACTGGTACTACGAAGACGCCGAGTCGGGCGAGCGCCGCCCGATTGACGCCCTGCGCGCGCAACTGTTCAAAACTGAGTCTTGACTCAGCCTCCCCAAACGTGCTATAAGCTTCGCAACCGAATACGCCTGACAAAAACCAAGACGAGGACGAGTACGCTTCAAAGCGGCAGGCAGAGAGTTGGGCCGTGTGGTGCAAGCCCAATCTGAGCGCCGAAGCGGAATGGACCTCCGAGTTGCAAGAGCGAAAGGATCACCGAGTAGCTCGAGCCGGCCCGCAACCGTTATCCGGCGAGGCGATTAATCGGGCAGCCGAGCGTCGCCGCAAGAGTGAGACTGGCCTTCCCTACCCCGTTGTCATCACAGCGGGGTTTTTCGTTCTAAGGGATGAGGGCGAGCCTCAGAAGCTGGGTGGCACCACGAAATCTCCATTCGTCCCAGCGCCGTGGAGATTTTCCACTGGGAGCGACCCGTGCTCGCCGAAACAACAACTCAGTCATCAGTTCGCAGTCACCCGCCGCGGCCCCTCATCCGTGAGCTGCCCGCCGACCTGAATACGCCGACGACGGCTTACCTCAAGCTGCGCGGGCGCGGGCCGTCGTTCCTGCTCGAGTCGGTGGAGGGCGGCGAGCGGGTCGCCCGCTACTCCTTCATCGGCGTCCGCCCGCGCGCCCGCTACCTGCTGCGCGGCCATACCCTCATCTGCGAGTCTGCCGGCGGGTCGCACGCTCTCCTCCCCCCGCCTGGCCACGACTTCCTGCACACTCTGCAAGCCGAGCTGGCACGGTTCTCGCCCATCGAGCGCGACGGGCTGCCACGCTTCCTCGGCGGCCTGGTCGGCTACCTGGGCTTCGAGACGCTGCGCCACTTCGAGCCGGTGCTTGAGCCGCGTTTGCGCCAGCCCGCCCTGCCCGATGCGATCTTTCTGCTCACCGACACGTTCGTCGCCTTCGACCACGCGCGCAGCAACTTATTACTGATGACCTATGACTTCGACCGCGACGCTGCGGCTGCCGAGTCACGCCTCGATGAAATTGAAGCGTTGCTGAGCGGGCCTCTGCCGAGTCCCATTTCTCCGATCTCCAATTCTCAATCGCCGTTCGAATCCAATCTCTCTCAGGCCCAATTTGAAGACAGGGTGCGCGCCGCGAAAGAGCACATCGCCGCCGGCGACATCTTTCAGGTTGTGCTCTCGCAGCGCTTTAGCCGGCAGAGCGGCGCGCCTCCGTTCAACCTCTACCGCGCCGCCCGGCGGCTCAATCCCTCGCCGTACATGTTCCACTTCGAGTTCGGCGAGGTGGACGGCGAGCCGCTTTATCTGGTGGGCGCTTCGCCGGAGATGATGACGCGGCTCGAAGGACGGCGGGCGGCGTTGCGCCCGATAGCCGGCACACGCCCGCGTGGCAAGACGCCCGCCGAGGACGCCGCGCTCGAACAAGACCTGCTCGCCGATCCGAAGGAACGCGCCGAACACGTGATGCTCGTGGATCTGGGCCGCAACGACCTGGGGCGCGTCTGCGAGTCCGGTTCTGTGGCCGTGCCCGATTTCTTCGCCGTCGAGCATTACTCGCACGTCATGCACCTCGTCTCACACGTCACCGGCATGGTGCGCCCGGGGGTGACGGCGTTCGATCTGGTGCGCGCGACCTTCCCCGCCGGGACGCTCAGCGGCGCGCCGAAGGTGCGCGCCTGCCAAATCATCGCCGCGCTGGAGCCCGAGGCGCGCGGGCCGTACGGCGGGGCGGTCGGCTACTTTTCCTTCGACGGCGCGCTCGACACCTGCATCGCCATCCGTACCGCCGTCGTCCACGGGCGCACGGTCAGCGTGCAGGCCGGCGCGGGCATCGTCGCCGACTCCGACCCGGCGCGCGAATACGACGAGACGGTGAACAAGGCCCGGGCAATGATGCGGGCGGTCGAGCTGGCCGAGGCGGCTTAACTACAGAGTTCACGGAGAACACAGAGAAAGGGCATCAAATGGACATGAGCTCGATCACCGAAACTATACCGCCCACGGTCAGTGATTGCGCTTTAGCCAGGAATGAACATGCATTACCACGAATGGACATGAATTGTCACGAAGGATCCGAGTCCATTCGTGGAATTAGAAAACCGCGTGTTCTCTGTGATGAATGAAAGGAGCCTGTAATGAAAAAACGCTTACTCACCGGCGACCGGCCCACGGGGCGGTTGCACCTTGGGCACTACGTCGGCAGCCTGGCGAACCGGGTGAAGCTGCAGCACGAGTACGAGTCGTTTTTTATCATCGCCGACCTGCATACGCTGACCACGCGCCCCGAGCGCAACTTCATCCGCGAGATCCCGCTCTATATCCGCGAGACGGTGCTCGATTACCTCGCCGTGGGCATTGATCCCAACCTGAGCACCATCTTCGTGCAGTCGGCTATCCCGGAGACATACGAGCTCAACCTGATCCTGGAGATGCTGGTCACGGTGCCGCGCCTCGAGCGCCTCCCCTCGCTGAAGGAGATGGCCCGCGACGCGAATCTGGAGTCCATCCCGTTCGGCCTGCTGGGCTACCCCGTGCTGCAGGCCGCCGACATCTTGCTGCCGCGCGCGCACCTCGTGCCCGTCGGCAAGGACAACCAGGCCCACGTCGAGCTGGCCCGCGAGCTGGCCCGCCGCTTCAACCTGCTCTACGGGGAAGTGTTCCCGGAGCCGGAGGCCCTCATCGGCGACACGCCGACGCTGGTCGGCACCGACGGCAAACAGAAGATGAGCAAATCGCTGGGCAACGCCATTTTCCTTTCGGATGATGCGGCCACGGTGGAGGCGAAGGTGAGGTTGATGTATACCGACCCCAACCGGCTGCGCGCCACCGACCCCGGCACGGTGGAGGGCAACCCGGTCTTCGTCTTCCACGACGCCTTCAACGCGGACAAGGCCGAGGTCGCCGAATTGAAGGAACGTTACCGCGCCGGCAAGGTCGGCGACGTGGAGGTGAAGGCCCGGCTGACGCGCGCCCTCAACGCCTTCCTCGAGCCGTTCCGCGAAAAGCGCGCCTACTACCTTGCCCATCCCCATCTCGCGCAGGATGTGCTCGCCAGCGGCATCCGCCGCATGCAGGCCGAGGCGAAAGAGACCATGCGGCTGGTGCGCGAGGCCACCGGCCTAGGTTACTCGCTCGAGCTGTTCGAGGATGTGATTGATCTGTTCGGGGAGTACGACGCCGCCTGAGCGCCATATCGGGCGTCGGCGAGCCCGAGGCAGGTCGGCCGCCTCGCGTTCCCGAATGCGCGACGCTCGAGAGCTGAACATGTTAGCGCTGATTGATAACTACGACTCCTTCACCTACAACCTCGTTCAGTATTTCGGCGAGCTGGGCGCGGAGGTGCGCGTGTTCCGCAACGATCAGGTGACGCTCGAGGCGCTGATCGCGCTGTCGCCCTCGCACCTGGTCATCTCCCCCGGCCCCGGCAACCCGAACGACGGCGGCATTTCCAACGACGCCATTCGCCACTTCACCGGCCAGATCCCGGTGCTGGGGGTCTGCCTCGGGCACCAGTGCCTGGGCGCGGTGTACGGCGGCACGGTGGCGCGCGCGCCGCGGCTGATGCACGGCAAGACCTCGCGCATCTACCACCATGGCACGGGCCTGTTCGCAGGCGTGCCTTCGCCGTTCGAGGCCACGCGCTATCACTCGCTCATCGTCCTCGAGCCGGTGCCCGCCGTGCTGGAGGTCACCGCCTTCACTGCCGAGGGCGAGGTGATGGGGCTGAAGCACAAACAGCACCCAACCTTCGGCGTGCAGTTCCATCCCGAGTCGATCCTGACCCAACATGGGAAGCTGATCCTGAAGAACTTTTTAGATCTCTGATTGGTGATTTTTGATTGCCGAGCGCGGCCGCACAGGCCAATCAGAAATCGGCAATCGAAAATCGGAAATGGAGCGGATATGCTCAAGCCTTACCTCGCGAAAGCCATCAACCGCCAGGATTTGACCGCCTCCGAGGCGCAGGAGGCCATGCACGTGATCATGACCGGACAGGCGACCCCGGCGCAGATCGGCGCCTATTTGGTGGCGCTGCGGATGAAGGGCGAGACAGTGGAGGAGATCACCGGCTCGGCGCGCGCCATGCGGGCCAACGCGGTGCCGGTCCCGCTGGCGCGGCGCACGGGGCCGCTGTTCGATACGGCCGGCACGGGCGGCGACGGCGCGCACACCTTCAACATCTCCACCGCCGCCGCCTTCGTCATCGCGGGCACGGGCCGGCGCGTGGCCAAACACGGCAACCGCGCGGCCTCGTCACAGTGCGGCAGCGCCGATGTGCTGGCCGCGCTCGGCGTCAGCCTCGACCTCACGCCGGAGCAGGTCGGCGGGGCAATTGACGAGATCGGCATCGGCTTCATGTTCGCGCCCAAATTTCACCCGGCGATGAAGCATGCCGTCGGCCCGCGCAAGGAGCTGGGCCAGCGGACGATCTTCAATGTGCTCGGCCCGCTCACCAACCCCGCCGGCGCAGACGTGCAGCTCATCGGCGTCTATCACCCGGCGCTCACCGAGCCGCTGGCCCGCGTGCTCGGCGAACTCGGCGCGCACGCCGCCTTCGTCATCCATGGCGCGGGCGGCACCGACGAGCTGAATCCGTGCGGCCCGAATCGCGTCAGCCGCTTGCACAACGGGACGGTGGAGACGTTCGAGCTGGAGCCGAGGGAGCTGGGGATGGAGCGGGCGACGCTGACGGATTTGAAGGGCGGAAACCCGGATGAGAACGCGGCGCTGATGCGCGCGCTGCTCGGCGGGGAGGCCAGCGACGCGCGGCGCGACGCCGTGCTGCTCAACGCCGCCGCCGCCCTCGCCGCCGAGACCGGCGACTTCAAGACCGCGCTGGCTGAAGCCAGAGAATCGCTCGCCAGCGGTGCCGCCCTGCGCAAGCTGAACGCGCTGATCGCGTACAGCGAGGCGCACGCGCCGAAGCTGACGGAGTAGGCTTGCCACCACCCATCGCGATGTCAAACCGCCTCCAAGAAATCCTCCAGCACAAGCGCGCCGAGCTCGAGCGGCTCGACCTGCGTGAGCAGCGGGCGCGCGCCAAGGATGCGCCCCCGGTGAGAGATTTTTCGGTCTCCCTCACCCCCGGCTCTTCTCCCGACGGGAGAAGGGTGAGGCTCATCGCCGAACTCAAACGTGCCTCGCCTTCGCGCGGGCTGCTTGCGCCGCACCTCGACCTGGCCGAACTGGCGCACCTGTACGCCGCCAACGGCGCGGCTGCCCTCTCCGTGCTGACGGAAGAGAAGTTTTTCCTCGGCAGCCTCGCCATGCTCGAGGCGCTCCGCCGCGCGCCCACGCCCCTGCCGCCCCTGCTCAGAAAGGACTTCCTGCTCGCGCCGGCCCAGATCTACGAATCGCGCGCCGCCGGCGCTGACGCCGTCCTGCTCATCGTTGCTGCGCTCGACGACGCGACGCTGGGCGACCTGCACGCCCTTGCGCTCGATCTCGGGCTGACGGCGCTTGTCGAAGTCCACACTGCCGGGGAGGTGGAGCGCGCGCTCCGCCTCCCGAACGTGCGGCTCATCGGGATCAACAATCGCGACCTCGTGACCTTCGAGGTCTCGCTCGAGACGACCGCCCGGCTGCGGCCCCTCCTCCCGCCCGGTGTGACGGTCGTCTCCGAGTCGGGCATCTTCACCGCCGAGGACGTGCGCCGCGTGGCGGATTGCGGCGTGGACGCGGTGCTGGTCGGCGAAGCGCTGGTGACGGCAGCCGACATCGGCGCGAAGGTGCGCGAACTTTCAAATTGCGGATTGTGACGGGCAATCAGAAATCATGAAGGTCAAAATCTGCGGCATCACGACCCTCGCCGACGCCCTGGCCGCCGTTGACGCCGGGGCGGATTACGTGGGCTTCAACTTCTATCCGAAGAGTCCGCGCTATCTCACGCCGGAACAATGCGCGGCAATCAGCGCCCGTCTTCGGTCGTCCATAGTGAAGGTTGGCATCTTCGTCAACGAACCGCCCGAACACGTTGCCCGTCTCCTCGACGGGTGCGGCCTCGACCTGGCGCAACTGCATGGCGAGGAAGCGCCGGAAACGATCGCTGCGCTGAATGGCCGCGCCTTCAAAGCCTTTCGTGGGATCGGGGAACGACATGCGGAGTTCGCCGCTGCGCGGAGTCTCTCTCGCCCCGTCCCTTCCTCTCCTGGGGAGAGTTTGGTGGGAGGAGAGGGCAGTCCGCCTGCCTTCCTCGTTGACGCCTACTCCCCCACCCGGTACGGCGGCACCGGCCACACCGCCGACTGGGCCGCTGCGCGACCGCTCGCGCGACGCTATTCGTTCTTCCTCGCCGGCGGCCTCACACCCGAGAACGTCGCTGACGCCATCGCACACGTTCAGCCGTGGGGTGTGGATGTGGCCTCCGGCGTAGAGCACGCGCCGGGGAAGAAGGACCATGTCAAGATGCGCGTGTTTGTTGAAAAAGCCAAGAGAGCAGGCGAGGAGGTGATGGGATGACAAGTGAAGGGCATTGTCACCTCGTCACCCGCTCACTCGCTTACCTGTTCACAAATAAAGGTATCGCATGACCACCCGGCTCCCGCACAAATTCGGCCCGTACGGCGGGCAGTTCGTGCCCGAGACGCTGATGCCGGCGCTCGACGAACTCGAAGCCGCCTACGTCGAAGCCCGCAGCGACCCGCAGTTCATGGCCGAGTTCGAGCGGCTGCTGCACACGTACGTCGGCCGGCCCACGCCCCTGACGCACGCCCGACGACTCAGCGAGCGCCTGGGCGGCGCGCAGATCTACCTCAAACGCGAAGACCTGGCCCACACCGGCGCGCACAAGATCAACAACGCCCTCGGCCAGGGGCTGTTGGTGAGGCGCATGGGCAAACGACGCATCGTCGCCGAAACAGGCGCCGGCCAGCATGGCGTGGCCTCGGCCACGGTGGCGGCGCTGCTCGGGCTGGAGTGCGTCGTCTACATGGGCACGGTGGATATCGCCCGGCAACAGCCCAATGTCTTCCGTATGAAGCTGCTCGGCGCGGAGGTGCGCCCCGTGGAGAGCGGCTCGCAGACTCTGAAGGACGCCATCAACGAAGCGATCCGCGACTGGGTGACCCACGTGCGCACCACCCACTACCTGCTCGGCAGCGCGCTCGGCCCGCACCCCTACCCGACGATGGTGCGCGACTTTCAATCGGTCATCGGGCGCGAGGCGCGCGCCCAAATCCTCGTCCAGGCCGGACGGCTGCCCGATGCCTGCATCGCCTGCGTCGGCGGCGGCTCGAACGCCATCGGGCTGTTTCATCCCTTTCTGGAGGCTGAGGCCGTCGAATTGATCGGGGTGGAAGCGGGGGGCGAGGGCCTGGCCTCGGGCAAACACGCCGCGCGCTTCGGCGATACGCACAAGGGCCGCGTCGGCGTCATTCACGGCGCACGCACGTTCGTGCTGCAGGACGAGGACGGGCAGATCGCCGATACGCACTCGGTGAGCGCCGGGCTCGATTACGCTGCCATTGGCCCCGAGCACGCCTACCTGCGCGAGGCGGAGCGCGCGTTCTATACCTCCGCCACCGACGCCGAGGCGCTGGCGGCGTTGCAGGTGCTCTGCGAGACGGAGGGCATCATCCCCGCGCTCGAATCCGCGCACGCCGTCGCCGAGGTCATCAAGCGCGCGCCGGGCATGCGCCATGACCAGGTCATCATCGTCAACATCTCCGGCAGGGGCGACAAGGATCTGACCACGATCCTGCAACACACTGATCGCATGAGAGGCTGAGTGGGGAACAGAGTGAGGATGCCCTTCACCTCGTCACACCGCCATCCCTTCACCAAGTCACCCCCGCAGAGACCATGACTCGACTCGAAGAAGCCTTCCGGCGCAAGCCCGCCTTCATGCCCTACTACCCCCTCGGCTTCCCTGCGCCCGAAATCTCGCTGGACGTGATCGAAGCCCTGGCGCGGAACGGGGCCGACCTGATCGAAGTGGGGCTGCCCTTCAGCGACCCGCTGGCCGATGGGCCGGTGATTCAGCGCGCCACGCAGATCGCGCTGCAACAGGGCATGACGGTCTCGAAAGCCTTGCGGGCCATTCGAGACTTGCGCGCGCGGGGGGTAACGATCCCGTTGATTCTGATGGGTTACTTCAACCCGCTGCTGGCGTATGGCCTGGAAGGGCTGGCGCGCGAGGCGGCGGCGAGCGGCGCAGACGGTTTCATCGTTCCGGATCTGCCGCCGGAGGAGTCGGCGGAGTTCGAGGCGGCCATCCGGCCCCTGCCGCAAATCCGCATGGTCGCACCGACGACGCCGGAGGCGCGGCTGAGCCAGGTGCTGCGCGGAGCGCGCGGCTTCGCGTACCTGGTCTCGCTCACGGGCGTCACCGGGGCGCGAACCGCGCTGCCGGAGGGCCTGCCGGAGTTCATCGCGCGTGTGCGCGCGCAGACGGCGCTGCCGTTGTGTGTGGGCTTCGGCATCAGCACGCCGGAGCAGGCGCGTGCCGTTGGGCGATTGGCCGAGGGCGTCATCGTCGGCTCGGCTTGTGTGCAGGCGATTGGCGAGAGCGCCGCGCCGGTGCACACGGCGGCAGAATTTGCGCGGAGCTTCAGCGCCGCGCTGCGCTAGCCGCGCCTGACAATCAGTCAAGCCGCCTCGCGTTCCGTGTGCACGCAAAGGTTGTCAGCCGCTCCTTCGACTGCGCGGGCAAAAGCAGCCCGCTCCGCTCAGGATGCGGCTGTCACTGACATCTTTTGCGTGCACACCGCGTTCCAACCGGAGAAGCCCCGACGCCATGCGCTCATGCGATAGGGATGTCCATCGTCCGAAACTTACCCGCCAAACGTCAGGCCGGCGCGCCAGATGTGCTCCAGCGGGGGGCCGGTACCGAGGACGGCGGGGAGAGAGCATGTGGCGACCCGCCCGGCAGACAGGCCGTCGTCATTTCGTTTGCGCCTGCGCCCACACCTTCTGCCACTCCGCGTAATAGGCGGCGGCGATCTCCGGGTCGTGGATGATGAGCACATTCTCGTCGTTCCGTTCTTCGGCGTTGCGCGAGAAGTTGTACGACCCAAGCACCACGATCTGCTGATCCACGATGAAGACCTTGTGGTGCAGGAGATAGGGGTTGCCGTCCTGGCGCACGTCTAGCCCGGCGCGCGTGAGCGCCTGCCAGACGCCGTCGGCGCCGGCCTCGATCTGCCGCCGCTCGAACACGCCCTGCACCGTCACGCCGGCCCGCACCCGGTCAATCAGCGTCGCCGCGAAGTCCTCGCGCGTGAAGGCGAAGGCCATGAAATGGATGCTGCGGCGCGCCGTCTGGAGCACGTCGAGGATGGCCGAGGCCGCGCCGGCCTTCGGCGAGAAGCGGTTCTCGATCAGCGTGCCGGAGAGCGTGAGAGAGGGGTTGGGCGGCCTGAGCGCCTGTCCGAACTCCCGAGCGGTGAACATCTGCTCGAACTCGGCGGTGTAGTTTTCGGCCAGCCGCGTCGAGTTGATCAGAATCATGTTGTTGTTGTTGCGGTAAGCGTCGGTAAAGGTGAAGTTGGCCGAGCCGGTCCAGACGCGCGCGCCATCAATGACGGCGAACTTGTGGTGCATGAAGGCGTCGCGCCGGTCGTCCACCACCGGGAGGCCGGCGTCGCGCAGCGCCTTCACCGGCGGCTCGTTCAGGTAGTCGCTGTCCACCACCAGGCGCACGCGCACGCCGCGCTGCTGCGCAGCGAGAAGCGCCTCGGCGTAGGGCTGGTAATCCAGATCGTACACGGCCACATCCAGGCTGCGCTGCGCGTCGGCAAAGCTGGCAATGATGGCTGCCGGTATGCCGCCGCTCGGGTTGGAGAGGTTGGCCGTGCGCTCCGGGTCGCTGAAATAGAGTTGATACCAGGGGCCTGAGACCGGGGTCGGCTCGGCGACGGGCGTGGGCGCACCGGGGCTGATGAAGTTGGCGAGGAGAAAGACGCCGAGGACGAGCAGGCCAAGCAGGGTGGCGGCGATAGAGCCGATGGTGCGGCGGTTCATGCCGGCCACTCCGTCTCGACGGCGGCGATGACGTTGACCAGCTCCTGCGCGGCCGTGGGCGCGCCCAGGAGTTTGACGGACTGCCCATCGCTCACCGTCAGCTCGCGCGTCATGATGGCTTGCAGCAGGCCGAGCTTCTTCTGAAAGACTTTTTGCCAGACAGCGAGCGTGCCTTCGAGCACCAGCTCCGGCGAACGCTGCGACTTCGCCGTCAGGCGCGCGGCTTCTAAGCACTCGCCGTAGCGCAGGTCGAGATACACGTACACCGGCGAGACATCCACGACCACCCAGAGCATGTCAGTGCGCCAGTTGCGCGCCGCCTCACGAAAGCTCGCGCTGCGGTTGAGCATTTGCTTTATGGCCTGGAGCCATTCCTCTGTTGCAAATTGATGGGCCATGCCGTCTCCACGTCGAGCATCATCGCAGAACCTGGTTCCATCCCAGCGCGCGCACCAGCGCTGCGTGGATGTGGCCGTTGCTGACCACGATTTGCGGCTGGCCCAACTGCCACGCGCCGCCGTCCATTGCTGAGAGATGACCGCCCGCTTCGGTCACCAACAGCGATCCCGCCGCCGTGTCCCAGGCTTGAACGGCCAAATGATATAGTCCATCCATCCGCCCGGCGGCCACGTAAGCGAAGTTGAGAGCCGCGCTGCCGGTGGCGCGCAGCGTCTGACAGAGCGCGCCGACGCGTCCCGTTGCTGCGTTGACTTGCGCACGCAGTTCAGGCTCGCGCGGCCAGCCCAGGCCGACCGTTGCCTCGGCCAGGTCACTCACGGCGCTGACGTGCACCGGCCTGGCGCGCGCCCGGCCTGCTCGCAGGAAAGCGCCGCCGCCGCGCGTCGCAAAGTACGTCTCGCCGCGCACCGGATCGTGGATCACACCCAACTGACTTTGCCCGGCCTGCACCAGCGCAATCGAGACGCAGTAGAGTGGGATGCGGCGCGCATAGTTGCTCGTCCCGTCCAGCGGGTCAATCACCCAAGTGGGCGTTGGGCCGGCCAGGTCGGCGTGCAGGCCCTCCTCGGCCAGGATAGCATAGTCCGGCGTCTCGCGGCGCAGGTAGTCCACCATGACCTGCTGGGCGGCCACATCGGCGTCGGTTACGGGATCGCGCCAGCCTTTGCGGTGCACGGAGCGCCGGCGTGGATAGCGGCGGCGCAAGACGGCGCTTGCGCGTCGGGCCGCCTCCAGGGCTAGCGCCAAATCGTTTGTTGACATAGGCGCTCACATAATTGCAAGTTATTCACTTCCTCGCAACCGGTGTTGCATTTATGGTTTTATCAATATAGATTAAAGCCATCAGACCCATTGAAAAATCACAAGTTCATAGACCCGTCAGTGTAGGCTCTGAGATTTTGCGACTCGCGTGCAACTCTACCGAGCGCAGGTTTTCACCCGAACATTTTTGACCCGAAGATGAGCAACGACCGACTCGAGCTTTTGGCGCGGATTGCCAGCCTGTACTACGAGGAAGGGCTGAACCAGGCGAGCATCGCCAACCAGACCGGCTACTCGCGCTCGATGGTATCACGGTTGTTGGCGGAGGCCCACGCCCAGCGCGTGGTGGAAGTGCGCGTTCATCATCCCCTGGAGCGCGACCTCGATCTGGAGGCCGAGCTGCAGCAGCGGCTGAACCTGAAGGCGGTGCGCGTCCTCAAGCGCGGGCAGCTGAACCACGCGCAGATGCTGCGCCGCCTGGGCGCGCTGGCCGCCCCACTCATCGAAACCATCCTGCACGATAACCTGACGCTGGGCGTCTCCTGGGGCACCGGCCTCTCTGAATTGGCCAGCGCGCTACGCCCGCGTTCGCGCACTAACATCCACGTGGTGCAGTTAATCGGCCTGATCGGCGCGTCGGACTCGCCGGAGATTGATAACCCCGAGCTGGCCCAACGCTTCGCCCGCGCGCTCGGCGGCCGCTACCTGATTTTGCCGGCCCCGCTGGTGGTGGAGAGTGTGTCCACGCGCGAAGCCCTGCTCAACGATTACCGGGTGCAGCGCGTGCTGGCGCACGTCCGCCAGATGGAGTTGGCGTTGCTGGGCATCGGCGCCGTGGAGGCCCAATACTCCACGCTGGTGCGCGCCGGCTGCATCACGCCTGCCCAGGCCGAGGAGCTGGCGCAGGCCGGCGCGGTCGGCGATGTGAGCGCCATCTACTACGACGTGGCCGGGCGGATCGTGGACTCGCCGCTCACGCGGCGCGTCATCAGCGTCGGCGTCGAGGCGTTGGCGGCCGTGCCCAACAAGCTGGGCATTGCCGGCGGTCAGGCCAAGCCGCTGCCCATCCTCGGCGCAGTGCGCGCCGGGCTCGTGAACATCCTGGTCACCGACGACGTCGCCGCAAGCGGTGTCCTCCGCGAACTCGACGCAGAACCCGAATTGGAGAAAGGAGGTTCTACCGGACTTAACGGGAAATAGCGTCCTGATCCTTCGGCTTCGCTCAGGAGAGCGCCGCGCCCTTCGACTGCGCTGACCAGAAAATAGGTCGCTCCGACTGATGCGTCCAGTCGAGCCTCAAGCCACGGGCGTTACGCCATGGCCACGGGAACCAACTCAACGGCATAGCCGAGCGACTTGAGCTTTCG
>JBBIQY010000067.1:0-22419 GCA_037442085.1 Anaerolineae bacterium
GGTCTGGCGGAAGGGCCGGGCGTGTTCCACGCTGGCTTGGCACTGGGGGCAGCGTAAACCCGTCGGGTGAAAGTGTTTCAGCAGCCAAGCCAAACTGGCCTGGTCGTCCAGGAGTTCGACAATGGGAAAGTCCATGCGGCGGACGATACCACAAGTTCAGCCAGCCTGCACTTGTTCTATACATGAGCCCTCAGGTTTGTTTTTAGAACGTGTCAGGCAGGTGTTCGCGCAGGCGATCCACGATGAAGTCAAGGTGGGTGCTGTGCGCCACGAAGTCCAGGTCGTCGGTCTCTACCACGAGCAACGGGCACAGGTCGAAGCCGCTGATCCATTGCTCGTACAACTCGTTGAGTTGGGAGAGGTAAACAGGCGCGATCTTGCTCTCGTACCCCCGGCCGCGCTGGAGGATGCGCTTGTGCAGGGTTTTGACGGAGGCGCGCAAGTAGATGACCACGTCGGGCACGGGCAGCAGGTCGAGCAGGCTGGTGTACAGGCGGCGATAGGTGGTGTAATCGCGCTCATTGATGAATCCCTGCTCGTATAGGTTGCGGGCGAAGATCTCGGCGTCCTCGTAGATCGAGCGGTCCTGTACCACGGGGGTGGGATGGTCGGCGATCTGGCGCTGCAGGTGCAGGCGGTTGGCGAGGAAGAAGATCTGCGAGTGGAAGGCCCAGCGCGCCATGTCGGCGTAGAAGTCGGCCAGGTAGGGGTTATCCACCACCGCTTCGTAGAATGGCTGCCAGCCCAACCGCCGGCAGAGCAGCTCCACTAGGCTGGATTTGCCCACGCCGATATTGCCGGCGACGATCAGGTGTCGTTTCATGGGTTTCTTCAGCGGGTTCGTCGGTCAACCGGTCGGTTGGTTGGGGGGAGGGCAACGCCGTCGCCCTGGCCCTTATTTCCGATAAGAGTCTGCTACGCTCCGTTTTGGTCGGCCCAGGTTTCGACCAGTTCATCCACCTGCTGCACGTAATCACGCACTGTAGCCAGGCGCTCACGGAACGCGGTGGGTGAGGCCAGCCCCAGCCGCTCCAGGAAAGCGGCCCAGTTTTCGGCCTGGGCGCTGTCGCCGGGCAGCCGGCGCATGGCGGCTTGCCAGGTGAAGAGCATCAGCCAGAGTATCTCGGCGGCGCGGTCGGCCTCGATTTGGGCCTGGAAGCCGCGCTCGTAAATGGTGCGCCGGGCAGGGTGGATCAGCTCGTCCTCGGCGGTTTGCGCAGCGCGGTAGGCGGCGGTCCAGTCATTGAGCAGCAACTGCGCCTGCCCGGCGTCCAGGTCGCCGCCGCCGAAGACGGCCAGAAAATCCTCGTAGAGGTCGGGCCGGGCCAGCTTGCGGCTGGCGGCCTCCAGTTTGATGAGCAGGCGCCGGCCGGCGCCCGGGAAGCCGGTGAGCGTGATTGCCGCGTTGGCCGCCAGCAGCAGCGCCTGACAGAAGTTCGCCAGCGTGACCGGCGCGGTAGGTTCTGCGCCCGGCAGCAGGCCGATGTGAAGTTGGTCGCGGGCCATTTGGATGAAACGCCGCGCGCGTGCCGCGACGTGATCGGGCCGGTGGAATTGCCCGCGCGCGCTGGACTGCGCCAGTTCGAAGAAGTGTTGCGGGTCGTGCAGAAAGATCGGCTCGCACAACTCCGGTCCGCGCCAGGGGTGGACGCGCAGTTCCTTGGGCCGGGCGTAATCGGCGGTGCTGTGATACTGCAGGTCGAGGGCCACCTGGTCGGTCAGGCGCTGCACTTCACGCGGGGGCGGTTCGGCGCTGTCAATCAGGATCAGATCAATGTCCGTCGCGCCGCCGAGCAGCGGCTCGTTGGCGGCCACCGAGCCGATGAGGTAGGCGGCCACCAGGCTGGGCCGCGCGGCCAGGCGTTGGGCGGCGGTGTCTTTGGCGATCTTGATCAGCGTGGCGCGTTCGATCTGCACTCAGGCTCTTTCGTCGTCGTGGTTGATGTGGTTCAAGGGTAGCGGCGTCTGATATTCTAACCCAAGCGCGGCGTGCACGCGCTCGACGATGGCTTGCAGGTCGGCGGGGTTGGCCACGTAGTCGAGCGGCGCGGCGTCAATGATGAGCGCCGGCGTCTCGCGGTAGGAGGCGAAGAACTCGTCGTAGGCCTCGCCCAGCCGGCGGAGGTAGTCCCATTCCATCTGGCGCTCGTAAGGGCGGCCGCGCTTGGCGATGCGGCGCATCAGCTCGTCGGTCGGCGCGCGCAGGTAGATGAGCAGGTCGGGCCGGATGATCTTCTCGGCCAGCGCGTCGTGCAGGCGGCGGTACAGCTCCAGTTCATCCCCGGCTAGGTTGAGGTGGGCGAAGAGTGCGTCTTTGGCGAAGGTGTAATCGGCGATCAGCGCGCTGTGCTCGGCCAGCAGTTGCGGCACTTCACGCTGCTGGCGGTAGCGCGAGAGCAGGAAGAAAAGCTGGGTCTGCAGGGCGTAACGTGCGCGGTCGCTATAGAAATCGGAGAGGAAGGGATTCTCCTCGAAGACTTCGAGCAGCAGCCCGGCGTTGAAGGTGGGTTGGAGCAGGCGCGCCAGCGACGTCTTGCCGACGCCGATGACGCCTTCGATGGCGAGGTACATGGGACGGTATTATCCCTCAACGCGGCTTTCGAGGCAGGTCGCCGGCGCGGTGGTGTGCACGCAAAAGATGTCAGTGACAGCCGCATCCTGAGCGGAGCGGGCTGCTTTTGCCCGCGCAGTCGAAGGAGCGGCTGACAACCTTTGCGTGCACACGCGCGGTTCGGTCGCAACCGCCAAGGCCCATGCTACAATCCCCGCGTTATGGACCTCCTCTCCGGGTTGAACGCCCAACAACATCAGGCCGTCACCGCGCCGTCCGGGCCGACGCTCATCCTCGCCGGGCCGGGATCCGGCAAGACACGGGTGCTCACGCATCGCATCGCGTATCTCATTCAACATCTCGGCGTCGCGCCCTGGCACATCCTGGCGGTGACGTTCACCAATAAAGCAGCCAAAGAGATGAAGGGCCGCGTGGAGAAGCTCCTCGGCGGCAACCTGCGCGGGCTGACCATCGGCACCTTTCACTCGATCTGTGCGCGCTGGCTGCGGCGCGAGTCACACTACCTCCCCGTAACGGGCGACTTTGTCATCTTCGATACCGCCGATCAGGAAGCGCTGGTGAAGCAGGCGGTGCAGGAGCTCAACCTGGACGACAAGAAGTTCCGGCCCACCTCGCTGCTGGGCAAAATTTCCAACGCTAAGAACGAACTGATCGGCCCGGACGAGTACCCTGCGCCCAACTACGCCGCCGAGGTCACGCGCCGCGTGTACGTGCGCTACCAGGAGCTGCTGGCCGTCAACAACGCCATGGACTTCGACGACCTGCTCGTCAACGTGGTGCGGCTGTTCCGCGATCATCCCGACGTGCTGGCGAAGCACCAGCGCGCCTTCGAGCATGTGCTGGTGGATGAGTTCCAGGACACCAACACGGTGCAGTACGCGCTGCTGCGCGAACTGGTCGCGGTACGCCGCAACCTGTACGCCGTCGGCGACCCCGATCAAAGTGTGTATCGTTGGCGCGGCGCCGACTATCGCAACATCAACAAGCTCAAGAGCGATTTTCCCGACGTCAACGTTATCCTGCTCGAACAAAACTATCGCTCGACGCAGATCATCCTGGACGCGGCGATGGCGGTGATTGACAAACATCCGGGCCGCACGCGCAAGCAGTTGTTCACCTCGCGGCACGGCGGCGCGCAGATTTCGGTGTTCGAGGCCTACAATGAGGACGAGGAAGCGCGCTTCGTGGTGGATACGTTCGCCGGGCTGGTGGCCGAGGGCAAGTATCAGCCCGGCGATTTCGCGGTGATGTACCGCACCAACGCCCAAAGCCGCGCGGTGGAGGAGGCGTTCATCCGCGCCAGCCTGCCGTACAAGCTGGTCGGCGCGCAACGCTTCTACGGACGCAAAGAGATCAAGGATTTGCTCGCCTACCTGCGCCTGGTGCACAACCCGGCGGATTCGGTCAGCCTGCTGCGCGTCGTCAACGTGCCGCCGCGCGGCATCGGCGCGAAGACGCTGGAGCAATTGCAGGACACGGCTCGCCTCAACGCCATCACACCGGCGGAGATAGTGCGCGACCTGGGCGAGGCTGGCCCGCGTTCGGTCTTCGCGCCCCGCTTCGGCAGCAAAGCCGCCGCCGCGCTCGCTAACTTCGGGCTGATGCTCAACCATTGGACGGCGGCACGGGGTGAGCTTTCCGTCGTGCAATTGATGGACACTATCCTCGAGCGCACCAGCTATCGCGACTACCTGTTCGACGGCACCGAGGAAGGCAACGAGCGCTGGGCCAACGTGCTCGAGTTGCGCGGCGTGGCGCAAGACTCTGGCGAAGCCTCGCTGGCCGAGTTCCTCGAACAGATCGCGCTGGTCTCCGATCAGGACACGGTGGCCGAAGAGGGCCAGGCCCCCGTCCTGCTCACGCTGCACGCGGCCAAGGGGCTGGAGTTCCCGGTCGTCTTCATCGTCGGGCTGGATGAGGGCGTGTTGCCGCATCAACGCTCGATGGAGGACGGCGAGGCCATGCTCGAAGAGCGGCGGCTGATGTACGTGGGGATGACGCGCGCGAAAGACCGCCTGTACCTGCTGCGCGCCTTCCGCCGCTCCGTCTATGGCGACTCGGGAGTCACGCAGGCCTCGCGCTTCCTGTACGACATCCCCGACCACCTGCTCTCCGGCCAGAAGCCGCACCAGCAGCTGCGCCAGTCGGCGGCCTACCAGCGCGCGACGTCCTGGGAGACGCCCGCCGCCCCTCGCTCCAAGCGCCCGTCCTCGGCCCGCCCCATTGTCACCGATCCGCGCACCGGCATGCGCCTCGTCTCGCTCGACCGGCCCGAGTCACGCTACCGAACCGGCCAGCGCGTGAAACACGCCTCCTTCGGCGAGGGCATCGTCATCGAGAGCCGCGGCGCCGGCGACGATGAGGAGGTGACCGTCGCCTTCGAGGCGGTGGGCCTCAAGCGGCTGGTGGCGAGCATGGCCAACTTGCAGTTGTTGAAAGGGTGAAAGAAGCGTATTGCCCATCGTCGTTGACTGTGCCTTTCGGCCGATGCTCACTCGTGGATTTAGAGCTTATCTCTAAACTTCGCCTTGGCGGGTTGATTCGGGTCTGGCGAAGGCATTGCCTTCGCCAGACCCTCGGTTTATAGATAGGCTCCTAGAAAACCGCAGGTTGTGCCCGCGCGGAGGGTATAATCCCGCCCATGTATTTCCCCAAACACTGGGCTAAAGCCACGCACACACGCACCGCGCCGGACGGCCGGACCTTCACCTTCGGTTGCTGGGGCTGGTCGGATGAGAGTGCCGAGGCCGCGCAGCGTGAGGCCTACGCCCGCGCCGAACGGGTGACCGCACGCTTCCTCAGCGGGCAGCCGCTCGACCGTTACGGCTATGGCGACCGGCCCCTGCGCGAGGAGCAACTGGAGATTTTCGATGATGAGGGCGGCCGCACCGCTGCCGTCATCACCCGCAATTCATATGGCGCGCTGGTGCTCAACACCGCGCGGGCCATGTTCATTGACGTTGATTTGCCGGAGGCTAAACCGGTGGGATTGCTGGGCGCGCTGTTCGGCGGGAAGAAGCCAACGCCGGAGGCCGGAGCCCTGGCGCGCTTTCAGCAGTGGGCGGCTCAGCGGCCCGATCACGGCGTGCGCGTGTATCGCACCGCCGCCGGGCTGCGCGGGCTGGTCACCTCGAACCCGTTTCATCCCGCTGGCAGCGAGGCGCAGCAGATTTTGCACGCGCTCGGCAGCGACCCGCTTTACATCGCCCTCTGCCGGACGCAGGAAAGTTTCCGTGCGCGCCTGACGCCGAAGCCCTGGCGCTGCGGCCTGATCCCCCCGCCCAGCACGTATCCACACCTGACGCCCCAAGCCGAGCGCCACTTTCAAGAGTGGGCGCGGCGTTATGAGAGCGTCAGCGCGCAGTACGCCGTCTGCCGACTCATCGCCCATTACGGTGACCGGCGCCTGCATCCCGAGATCGCGCCCATCGTCGCGCTGCACGACAAACACGCTCTGCCGGCGCGCGACCTGCCGTTGGCCTGAACCCCTCTACCATCGAGAGACCCCTTACGGCGCAGGTAGGCTGGGGGTGAGGGACAGTGGACGTTATAATTCCGCCCATGTCGGGCGCGTTCGCACCGGGCACAACCGTCGGTCGCTACGTCATCGAGCGCGAAGTCGGGCGTGGCGGGATGGGCGTCGTGTATCGCGCGGTTGACCCGGCCCTCAATCGCGTCGTGGCCCTCAAGCTGCTGGGGCCGGCCTTCGGCGATGAACAGACCGCGCGTCACCGCTTCCGCCGCGAGGCGGCCTCGGTCGCCAACCTCAAGCACCCGCACATTGCCCTGGTCTACGAGTTCGGCGAACACGCCGGCCAGCCCTTTATCGCGCTCGAATGGGCCGAGGGCCGCACCTTGCGCGACCTGCTGAGCGAAGGGCCCCTGCCGCTGGAGCGTGTGCTGCGCCTGTTCGACCAACTGGCCGCCGCGCTCGATTACGCTCACGCCCGCGGCCTCATCCACCGCGACCTCAAGCCGGCCAACGTCATCATCGGTCTGGATGACCACGTTACCATCGTGGATTTCGGGCTGGCGCAGCTGGCGGACGCGCCGGCGCTCACCGTCAGCAGGACGTTGTTCGGCACGCCGCGCTACGTCTCGCCGGAACAGGTGCGCGGCGAGGCGCTTGATGGCCGCGCCGATCAGTACAGCCTGGCGGTGATGGTCTATGAGGCGCTAACCGGCAAACTGCCGTTCGAGAGCGACACCACGCCTGCGCTCCTGCACCATCACCTGTACACCCTGCCCACCCCCATCACCGAACACCGTCCCGACCTGCCTGCTTATCTGGAGGCGGCGCTCGACCGCGCCCTGTCCAAGCAGCCGGCGGCGCGCTTCGGCTCGCTGGCCGAGTTCGGTGCCGCCCTGCGCGGCGAGACGGCTCCGCTTGCGCGCCCTGGCGCCACGAAGGAGACGACGCCGGCGCGACCGTGGCTGTTGCCGCTCGGCCTCACGCTCGCGGCGCTCGGCCTGATGGGCCTGGTGGCGGCGTTCGCCGTCGGCAACGTCACGCAGTTCGCCGAAACCGTGCGCCTGACCGAGACGGAGACGGCGCGCGCACAGGAGACGGCCGCCGTACTGGCGGCGCTCTCCCAGACGCTGACCGCAGCGCCGTTGGTGTCTTCGCCGCAGGCAGGGACTCCCACTGCCGAGCCGACACCCGAGTCGGAAGCAACGGCCACCGAAGTGCCGGCCCATGACGCAACGCCGACCCTGCCCCCGACGCCGGTAACCGCGTCGCCGCAGGAGGGCGGCTGGTGGCCAATGTCGCAAGGGGATGCAGCGCGCACCGGCTTCGTGCCGGAAGGCCTGCGCCAATTCAACGCCGAGCCGGCCTGGTTGCGGCCCCCGCGTTCGTCGTCCATGGGTGGGCGCACCGGTCTGGTGGTCGGTGGGGGACAGGTATTCTTTGGCGTAAACGGCGGCGGCTTGCGTGCGCTCGACTGGCGGCGCGGCCTGGAGACCTGGTCGCTCGACCTGGGCGCAGAGACGTTCGGCGGGCCGGTGCTGTACGGCGACGAGACGAGCTTCCGTGTCCTCGTCCCTCTGGAAAGCGGGGAGGTTGTGGGCGTTGATGGCTGGAGCGGAGAGGAAGCCTGGCGCTTGGGCGGCGACGTGCTGCAGGGCGCGCCAACTTTCGGTGACATCGTCATTGCGCCGGAAGGTCGGGCCTATATCTCCATCATGGAGGGCTGGCTGCATGCACTGGACCCCGTGACCGGCAACCTGCAATGGTCGCTGGCGCTCACCGAGACCGCCCAGTTCTATCAGCCACCCTCGGTCAGCTCAGGCCTCGTCTTCCTGGCCGGCTCGACGCAGAGCGTGTACGCCATTGACGCCGGCGCACAGAAAATCCTTTGGGCCGGCGATCTGGTGGGCGACCCGACCACGCCGCCGACGATCCTGACGGAGGCCGGCCTGGTGTTTGCAGGCACGGCGCGCGGCTACGTTCACGCCTTGTGGCTGGAGAGTGGGCGACAGGCCTGGGAGAACCCGGCGCAGGCGAGCAGCGAGATCGCGGGCCTGGCGACCGATGGCGCGCGCGTGTACGCCACGGCGCAGGATGGCACGGTCTATGCCTGGGAGACAGGGACAGGCCGGCTTGTCTGGTCGCTCAACACCGGCGTCAAGCTGATCGCTCCGCCGCTGACCGACGGCGCCCACGTCCTCATCACCACCACCGCCGGCGATCTCCGCTTCATCGGCGCGGAGAACGGGGTCGAGGAACTCAGTTGGCGGCTGACGCTCAACGACAGCGGCTGGCAGCCGCCTGCCCCGGCAGGAACGTGGCTCTTCTTCCCCGCCTGGAGCATCTACGCCTTCAGACCGTGAGCTTTTGCGCGTGACGATTGAGATGTCTTACGCTCCCTGGCTTACCGTCGTAAACGCCCTCGCCGAGGGAACGACGCTCACCGCGTCACACAGCCGATCGTGGAGGCTCGAAGCAGAGAAGGTCGTACTGGGCCGCGAGGCCACCTGCGACCTAGTCTTTGATCTGCCGAGCCTCTCGCGCCAACACGCCATTCTCACCCGGCTGGAGCGCGCCTATTACCTCGGCGACCTCAATAGCCGCAACGGCACCTTCCTCAATGGGCAGCCGGTGACGGATAAAGCCGTGCGGCTGAAGGACGGCGATGAGATCGTGCTGGGCGGCGTAATCACGCTGCGCTTTCATGACCCCGGTGAGACGGCCGAGGCGCCGCGCCTCGGCCGGCTGCAGGGCGTATGGCTCGACGAGGCCGCGCGCGCCGTGTGGGTGGACGCCAGGCCCGTCGAGCCGCCGCTCTCCGCCGCGCAGTTCACCTTGCTCAAGCTGCTCTACGACAACCTCGGCAAAGTCGTCACCCGCGCGCAACTCATCGCCGCCGTCTGGCCGGACGCCGACCCGGCGGGCGTGAGCGACGAGGCGGTAGATGGCCTGATCAAACGCCTGCGTGCCCGCCTGCGCGAGGCCCGGCCCGAGCGCGAATACCTCGAAGTGCTGCGCGGCCAGGGCCTGCGGCTGGTCGTATGAATAATCGCCGCCCATATCGAGCACTCCGCCCCCATCGCGCCCCTTTCTCGCCCAGCTCGTTTTTGGCTACTTGCTTAAAGTAACCGACAAGTTGATCGCCGAGGCACTAATGGGCGACGGCATCGCCGTCGCCAGACCCGGAATCAACCAGGAGGTAATGCCATGTCGAACACCACCACTGCTCGGCGCAGGGCGCTCAAGCTGGGCGCACTGGCGGTGTTGGCCACAACAGCAGCCTGCCAGCGCGCGGGCCAGGCGGGCAGCCCATCTGCCCCCACCCCCGACTCCGCTTTAGGAGGCGGGGCGGTAGCAGTAGGGGAGGGAGGACGGCAGGGAAGTGGCGCAACCCCCACCCCGTCCCGCCTCGCCCAAACGCCCGCGCCGACGGCGGCTATGCGGCCCGCCGAGCCGCCCCTTCCACTCGAACTCATCGTCTGGAATCGCCTCGCCTTCGGCCCGCGCCCTAGTGACCTGGCCGAGTGGCGCAGCCGCAACGCTGCCCCGGACGACATCCTGCCGCAGTGGCTGGAGGAACAACTCAACCCCGAGGCCATAGACGATTCGGACTGCGACGCGCGCCTGCAGGCCGCCGGCCTGAGCACACTGAACAAGACGCAGGAACAAATCTGGCAGGAGCACGTGCTGCCTGCCTACACTATGATGAACTTCAACTGGGAGCTGTTCGCCCAGCCGATGTTCGAGACGGTACGCGCCACCCTCATCCGCATGGCCCACAGCCGCCGCCAGCTCTTCGAAGTGATGGTGGATTTCTGGCACAACCACTTCAACGTCTTCCGGGAGACGGACGACACCCCGCCGCACTTCCTGCACTATGACCGTGATGTGATCCGGGCGCACGCCCTCGGCAACTTCCGGCAGATGCTCGAGGCCGTCGCGACCAGCCCGGCCATGCTCTACTACCTCGACAACGCCAACAACCAGGTGGCCGGGCCGAACGAGAACTGGGCGCGCGAGCTTTTCGAGCTCCACACCCTCGGCGCAGAGAACTATCTGGGCGTGCGTGACCCGAATACCGTCGAGAAGCTGGCCGACGGCGTCGCAGTCGGCTATGTGGACAATGACGTGTACGAAGCGGCGCGCGCCTTTACCGGCTGGCGGGTGGCCGACGACTACGGCGATTGGGACCCGGCCGTGCCGAACACCGGCACGTTCTTCTTCTCCAAGGCCGGACATGATCGCTTCAACAAGCTGGTGCTGGGCCGCTACCTGCCGCCGGACCCGGCTCCGCAGGAGGACGGGCGCGCCGTGCTCGATCTGCTCGCCGATCACCCCGGCACGGCGCGCTTCGTCTGCCGCAAGCTGTGCCGCCGGCTCGTCGGCGATCACCCGTCGGAAGCGCTGGTGCAGTCCGCTGCCGAGGTCTTCCTCGCCCAGCGCAACGCGCCCGACCAGATCAAGCACGTCGTGCGCACCATCGCCCTCTCCACCGAATTCCGGCTGACCTGGGGCGATAAGCTCAAGCGCCCGCTGGAGGTCATCCTCAGCGCTGTGCGTGCGCTGGAGGTGGACCTCACACGCTTGCCGGACAGTTTCCTCTGGTACCTGGAGATGGCGGGGCAGCCGCCCTTTGGCCGCCGCCCGCCGGACGGTTACCCGGATCACAAAGAAGCCTGGAGCCATACCATGAGCCTGCTCGGCCGCTGGAACTTCAGCCAGGCGCTGGCGCAGGATTGGATCGCCGACGACGATGGCCGCCTGCGCCTGGCCGCAGATGTGCGCGCGCAGACGCCGCTCGGCCTGGCCACCGCCAATGTCCTCACCGACTACTGGGTTGATCGCGTGTTGGGCCGCGCCCTCGAGGCCGCAGACCGTCAGGCGCTCGTGCAGTTCCTGGCCGGTGACTATGGCCCGGATGACGAGCTGCCCGAAGACCACCTCGCCTGGCGTTTGCCGGGGATGGTCGCGCTGATTTTGATGAGCTCGGAGTTTCAACTGAAATAGAGCATCGCGAGTCGAACGGGCAGTGACTTTTCACTGATTGTTCCCCGCGAATTGGAGACGCCCATGCCCACCCAAATCTCCCGCCGAGGCTTCCTTCGGGGTTGTTCCGCCGCCATCGCCGCACTGGCCGGTTCGCGGCTGACGCGCCTGGCCCTGGCCGCGCCGGGCACGCAGATCGTCCGCCAAGGCGAAGGCGCCAACCGCCATCACCTGGTCGTCGTCTTTTTGCGCGGCGGCTGGGATGCGCTCAACGTCCTGCCCGTCCTCGGCGGGCCGGACCGCGCCTACTATGAGGCCGCGCGCCCCACACTGAAGATCGGCGAACGCGCCGTGCTGCCGCTGGACGATACGCTTGGGATGCACCCGGCGCTGGCCCCCCTCCACGAGCTGTACACCGACGGCAAACTGGCGGTCGTGCCCGCCTGCGGCCTCGTCCATGATACGCGCTCGCACTTCGACGCAATGGAGTTTATCGAGCTGGGCACGCCGGGCCGTAAGACCACTGGCGCAGGCTGGTTGACGCGCGCCCTGCAGACCGACCCGCACCTGCCGAACGGCGTGCTCATGCCGGCGCTCTCCACCAACGGCCAGCCAACCGCGCTGCTCAATGCGCCGGCTGTGGCGGCAATGGGAACGCCCGCCGACTTCACCTTGTGGGACGCCGGCTATGCTGCCGACCAGCGCGCCGTCCTGCGGCGGATGTACGCTGGCAACCATTGGCTGCGGCGCGCAGGCGCGGCGACGCTCGACGCCCTCGACGTCGTCGAGCAGGCCAGCCTCGGCGAGTACGCGCCCGCCAATGGCGCCCAGTATCCCGACGATTACTTCAGCGTCAATCTCAAGACCATCGCGCAGATCGCCAAGAGTGAGGTCGGCCTGCGCGTCAGCACCGTGGACCTTGGCGGCTGGGACACGCACGAATATCAGGGCGATGGCGCAACCGGCTACTTTGCCGATTTGCTGGCGCAGTTGGCGCGCGGCCTGGCTGCCTTCTACACCGACCTGGGCGACCGGGCGCGGGACACGACCATCGTGGTGATGAGCGAGTTCGGCCGGCGGTTGGCGCAGAACGCCAGCCAGGGCACCGACCACGGTCACGGCAGCGCAATGCTGGTGTTGGGCGGGCGTGTCAACGGCGGGCGGGTGTACGGTCAATGGCCGGGCCTGAGCAACGATCAGCTCTATGATCGCGCCGACCTTGCCATCACCACCGACTATCGCAACGTGCTGAGCGAGGTGCTGGTGAACGCACTCGGTAACCCGAACGTCGGGACGGTCTTTCCGGGGTACACCGGCTATCAGCCGTTGGGCTTGCTGGGATGAGACGCTTCAGACACACGCACACGCGCCTTGCCCTTCCACGGCGCAGCGCGTGTTGAGGTGCTCTTATCAAGAGCAGGATTTAGGGGCCGGCGATTAAGAAACGAAAGCGCCGCTTCACAGCGGCCCGTTCGTTTGGGGGGTCCGATTGTGCTACAGCAGTCAGGCTTTCATTGGCTGGCCGACGTTGGGGACGCGCTCCGCCACGGTGTGCCGATCCACCTCAGCAGGAAGAAGTCCGCGCCCACATAGCCGGCGACCTTCCAGGCCAGGACGAGGAAGATGGCGACGGCCAACAGCATGGGGTTGGTGCTGGCGGTGCCGGCCATGATGAAGTTCCAGTTCATGAACGCACCAAAGAAGGCGGCAATGCCGGTGAAGGCGCCGATGATCAATGCGATGCCGACGAGCAGTTCGCCGTAGGCCACCAGCGGACCAAACCACGTCTGCGAATTGGTGTCAATCAGCATCTGGATGAAACTGCGATACCAATCGTAGGCAATGGGCGGGCGGCCAGTTTCGGGGATGATAACGGCGCGCTTCCAAAATCCCAGGATGGTTTCACCGGTCTGCGTCCATTTCGGATCCACCACTTTATGGCTGGCGGCGTCGAACCAGGCATAGCCCAGCCATAGCCGAGGCAGCAACCACAACCAGCCGGCGCGCGGGTCGGTGAGTAGCTTCTGCACCAGCGGCGGGTCTTGAATGATTTCCCCTTTGCGACTTAAGATAGACATCGTCTCATCTCCTTGTCTTTTTTCAGCCGATCGGCTTGTGAATGTGACGTTTAGGTGTCTACATTCTCCAGGAAATTGAGGCGATTGCTATAGTAACAACTATCACTCTTTGTGGCTACAAATTGTCATATAACTGTTGTGATAGACACAAATGATCATCACAACGCTTTATGCATGTAGAACTCCCCCAGCTCGAATCTGTGTTTACGATAATAGCCGCGCGTGCCGATGGCAGCGATAACGGCCAGCCGCCCATAGCCCGCTGCCCGCGCGCGCGCCTCCGCCTCCCGGATGAGTCGTGCCCCCAGGCCGAGGTGTTGCGCTTCGCCGGCGGCAGAGTCGCCCAGGCGCACCACCGGCCCGTAGACGTGCACTTCGCGGATGAGGGCCGCGCCCTGCAGCTCGGGCAGATCGGTGCTTGCCGTGGCTTCGGGCGTGGGCAGAGAGAGCCGCAGGAATCCCGCCAGCCGGTCATCGCTCGTCTCGAAGCTCAAAAATAACTCGCGCCCGCCGCGCGTATCATAGGCTTCGGACTTCAACTTCAAATCTTCGCTCTCTATTCTGTGCCCCCTCACCTCCCGCCAGCGAATATCCGGCGACGCCCGGCCCGCCTCGCGCAGCCGCCGTTCGACAACCTCGCGCAGGTTGCTGAGTGTGCTGCCCGCTACTACATGCCCGGCGGGGATGTCGCGGATGATGCGGCTGAGGCGCACATAGCGCGGCGTCGCGGTCAGGCAATCGGCGAGGAGGTCAATCAGTTCCTCATCGGTATAAGGCCGGTATTCGCCGCGCTCCCACCACTGCACCAGTTCGGCCTCCCGCACCAACGCGCAGGGATAGATTTTGAGTTCGTCGGGACGTAGGCCGGGATCGGCCCACAGCCGGGCGTAATCGGCGCGGTCGCTGGCAGGCGTTGCGCCCAGCAGATTGGGCATCCAGTGCAGGTGCAGCTTAAAGCCCGCCGCGCGCAGCAGGGTGACCGCCTGGCGCGTCTGCTCGACGGTGTGGCCGCGCTTGTTCAAATCGAGGATCCGGTCGTCCAGGCTCTGCGAGCCGAGCTGCACCTTGGTCACGCCGTAGCGGCGCAGGCGGCGCACTTCGGCGGAGTCCACGTAATCGGGCCGCGTCTCGATGACCAGGCCGACGTTGCGGCGGGCGGCGGTTTCGTTCAAGCGTTGCGCCGCTTCGAGCGACTCGGCTTCCACGCCGTTCAGCGCATCGAAGCAGCGCTTGATGAACCACTCCTGGTAGTCTGCCGGGTAGTAGCTCCACGTCCCGCCCAGGATGAGCAGCTCCACCTTGTCGGTCGGATGGCCAATGTTCTCGATGGCGCGCAGGCGGCTGGCCGTCGTGTGGTACGGGTCGAAGTTGTGCGCCTCGGCGCGCGCCGCGCCCGGCTCGTCGTGCAGATAGCTCTTGGGCATCCGCGCATCGGTCGGGCAGAAGAGGCACTCGCCGGGGCAGGGGAAGGGCTTGGTGAGGACGGTGACGGTGGCGACGCCCGACTGCGTGCGTACCGGTTTCATCTGCAGGCGACGGAGCACTTCGCGGTCGAAGCTCAGCCGGCCCTCGGCGCAGAAGCGGCGATACGCGGCCACCACCTGGTCCTTGGCGAACTGACCGTTGGCGCGCGGGAAGCGGCGCAGCAGGCGCGCGAAGTCCTCGGGTGTGAACGTCGCCGGCGCCGCAGCAGCCTTGATCAGGCGCAGCAGCTGCGCTTCCTCGTCGGCCGTGAAGGTGTTGGGACGCTTGTGATACCACTCCGCCAGGCGTGTCGGCATGGCCGAATCTTACCGCATCGCGGAGGAAGGGACACGGGGGAACCACGAATGAACACGAAGGAACACGGGGGAACACGAGTGGGCACGAATAGAGGAAGGCCGATCACACTGCCTCTCCGCGAGTATTCATGCCATTCGTGGAAATTTATGTTCTCCCCTTGCGCAATGAACTTCGAGCGACTCAGCCGATGAGTTCCACCACCCCGGTGTCCAGGTCGTAATACCCGCCGACCAGTTGCAGTTTGCGCTGCTCCACCAGCCGGGACAACAACTGCGAGCGCTCGGTGGTTTGCCTGAGCACATGCGCTATGTTGAGGCGGATGGCCTGATCTAGCGCATCCTCATCGGTGGCGGGCAGCACGGCCTGAACCGGCGGTTGCAGCTCTTTCACCAAACCCTGGATGTGGCCGGGTGCTCGGGTCTGCGCCGCCAGCGTCTCCAGCGCGGCCCGCACCGCGCCGCACCGTTCGTGGCCCAGCACCATGAGGAGCCGCACGCCCAGATGTTCCACGGCGTATTCCAGGCTGCCGATGATTTCGTCATCGGCGACGTTGCCGGCCACGCGCACCACGAACAAATCGCCCAGGCCCTGGTCGAAGAGCAGCTCCGGCGGCACGCGCGAATCTGCGCAGGTGAGCACGGCGGCAAACGGATGCTGGCTCTCGGCCACTTGGGCCATGCGCTCGAGGCTTTGGCCCGGATACTGGCGATAGTTGGCGACGAAGCGCAGGTTGCCCGTCAACAAGCGCTCCAGCGCCTCGTTGCTTTCGAGTGGATCGGGGCCGCGCGGCGTCGGGGTGGGCAGAGCGACGGCGAGCGGCTCCTTCGTCCAGGGACGACAGGCGCTTGCCAATGAAGCGGCGGCGGCAAAGCCGGCCAGGCGGAGGAACGTGCGACGGGAAGGAAAGTGTGTCATAGCCAACCGGGCTGGGGATGATCTTCCAGCCCAACTACGTTAACATGTCGGGCCGCGCGGTTCAGTAAAGCCACGCTGAATCATGCATAAAGGTTGCATAAAACTCGCCTTCGCCGCGCGGCTATAATCCCGACGTGACCCCCGAAATTCAGGCCCGGCTGGCTGCCCTTAACCGTGATTTCTACGAGGCTTTTGGCGAGGCCTTTGCCGAGACGCGCCCGCGCCTTGCATCCGGCGTCCAGGGCGTGCTCGACCGCATCCCCGTCGGCAGTCGGGTGCTGGAGATCGGCTGCGGCGATGGAAAGGTGGGCCGACGCCTGGGCGCGCGCGGCATCACATATCTTGGCCTGGACTCCAGCGCGGCACTGCTTGAGCGGGCGGAGCGATATACAAACGAATGGAGAGCAGAGGTTGGAGATCCAATCTCTACTTTCAAATCTCGAATCTCCTTTGTTCGGGCCGATGTTCTTGCTCCCGGCTGGGACCTGGTGCTGGGTGCTCAGTCGTTCGATTGGATTCTGGCCTTCGCCGTGTTTCATCATCTGCCCGGCAGCGGGGCGCGAGCCGGGTTGCTGCGCACGCTGGCCGCACATCTGCTCCCTGGCGGTAGACTGGTAATGAGCAACTGGCAGTTCACGCGCAGCGAGCGGCTGAAGCAGCGCTTGCGCCCGTGGTCGGAGCTGGGCCTGCGCGACTCAGACGTCGAGCCGAACGACTACCTGCTGAGCTGGGAGCGCGGCGGCAGGCTTGGCCTGCGCTACGTGCATTTGCTGGATGGGGCCGAGGCGCACGCCTTGGCCAAGTCCGCCGGCCTGACAGTGAGCGAAATCTTTAGCGCCGACGGCCTCAGTCACGACTTGGCGGATTACGTGATAATGCTCAAATGAGCGGCGCCCGCCGTGATCATGATGATCAGAGCGCCGCAAGGCATCCTTCGCTGTGCGAAGGTGGCTGGCAGGCTCTTCGACCAGCTGCCTATCCGGCCAGGCAACCAATCGCCGAACAGCCGGTATAATTTCGGCCACACTTCGCGCGATAGGAGCACCGCATGGCCAAATACGTCGAGTTTCAACTGGAAGACGGCACCAGTATCTTGATCGAGTCCGCCGAGGAGAAGAAGAGCAGCGGCGGCGGGTTTGTGCCGACTGCGCGCGGCAACGAAGAGCCGACCGAGAAAGCGAAAGTGACTTTTGAGCAGGCGGTGCAGAACGTGCGCGGCTCCGCCGACCTGCTGGTAAGCAAGCTGCGCGATTTGAGCCAGCCCCCGGATGAGATGGAAGTGACCTTCAGCCTCAAGGCCAGCGCCGAAGTCGGCACGCTGTTCGTCGCCAAGGGCGGGGCCGAGGCCAGTTACCACGTGTCCCTGCGCTGGCGGCGCGAGGAGAAGAAGGACGAGAAAGAGGAGAAAGCCGGCGAGTAAGCCGTCGTCCTCGCAGAACTTGACGCGGGTGTGTCATCAGGACGCGCCCGCGTTTTTTTGCCACCTTCTCCCCAACGACCATTCATTTTTCCTGCCCAAGCGGGCCACCCCCAGCCCCCTACAGCCTATCTCTAAACCGGCTGGGTCTGGTGAAGGCATTGCCTTCGCCGGGCCCGGCAGGCGCGGCATTGGGGTTACTCCAGTTTGCCGTAGGCCGGCAGGGTCAAAAACTCAATGAAGCGGTCGGCGGTCACCAACCGGTCGAACAGTTCCACGGCTTCCTGATAGCGCCCCTTCTGGTAGGCCTCTTCGCCGACCAGCGCCTTGATCTTCTCCAGCTCTTCCGGCAGGATTTGCCGGTAAAGGTCGAGCGTGATCTTGCGACCGTCGGCCAGTACGCCGTTGGGGCTGTGGATCCACTGCCAGACCTGCGCGCGCGAGATCTCGGCGGTGGCGGCATCCTCCATCAGGTTGTAGATGGCCGCCGCGCCGTTGCCGCGCAGCCAGCTCTCCAGGTACAGGATGCCGACGTTGATGTTCAGCCGCAGGCCGGCCTCGGTGATCGTCCCGCCCGGCACGCGGAAGTCGCGCAGCTGCTCGGGCGTCACGTGCACGTCCTCACGCAGGCGCTCTTTCTGGTGCGGCTTGTCGCCCAGCTTTTCATCGAAGACCGCCTTGGCGATCGGCACCAGGTCGGGATGCGCCACCCAGGTGCCGTCGAAGCCGTCGCTCGACTCGCGCAATTTATCCTCGCGCACTTTGGCGATCGCCGTCTCGTTGACTTGCGGGTCTTTGCGGCTGGGGATGAAGGCCGCCATGCCGCCGATGGCATGTGCGCCGCGGCGGTGGCAGGTGCGCACCAGCAGCGCGGTGTAGGCGCGCATGAACGGGACCGTCATCGTCACCTGGGCACGATCCGGGAAAGCGAAGCCCGGCTGGTTGCGGAACTTCTTGATGATGCTGAACATGTAATCCCAGCGGCCCGCGTTCAGCCCGGTGATATGATCGCGTAGCTCGAACAGGATTTCATCCATCTCGTATGCGGCCAGGATCGTCTCGATCAGCACCGTCACCTTAATCGTGCCGCGCGGCAGGCCGAGTTCTGCCTGCGCCAGGTTGAAGACGTCGTTCCACAGCCGCGCCTCCAGCCGGTTCTCCAGTTTGGGCAGGTAGAAGTAAGGGCCTGTGCCCCTGGCCAGCAAACGGCGCGCATTGCGGAAGAAGTACAGGCCGAAGTCGAACAGCGAGCCGGACATCGGCTTGCCGTCCACCCACAAATGCTTCTCGTCCAGGTGCCAGCCGCGGGGGCGCACCAGCAACACCGCGACTTTGTCGTTGAGCTTGTAAATCTTTTCCGGCGTGATGAGCTCTAGGGTGCGCTCGATCGCCGCGGTCAAGTTCAGCTGGCCCTGCAACATGTTGTCCCAGGTCGGCGAGTTGGCATCCTCGAAGTCGGCCATGAAGACATCGGCGCCGGAGTTGAGGGCATTGATCACCATCTTGCGCTCGGTGGGGCCGGTGATCTCGACATGGCGGCGTTGCAGGTCGGCGGGGATGGGCGCGACCTGCCACTCGGCGGCGCGAATGTTGGCCGTTTCCGGCGGGAACGTGGGCAATTGCCCGGCATCGAGCGCGGCCTGGCGTTCGGCGCGGCGGCGCAAGAGTTCCAGGCGACGTGAGTTGAAGGCGCGATGCAGTTTGGCGAGGAAGCTCAGCGCCTCAGGCGTGAGCACTTCGGCGACGAGCAGCGAGGCGGGGGCGCGCAGTTCGAGTCCGGCGGGCAGATTCATGGCGGCAAGCCTCCTAAAATGGGAGATCGGCTGAGGGTGCGGCGAGTATAACATGCCACCCTGGCGCAAAGTTCACCGGAATGGGCCGCAATGGCAGCGGTTGAAACCGCTGGTCGCCGGTTCGGTTGACGCCCGTCGGTTTCGCGATGATACTTCCGGCGCACGACCACCCCCGGCCTCCTAAAAGAGGCGGTGGGCGTCGGCGCCCCTTGAGGTCTATCGGTGTCACCGCTCTCGGAACGTCCCACGCCTACCTGCATTAAGGCGCTGCGCGCCTGGGCCGTGCATCTCTACACGGCGCTGGGCAACATCGCCGCCTTCCTGGCGCTCATCGCCATCACCAACGGCCAGCCGCGCGCCGCCTTCTTTTTCCTGGCGCTGGCGATCCTGATCGACTCGACCGACGGCGCGCTGGCCCGGGCCTGGGACGTCTCGCGCTGGACGCCCAACTTCGACGGGCGCAAGCTGGACGACATCACCGATTACCTGACCTATGTCTTCATCCCGATGTTCTTCGCCTATGAGTTCAGGCTAGTGACAGCGCCGTGGACGCCGGTGATCGGCCTGGTGTTGCTGGCCTCGGCCTTCGGCTTCTGTCAGGACTGGGCTAAGACGGAGGACGGCTTCTTCACCGGCTTCCCGTCCTACTGGAACATCGTCGTCTTCTACTTCTACGTGCTGCGCTTGCCGCCGGAGGTAAATGCGTTGATCCTGTTCGTGCTGACGCTGCTCGTGTTCGTGCCGTTGCGCTACGTTTACCCGTCCAAAACGAAGTTCTGGCGGCCGCTGACGCTGACGCTCGGCGCGCTCTGGGCGCTGCTCCTGGCCTGGCTGGCCGCCACCAGCGAAGCGCCGAACGTCACCCTGGCCTGGCTCTCGCTGGCGTATCCCGCCTACTACCTGGCGCTTTCGCTCTACCTGCACTTCAACCGACCTGGGTTGAAGCGCTCCTGAGCGGCCCGCGCAGGTCCCAACCGATGACCATGACTCCCCCGCCGCCTCACGTCCTCATCGTGGATGACGATCCCTCCATTCGTCGGCTGATCGAGCTGACATTGCGCAAGGGCGGCTATCGTTACAGCCTGGCCGCCAACGGTCTGCGCGCCATCGAATTGATGGAGGCCGAGCCGCCCCACCTGGTCGTTTGCGACCTGATGATGCCGGAGGTGGACGGCTTCCAGCTGCTGATGATGGTGAAGAGCACGCCCACCCTGGCGCGCATCCCGGTCGTCATCATCACCGCCGGCGGCCAGCAGCAACAGGTGGAACGCGCCATCAAACTGGGCGCGGCCGCCTGCCTCTACAAGCCGTTCTCGACCCACGAGTTCTTGTCCACCCTGCGGCAGGCCCTCGCCGCCGCCAAGCCATGAACTTCGCTTTGATTGAGCGAGTGCGCGCCGCGTGGGAAGAGCTAACGCGCACGCCGCTGCTCTACACGCCCCCCGATGCCCCGCCGCCCGATGCGGCCTGGCGCATACCGTTGGAACACGACGGGGAGTCATTGGGCTGGCTCAGCGTGGAGCGGCCCGCAACCGACCTCACCGAAAACGAGCTGGTCGGCTGGCTGACGCTGTGCGCGCAACTGCTGGCCGAGGCGCTCGGTGAGCGCAACGTGGCCGGCGGCCTGGCGGATGAAGTGCTGACCTCCTGGAATCAGCAGGCTTTCCTCTACGAAATTCTCAAGGTCAACGCTGCCCGCGCCTCCATCGAAGACATCGCCGAAAAGATCAGCCTGCTGGCGCAGGGCATCTTCCGTTGCGAGAATGCCTTCCTGGCGTTCCGCGACGCCTCGCGTCAGGTGTACCGCTCGGCGCGCTCGCTCGACGTTGAGCGGGTGGACGAGTATTTCGATCTGCTGGCGCACACGGCGGTGCTGGCCCTCAACGACAGCGCGCCGACCTTCCTGGGCGTGCGCGTCCCGCTCGCTACCGCGGGCGAAGCCATCCTCGGTATGTTGGGCGCCGAGCAGGGCGAGTTCAAGGCGCGCGACCGACAGTTAGCGGAAAGCTTGGCCGAGCAGATCGGCACCGTGCTGGATAATCTGGCGTTGCAGCGCCAGCGCACCGCCAGCCTGCGTCTGGAGCAAGAACTGGAAATCGCCGCCCAGATCCAATCGAGCCTGCTGCCCGCACGCCTGCCGCAGCTCGCCGGTTTCGACCTCGCCGGCGTCATCGTCCCCGCTTACCAGGTGGGCGGCGATTTCTACGATGTGGTGGAGCTGGGCGAGGGCGGCCTGGCGGTCCTGATGGGGGACGTCGCCGGTAAAGGCATCCCGGCGGCGATGCTGACGACGCTGATCCGCGCCGAACTGCGCGGTCAGGTGCTGGCCGGCGCTTCACCGGGCATGGCCATTGCCCGCGCCAACGCCACTCTGGAACCGGACCTCAACCGGCTCGATACGTTTGCGACTGCCCTCGTGGCGCGCCTGCAGCCGTATCAACAACGCCTGACGTTTGCCAGCGCCGGCCACACCGCCAGCTTCTTCTGGCGGGCGGCGCTCCAGTCGGCTGAAGAACTGCTCAGCACCACCCTGCCGCTGGGCATCTTCCAGGAGTCCTTGCAGGCCGAGCAAACGTTGATCATGCGCCCCGGTGATCTGCTGGTGTTCTACAGCGACGGCGTCACCGAGGCCCTCAGCCCGGATGGCAGTATCTTTGGCTGGAGCGGCCTGAAGGAGGTGCTGCAGGCAGTGCACACCGCCTCCGCCGAGGTCATGGTGCAGGCCGTCCTGCAAGCGATCGATCTGCACCGTCGCGGCCGGCCCTTGAGCGACGACCTGACGCTCCTGGTGCTCAAGCACGACCGGCCTTCCGACCTGCAATCACAGCGCCCGTTCGTGTTCCCGGTGGAGATGAGTTACCTCAAACAACTGGAGGGGGTGTTGCACGCCGTGCTAGGTGAGGCGATGCGCTATGCGGCGACGAATGACTGGCAGATTGAATATCACCTGGCAATGTCCGAACACGTCGCGAACATCATGCGGCATGCTTACGGCCTGCATACGCAGGGCCGCATCTACGGCCTGCTCAGCCGCCACGCCAACCGGCTGGTGCTCGAGACGGTGGACATGGGCCGGCCCTTCGACCCGAAGGCCTGGCCGGAGAAGCCACGCCGGTACACGCGCTGGCAGGATTTGCCGGAAGGTGGCTACGGCCTGCCGCTCATCCGGGCGGTGATGGACGAGATGCACTATGAGCGACGTAACCCGGCCGGCAACTATTGGCGCCTGGAGCGCAAACTCCCCTGAAGTGCCCGGGCTGGCCTGTGGGTATAATCCAGTCTCAGTAGATCCAATCTTCATGGTCTCGGGGTGGCTGGCGCAGTGATCTCATGGACGCAACCGTAATGTTGTTCCAGCGCCCGAATAATGAACTTGACCAAGCGGCTGAGCTCAAAGAGCTTAGTCT
>JBBIQY010000068.1:0-22043 GCA_037442085.1 Anaerolineae bacterium
CGGCTTGACTCAACGGGGCGGGTACAGTAGGCTCAGGGGTGGGAGTCATGGTGTCCTCGGTTATGGTGTGTTGACCACCAAGGATACCGGCTCCCGCTCCTTTTACACAAGATTCAGCATACTACCAGCACCGCCGCGCGTTCCGGTGAAATCGGCGGCGTCAGTGAGACGCCCAACAGCAGCCCTACCAGCGCCTGGCGCAAAAGAAGATGTGTCCGTCGCATGTCTGCCCTCTCGATTGAGTTGTCCAAGGAGTGGTCGGCCAAAGTTTGGGATGATCCTCGACTGGCTTTAAGTGATTATCATCACGCGGCGCGCCGACCGATATAGCCGAGAGATCACTGCAGGCTGGTTGTATAATGGCCCGCGCCTTCGGCCCAGAAGTCTTATGTTGTCGCGCCGCAGGCCAGGCGACTCGTGGCCACTGATCCCTCATTGCTCGATCTCAACTCGGCCTCGCCCGAGGAATTGGATGAACTGCCCGGTGTGGATCGCGCTCTGGCAGAGAGCATCATCGCGGCGCGGCCCTTTCGCGGGTTGGGCGACCTGAGCACCGTCCCCGGCCTGACGCCGGAGATCATCGCCGGGCTGCTGCCGCATGTGACGGTGCAACGCCCAGCCGCAGCGCCCGGCGGCAGTGTGGCGCGGCTCACCGGCAATCTCAGCCAGCGGCAGCCGGTGGAGCCGGCGCGCGATTACGCTTACCTGCGCCGAGGCCCCTACTCGCGCCGGCTGTACAGCATCCCGGTCAAAACGCGCTACCGCCTGCTGGCCGGGCTGGTATACGGCTTGCTGGCCCTGATCCTGATCGGTGGCGGCCTGTGGGCATACTTCAGCTGGTTCGGTCACCGCGCCTCGCCGACTCCCACGCCGGCCGTGGCCGCGCTGGCGACTACACCCACCCCCACCCTCGCGAACACAGCTACGCCGCCGCACAGGACGCCCACCGTCACCACAACCACGGCGCCAGAACCAAGTGCCTCGCCCAAGCTGCCGGCGATGACCCAGCCCGCCGGGACCCTCACGACGACCGTTCCTGTGACGCCAACGGCTGCGCTGCCAACCGTCACGCCTACCACACCGCCCACTGCGACTGCCTCGGCGACTCGCACCGCAACCGTTGCTCCGCCGACCGCAACGCCCACCTCCACCCGCACGCCGCGCCCGACCGCGACGGCCACTCTCTCGCCAACGGCCACCCTGACGCGCACACCGCGCCCGACCGCGACGCCAACCGCAACCGCCACCGCCTCACCAACCCTGCCCGCGTTGACGCCGCCTGCCGGAACCGGCGCACTCTTCTTCTTCGAGACCTTTCGCCCGCCGCGCTACAGTTGGGTCATCCGCCAACAGCCGCCCATCTCCAGCGAGATCGGCGACGGCGCCCTGACGCTGGCCCTGCAACGGGCGGTGATCGGCTACAGTTACGCGCGCGAGAGCGAGGCGCGAAACTTCTACTATCAGGCGATGGCGCGCGTGGCGCAATGCGGGCCGGACGATCACTACGGTCTGCAAGTGCGCCTGCAGGACGAGGACAACTTCTACCTCTTCGGCGTGACCTGCGACGGGCGCGCGCGGGCCCAAGTGCTGACGAACGGCCGCTATCGTTTTCTGCTGGAGACGTCGGCCAGCGCCGCCGTGCGTACCGGCGCGGGCGCGGAGAACGCGCTGGCAGTGCGCGCCGACGGCGCGCAGTTCATGTTCATGGTGAACGGCCAGTCCATCCTGACGGTAAGTGATGCGACCGTGGCCGCCGGCAGGTTCGGCGTATATGCGCGCTCCATCGGCACTGCCGGGCTGCGCGTCACCTTCGACGACCTGGCCGCCTGGGAAACGCCGTGAGAGCCGACGGCCATGCCCGCGGCCGACTTTGACACCTGACGCCGGGCACTTATAATCCCTGCGTGCCCCCCCGCTCTCAATTTCTGGCCGGCATCCGCTCACAACTTCCGATTCTGCTAGGCGTCATCCCGTTCGGGATGATCTACGGCGTGCTGGGCGTCACCGCCGGCTTGCCGCCCGAGGTGGCGCAGGCGATGTCTGCCATCGTGTTCGCCGGCTCAGCGCAGTTCATCGGCGCGCAGATGTTTCGTGAGGGCGCACCCACGCTCATCATCCTGCTCACCACGCTCGTTGTGAACCTGCGCCATCTGTTATACAGCGCCTCGGTGCAACCCTACCTCCAGCACCTGCCCGCGCGCTGGAAGTGGCTGCTCGCTTACCTGCTCACTGATGAAGCTTACGCCACCACGATCATGCACTATCACCAGCCGGGCGAACCGGCGCACAAGCATTGGTTCTTCCTCGGCGCGGGTCTGGCGCTATGGACGGGCTGGCAAACCAGCACGGCGGCCGGCGTGCTCTTCGGCAGCGCGGCGCAGATCCCGGCGGCCTGGGCGCTCGACTTCACTTTGGCGCTGACCTTCATCGGCATCGTCTTTGCGTCAGTGAAAGATTGGCCGGCGCTGGCGGCGGCTCTTTCAGCCGGCATGGTGGCCGTGGCCGCTCACGCCCTCCCGTACCGGCTGGGTCTGATGCTGGCCGCGCTCACCGGCATCGCCGTCGGCCTGGCGCTCGAAGAGCAGCAGTTGCAGTCAAAAATTCGCAATCCGCGATCCAACATCCAATGACACTCTGGCTGACCATCTGCGGCATGGGCCTCGTCACCTTCGCCATTCGCCTCGTCCCTATCCTGGCGCTGGACCGGATGGCGATCCCGGTCCGTCTGCGCCAGGCGCTACGCTACGTGCCGCCGGCGGTGCTCTCGGCCATTATCTTTCCGGAGTTACTCCTTCGCGATAACGTGCTCGATCTCTCATTAGGCAACGAGCGTTTGTTCGCCGGCGTGCTCGCCCTTCTCGTCGCCTGGTTATCGAAGAACACACTACTGACTATCGCCGTCGGCATGGCGGCTTTGTGGCTGTTGCAATGGCTGTTGGGAGGCTGAGCATGAAACTCGACATCGCCTTCATGTCCAACTGGCTGGGAGAGATCCCGGCGCTGGCGCGTGCGGCAGAGACCGTCGGCTTCGACGCGATCTGGACGAGCGAGACGCAGCACGACCCGTTCCTGCCGCTGGCCGTGGCCGCCGGGCAAACCCGGCGGGTGAAACTCGGCACGGCGGTCGCCATCGGTTTTGCGCGCAGCCCGATGACGCTGGCGCACACCGCCTGGGATTTGGCGCAGTACTCGGGCGGGCGCTTCATCCTCGGGCTGGGCACGCAGGTCAAGCCGCACATCGAGCGCCGTTTCGGCATGGCCTGGCCGGAGTCGCCGACGAAGAAGCTGCGTGAGCTGGTGCAGGCCATCCGCGCCATCTGGCAGTGCTGGCAAAGCAACGGCCGGCTCAACTTCCGCGGCGAATACTTCAGGCTCACCTTGATGTCGCCGTTCTTCAACCCCGGCCCCATCGCCTACCCCGACATCCCCATCTATATCGCCGGAGTCAACACCGGGCTGGCGAGGTTGTGCGGCGAGGTGTGCGACGGCTTTCACGCCCACCCTTTTCACACGGCGGCCTATCTGCGCGAGGTGATACTGCCCGCCATCGAAGCGGGCCGGCAGACGGCCGGGCGTGCGGCCCCCCTCACCGTCTCGGCCTCCGTCTTCGTGGTCACCAACGATGCCGAACGCGAGTATGCGCGCCAGCAGATCTCGTTCTACGCCTCGACGCCCTCCTACCGAGCGGTGCTGGAGCACCACGGCTGGGGCGAGATCGGCGAGCAACTCTCCAATCGGGCGGCACAGGGTGAGTGGGCGGCGATGGCGGAACTGATCAGCGACGAGATGCTCGACACCTTCGCCGTCGTCGCGCCGCTGGCGGAACTGGCCGGCCCGCTCAAGGCGCGCTACGCCGGCGTGCTCGACCGAGTGACGCTCTACCGCCCGTTCACGCCGGGCGCGGAAGAGGCGGCCTGGCAGAAGCTGGCGCAAGAGGTGCAGGGATGAGTGTTTCGAGCCGGCGGAACGTGGCCGCGCTTTGCGAGAGGAGCGTGTTCCGCATGCCGCGCTCGCCGATGATTTCATCAGGGCCAACACCGGCCCTGGCCGCGCGCTATCACGATGCGCTGGTCGTGGCCGCGCTCGCCGATGATTTCATCAGGGCCAACACCCCTTTCCCCCGACTCAACACAACGCACAACGCGGAGACTCCATGACCGCCTCCACCACCACCAAACCCCCCCTCCGTACCAAGCTTGCCTTCGGCGCAGGCGATCTCGGCCCGGCGATCATGGCGGCCATCAACGGCTTCTTTTTGCTGGACTTCCTGATCAATCTGGCCGGCCTGCGCCCCGGCCTCGCCGGCACGATCCTGCTCATCGTCAAACTCTGGGATGCGGTCAACGATCCGGTGGTCGGCTGGTTGACGGACAAGACGCAGAGCGCCATGGGCCGCCGCCGCCCGTGGCTGCTGTTCGGCGCGTTCCCCTTCGGGCTGGCGTTTTTCCTGCACTGGGTGGTGCCGCCGCTCGATGACACGGGGCGCTTCTGGTATTACCTCATCATCGCCTTATTGCTGGATACGGCCCTCACCGTGGCCGGCGTGCCCTACACCGCGCTCACGGCGGAACTGACGCCGGATTACGACGAGCGCACCAGCCTGAACGCTTTCCGCTTCGCCTTTTCGATCCTGGGCGGCGTGCTGGCCGCTTTCTTTCACACCCAGATCGTCGCCGCCTTCCCCGGCCAGCCTTTCATCGGCAACGCGGTCAGCATCTTCATCTGGGCGGTAGTGAGCGTGGCCGGCTTCCTGGTCACCTTCGCCGGGACGAGGGAGCCGGAGTACCGGCCCCAGGCCCAGGCGAAGGAGCCGGGCTTTCTCGAGGGCTTCCTGATCGCGTTTCGCAACCGCGCCTTCGTGCTGGTGACGGTGATCTACCTGCTTTCGTGGCTCACGCTCCAGTTCGTGCAAAACAACCTGTTCATCTACGCCCGCGACTGGGTGGGCATTGACGTCGGTGTCTTCGGCTTTATCCTGCTGGCGCTCCAGTTCTCGGCCTTCGCCTGGCTGCTGGTGTGGACGCGCGTCAGCGAACGGGTCGGCAAGCAGCGCGTCTACTATATCGGCGCGACGGTACTCATCGCCGTGCTGCTCGGCCTGTTCTTCATCCAGCCGGGCCAGACGACGTTGCTGTTCGGGCTGGCGATCGTGGCCGGGGCGGGCGTCTCGGTCTGTTACCTCATCCCCTGGAGCCTGCTGCCGGACGTCATTGAACTGGACGAATTGGAGACAGGCCAACGGCGTGAGGGCATTTTCTACGGCTTCTTCGTGTTTTTGCAGAAGCTTGGCCTGTCGCTCGGCCTGTTCATCGCCGGCCAGGTGCTCGACCTCGCCGGCTACATCCCGGCGGAGCCCGGCCAGCCCGTGCCGCCCCAGCCGGAGACGGTGCTGCTCGCACTGCGCTTCCTCGTCGGCCCGGTGGGCGCGCTGATCATCCTGTTGAGCTTAGTCGCGGTTTACCTGTATCCCATCACGAAACAGAAGCACGCGGAAATCAGGGCCCAGCTGGAGCAACGGAAAGCAGGCAGGTAGTGTCACCGACCACCCGGAGTCCGGCCCCCCGACACCTGTCAACCCCTATGCCCCTCATCGTTGATGCCCACCTCGATCTTGCCTGGAACGCGCTGACTTTCGGGCGTGACTATCGGCGACCGGCGCCGGTGACGCGCGAATTGGAAGCGAAGACCGAAACGCCGGCGCGCAACGGCAACACCTTGCTCGGCCTGGCGGAACTGTTGTTGGGCCGCGTGGCCGTGATCTTCGGCGCGCTATTCGCCGCGCCCAAGCGCCTCCGGCGGGGGGAATGGGACACCCAGGTGTACGCCGACGCCGGCGAAGCCCATCGGTTGTACGCTCGACAACTCGACTACTATCACCGACTGGTGGACGAGACCTCGGTCTTGCAGCTCATCGGCTCGAAGAGCGATTTAGAGTCGGTGCTGACCAGCTGGCAAAGCGACGACCTGACTCAACGCCGGATCGGGATCGTGCCGCTGATGGAGGGTGCGGACGGCCTCCGCGAGCCGAAGGAAGCGGAGTGGTGGCTGGAGCGCGGCCTGCGCCTCATCGGCCCGGCCTGGGTGAGCACACGCTATGCGGGCGGCACCGGCGAACCCGGCCCGCTGACGGCGGAGGGCCAACGCCTGCTCGACGTCATGGCCGATCTTGGGCTGATGCTCGACCTGACGCATCTGTCCGAAGAAGCTTACCTGGAGGCCCTCGACCGCTTCCCCGGCGTGGCGCTGGCCTCGCACGCTAACCCGCGCGCGCTGGTCAAGAGCCCACGCCGCCCCGAGCGTTTTCTCTCCGACGAGATGATCCACCGGCTGGCCGAGCGCGGCGGCGTGATCGGCGTCGTGCCATACAACCGCTTTCTGAAAAGCGATTGGACGCGCAGCGACGGCAAAGCGCGCGTCACGCTCGACGCCGTGGCCGCCGCCATTGACCACATCTGCCAGGTGACAGGCAGCGCCGCGCACGTCGGCCTGGGCTCGGATTTCGACGGCGGCTTCGGCGTGGAAAGCACGCCGGCGGAGATTGACACCATCGCCGATCTGCAGCAACTGGAGGCCCGGCTGGCCGCACGCGGCTATGGCCCGAAGGACATCGCCGGGATCATGGGCGGCAACTGGATCGAGCTGCTGCGCCGAGGCCTGCCGGGATGAGGGCGCCATGAGCAGCGAATTGCGCACCAGCCTGCTGGCGCGTTTCGGCGCCGGGGTGGTCGGGCTGGGCTTCGTCATCTTCCTCCTCGGCGTCTTCCCCGAATGGTTCAGCCTGGATTTCACGCCCGGCTTTGGCCTGCTGCAAATTTTCATCTTTCTGGTCGGCATCTTGATCATGACGCTGGGGGCCTACACCTACATGTACGCGACACGCCACCGCGCCCAGCCTCACCGCCTGCGCGAGGATATCGGCTTGCGGCTGATGGCCACGGGTGTGGTCATCTGCTTCGCCGCCGGCCTAGCCGATGTGATCGGCATTGGCACACACTTTGGCCAGGAGCGCCCATTGTTCGGCCCGGTGCAGGCCTGGGGCGTGGCCGTCGGGGTCATGATCATCGTCGCCGGCATCGGCCTGTATTCGCAGCGACAAAGCCGCTGAGAGACCTTCGCGATTGCGAAGGCCTCTGCCCGCCGAGAACACGCTCACCGCTGTGCAACCATCACCTGAGCCGACGAGTTATAATTGAAATCCGCCTACAGTTCATCGCGAGGTCGTCATGAAAATCAGCACCATCCTCGCCACCAAGGGCAGCAACGTCGTGACCATCCGCCCCGAGCACACGCTCAAGGAGGCGGCGGCCACGCTGGCCCAGCACAACATCGGCGCCATGGTCGTGACCGACGAGGCCGGCCAGGTCGTCGGCATTCTCTCCGAGCGCGACCTGGCGCGGGCCGCCGCCCGCAACGACAACTTCCTGACGCAGACCGTCGGGGAGGTGATGACGCGCCAGGTGGTCTGCGGCACGCCCCAGGACGACGTGATGTCCGTGATGCAAACGATGACCAATCGCCGCTTCCGCCACTTGCCCATCATTGACCGCGGCAAACTGGCGGGCATGGTGTCCATCGGCGACATGGTCAAAGCCGTCATGCAGGACTATCAGGGCACCATCGAAACCCTGCACGCTCAGATCATCGAAGGCTGAGCGCTATGGCCCGGCTGAGGGCAGCGGGGCGCTTCTCAACGGGCAAGGCCGGCGTTCATGCACGCGCGAACGCACTCGAACGCAGCGCGTTCGGCGACATTCGAGCTGCGCCTGCTCGCTGACAAACCCTCCCGCCGGACTCAGTCGAGCAAACCACATCCATGACCCCAATCGGTTCCCCTTCCAATCCGCTGCGCGTCGCCATCATCGGCTCCGGCCCGGCAGCCTTCTACGCCGTCGAGCATCTCTTCAGGCAAACAGACCTGACGGTTGAAGTTGATATGTTCGACCGCCTGCCCACGCCCTTTGGGTTGGTGCGCGGCGGCGTTGCGCCCGACCACCAGAAAATCAAGACCGTCACCAAAGCCTACGACCAGCTCGCCCGCCGGCCCAACTACCATTTCTACGGCAACGTGGAGTTCGGCAAACACCTGATGCTGGAAGATCTGCGCCGCCACTATCATCAGATCCTGTATGCCACCGGCGCGCAGACCGACCGGCGCATGGGCATCCCGGGCGAGGACCTGCTGGGCAGCCACCCCGCCACCGAGTTCGTCGCCTGGTACAACGGCCACCCGGATTATGCGGATCATCAGTTTGATCTCTCGCAGGAGCGGGCCGCTGTGATAGGCGTCGGAAACGTCGCCATTGACGTGGCGCGCATCCTCTGCCGCACGCCCGAAGAGCTGGCGAAGACCGACATCGCCGATTATGCGCTGGAGGCCCTCAGCCGAAGCCAGGTCCGTGAGGTCTATCTGCTCGGGCGGCGCGGCCCGGCGCAGGCCGCCTTCACCACGCCCGAGATCAAGGAAGTGGGCGAGATGGAGGCCGCCGAGCCGATCGTCCTCCCCGAGGAAGTCGAGCTTGATCCGCTCAGCCAGGCCGAGGTGGCTCGCAGCGCCGACCGCAGCATCCTGCGCAAGATCGAAATCCTGCAGAGCTACACCAGGCGCAAGCCGGATGTCGCGAATGCGGTCACGCATTCGACGGTCAAGCGGCTGCACATCCGCTTTCTCGTCTCGCCGGTCGAGCTGATCGGCGATGCGCAAGGTCGTGTGACGAAGATGCGACTGGTGCGCAACACGCTCGTCGCCAGCGAGACGGGCACGCTCAGCGCCAAGGCCACCGACCAGTTCGAGGAGTTGTCCGTCGGCCTCGTCTTCCGCTCGGTGGGCTATCGCGGCGTGCCGCTGCCCGAGGTGCCCTTCAACGAGCGCTGGGGCGTGATCCTCAACGAGAAGGGCCGCGTGCTCGACCCGGCCACCAAACAGCCGCGCACCGGCGAATATACCGCCGGCTGGATCAAACGCGGGCCGAGTGGCGTGATCGGCACCAACAAGCCGGATGCGGTAGAGACGGTGAACTGCATGTTGGAAGATCTGGCGCAGGGCCGGATTCTTCAGCCCACCTGCCCGGAAGTGGCGCAGGCGGGGGCCCTGGTGCGCGAGCGCCAGCCGAACCTCTTCACCTATGCCGATTGGCAGCGCCTTGACGCCATCGAAGTGGCGCGCGGCCAGGCGCTGGGCCGCCCGCGCCTCAAGTTCACCCGGCTGGACGAGATGCTGGCCGCGCTGCGCGCGCCGGAGACCGTGGCCACTTGAAGTTGGCGGGCCAGGCGCGCTCAGCCGGCCCGGCAGCGGCTGATCATCGGCCAATCACGCGTTTGGGGCAGCAGCTTCAGCCGCCCCGGCAGGCGGCGGGGGAAGCCCCGGCTTACCGAGGATACGGGTGCCCTCAACCATCTCGCCGAGCAACGCCTGCCCTACCCGGCCCGGCGCTTCGCCCGAGAAGATGAGCGCCTGGCCGCCAGGCACGGTAGCCACCATTGCCAGCGCCTCACGGAGTTTGGATTTCATGCCGCCGGTCACATCTGCGGCATGCGAGCCACTCAGCGTCACATCGCGCAGCGCCTCCATGTCGCCAATCTCCGGGATCACCTCGCCATCCGGCCATCGGCTGAGCACGCCGCGCTCGCTGCCCGCCAGCAGGATGCGCTGCGGCTTTAGTCGAGGCGCAAGGAAGCCGAACACATCTTCGGTAGAGACGATCGTCCCGCCGCGCGCCACGTCCACGGCCACATCGCCTTGCACCAGCGGCACGAGGTCGTGCGCCAACGCCGCCTCAATGGGCGCGATCGCCAACGCCTCGATCAGGCCGTCGCGGCACACCGCCGAGGCCGAAGGCGGGCAGTTGATCACCGGCAGCCCGGCCTCACGCGCCGCGTCAACCACCAGCCGATTGAGCAGCGCAGCAACTGCCTGAACCTCGGCAAAGCCGCGCCACTGCTCGGCGGTGCGAACGCCGGCCCGGGTGCCGTACTTCTGCGCCTCGACATGGCCGAACGAGCCGGAGCCGTGGCCGAGCAGGAGACGCAATTCGGGCCGCGCCGTGCGGGCGGCGGCGATCTCGCCCATCAGCCGGGCCAGGGTGGCGGGGCGCGCTGTGCGCGGCACCGTTTTGTCGGTGATGAGCGAGCCGCCGAGTTTGAGAAAGACGAGCATCGAGAAAATGCCAACATCCGTCATCTATCATCAATCATGACTAATGACGGATGACGAATGACCGATGAGTGTGGAAATGAGCCTCACCGCGCCGGCCTCGCGCAGGGCCGCGCCGACCCGGGCCGCCGTCTGCGGCGCGACCAGCGCAATCAGGTTGCCGCCGCGCCCGCCGCCGGAGAGCTTCGCGCCGAGCGCGCCCGCGTCGGTTGCCGCCTCGGCCAGCGCATCCAGCTCGGGCGACGAGACGCCGATGTCCTGCAGCAGCCTGTGATTGTGCGCCATCAGCGGGCCGAGCCGCGCCGGGTCCTCGTTCGCGATGATCTCGCGCGCGCGGTTGACGATCCTGCCTATCTCTGCAAACAACCGGCTAAAACGCTCCGGCTCGCGCTCGAAGCCCGCGCGCACGTCGCCGACCGTGATCTTTGTCGGGCTTGGGAGGCCGGTGTCCGCGATCAGCAACGTGAACGGCCGACCGACGGTGAAGGGCTGCGGCGGCCGGCCCTTGATGAAATATACGGGCTGTTCGCAGGCGATGACGGTGTTGTCAATGCCGGACGGTGTACCGTGCAGGAGCTTTTCGGTCTCGAAGACGATCGAGGCGACCTCGAGATTGGAGATGGGAGAGCGGAAGTGAGCGACCAGGGCGCGCACAATGGCCGTGCAGACCGCTGCGCCGGAGCCGAGGCCGGAGGCAGGGGGGATGGTGGAGGAGACGCGGATGGTGAAAGCATGGGACGCAGCGCTGAGTCCGCAACGGTCGAGGGTCAGGCGCACGGCCAACGCCAGCGGGTCGTGCGGCTCAGCCTGCGCGAGCGAGTAAGTGCGGCCCAGATCGCGGGCGTCAATCCAGATTTCGCCCTCCGCCTCACCCCCATCCGCGACGCGACCCCCTCTCTCTTTGGGAGAGGGGAACACGGTCGCCGTCGCCTGAACCTGAGTCACCGGCGCGGCGAGGGCCGGCTGGCCATACACCACGGCGTGTTCGCCGAACAGGATGATTTTACCGGGGGCCGAGGCCGTGCTCATGGGGACGGACGATTGAGATACAGGATGGCGACGGCGGTCAGCGCCCACAGCCCAAAGGCCAGTTGCAAAGGCCGGTCGGTGAGCACCAGTTCGTCCGGCGCGCCGCCCTCGCCCTTGATGTGGATGAGATACAGATAGCGCAGGACGCCGTAGAGCACGAACGGGATGGTCAACATCATGGCGTGGTTGCGCGGCAGGTTTTCGGCAGAGAAGGTGTAGAGGGAGTAAGCCACAAGCGTCGCGGTAGCGACCAGGTTGATCAGCTCGTCAATGAAAGGCAGGCTGTACTCGCGCAGCACCTCGCGCGTGTCGCCGTCGTTCCCGCTCATCAATAGAATCTCGCCGCGCCTTTTGCCGAAGCCGAGGAACAACGCCAGGAGCGACAGGCAGATATACAACCAGGGCGAGATGGCGCTATCCACCAGCGCCGCGCCGCCCACGGCGCGCAGCAAAAAGCCCGAGGCCAGGATCAGCACATCCACCAACACGATGTTTTTCAGCCAGAACGAATACAACAAGTTAGTGGCCAGATAAGCGACGGCCACGACGCCGAACCAGGCATTGAGCCAGAGGGCCGCCGGCAGGCTGAGGGCGAGGAGGAGGAAAACGGCAGCCACAGCGACGCCCGGCCTGAGCCGACCGGAGGGCAGCGGGCGGTGGCGCTTCTTCGGATGCCGGCGGTCCTTCTCGATATCCACCAGGTCGTTGAGGATGTAGACGGCGCTGGAGAGCAGGCACAGCAGCCCGAAGCCGGCCAGCGTGACGACGACATAGTCGGGCACGAACAGCTTGTGGTCGAAGACCAGCGCCGCAAACACGAACACGTTTTTCGTCCACTGGCGCGGACGCATGGTCTTGAGGAGGGCAACCCACATAGGCCCGATTATACGGGAGGCGAGGCCGGCTCTTCTCCGTGGTGCTACAATGACGGCAACATTCCGGCCTGTCATCACCGATGCCCAAAACCCGCCTCGACCAGCGCCTGGCCGACCTCGGCCTGACCCCCAGCCGCGAGCAGGCCCGCCGCCTGATCATGGCCGGCGAGGTGCTGGTGAACGGCCAGCCGGTGGACCGGCCCTCCGCCGCCGTGGCCGACGAGGCCGCGATCACCCTCAAGGCCAGGCCGCGCTTCGTCAGCCGGGGCGGCGAGAAGCTGGAGGCCGCGCTCGCGCACTTCAACCTCGAGGTGGCCGGGCGCGTGTGCGCGGACGTGGGCGCGTCCACCGGCGGCTTCACCGACTGCCTGCTCCAGCGCGGCGCGGCGCGCGTGTACGCGATTGACGTGGGCCACGGTGTGCTGGACGCCCGCCTGCGCGCCGACCCGCGCGTCGTCGTCATGGAGGACACTAACGCCCGCTACGTCGCTCGTTTGCCGGAACCGGTCTCGTTCGTCTCCGTGGATGCCTCCTTCATCTCGCTCAAACTGCTGCTGCCCGTCATCGCTAACTGGCTGCCCGCGCCCGGCGGCCCACCGTCCGCCGTCGTCGCCCTCATCAAGCCGCAGTTCGAGGCGGGACGCAAGGAGGTGAGCAGGGGCGGCGGCGTCATCAAAGACCCGGCCCTGCACCGGCGCGTGCTGGAGGACGTGCTGGGTTTCGCGGCGGCGCAGGGCTTTGCCGTACGCGGGCTGCGGCGCTCGCCGCTCACCGGGCCGAAAGGCAACGTGGAGTTTCTGACCTGGCTGGAGCCATCCGCGGTTCCTTCAGATCCGCGCTCGCTGGCTGATCTGATCGCACAGGTGGTTCCGCCCCTGGCCCAATGCTGATCTCATCCGCAAACCCGAGAGCGTCTGATCTCAACTTCACTCCCGGCCTGGCGTTGCTGCTGGGAGCGCCCTTCGTCTTATTCTTCGGCAGCCTGGCCATCATGCAGCTGGGCATACTGACCAACTCCCTGAGCGTCGTATCCGGCTTCATGGGTTTCTTCTACCTCGCGCTGGTTTTCATCAGCGCTCTCTGTCTTTACCCCGGCGTTTACGTGACGATAAGCGTCCTGGGCGTGACCGCAAGCGTCGTAACCCTGGTCGCATCGTTTGCAGGAACGGCCCGTCCTCTGGCGCAGCGGTGGCGCCTAGCCGTGGCGCTCTCCCTATTCGCAATCGCAGCGTTCCCGTTCGCGTATCGCTACACGCCGGCCCTAAACGCCGCTCCCGGCTACCAAACGCTGTGGGTCACCGAGCCGACTCTGTGGGGTGGTCTGACGAAACGAGCACGGGTCACGCTTGAACAACGGCCCTGCACCTACACCCTTCTGGGTTGGGATGCCGATACGTTGTACTTTCAGGCCGCATGTGCGGACGGGGAGCAGGTCTGGCGCTATCAACCTGGCGCGGGCCACAGCGCTGAATCGGTCCGCGAGACACCGCCGGCTCTGTCACGCATTAAGCAGAGCGCGCTGGAGGTGGTGCGGGCCGATGGCGTTCAACCCGCGCACCTCGAGCCGAGCACGCGCGCAGTCAATCTGCGCGGCGAGGGGCTGGCTTCGCCGGACGGGCGCTATGTGGCCGTGATCGCCCGGCACATCTATGGGCCGGAAGACGTCCTGGTGATCGCTCCCGCCGAGCCATCGGCCACCGGAAAATCAGTCATTGCACCCTGACCGTTTTCGTGTAATCTTGGCTTCGCGTCCGACCTTCACTTCTGCGTTCCACCCTCTTCTGGAGACCGACCATGACCCTTGCCCAAGGCATTGACGTTTCCCGCTATCAACCCACCATTGACTGGCAGCGCGTGGCGGACTCCGGCATCGCCTTCGCCTTCATCAAAGCCAGCCAGGCCAACTTCGGTGATCCGCTCTTCAGCAAGCACTGGGCGGGCGCCAGGGCGGCCAAAGTGCTGCGCGGCGCCTATCACTATCTCGTGCCGGACCTGGACGGCGCAAAGCAGGCCGCTGCCTTTCTGAAAATTCTGGGCAACGACCCCGGCGAACTGCCGCCCGTGCTGGACATCGAGGCCAAGGCGCAGAACCCCGCGCAATATGCCGCGTACTCCGAGACCTGGCTGAAGATCGTCGAGGACGCCCTGAAGCGCCGCCCTCTGATTTACACCGCCGCCTGGTACTGGAACTCGAACATGTTGATCGGCGGCAAGTACCCGGCCTGGGCGCCGAACTATCCGCTCTGGGTAGCGCACTACCCGCTGAGGGAAGGCTTTCCGCCGTTGACCGATATCGAGGAAGGCAAATACAAGCCGGCCATGCCAAAAAGCTGGACGACGTGGACGATCTGGCAATATACCGAGCGCGGGCGCGTGGACGGCATCGTCACCGATGGCCGCCCGGCTAACGTGGACCTGAACGCCTTCCAGAGTTCGCTCGAAGACCTGCTCGACTGGTCAGGCGCCAACCCGGAAGAGGTGATTGTCCTGCCGCCGGTAGACGCCTCGCTGGCGACCAACCTGCAGATCATCCAGGCCTTTCATCAGGTCTTTGGCAACGAGAGCGGCACGATGCTGAGCCGCGCCGGACTGATGCCGATCGTCACCGGCAACCCGACGGCGCGCTACCTCGGCCCCGCGGTCGCCAACCTGCCCGCTCTGACGCAGACGCAAAAACTTGCCCTCACCAAAGTTCTGGCGGACGTAGTCGGCGGCGGCTAGAGACGCCCGGCGCCGGGCGTTCGACCGCCAGACGCACGAGAACAATCTGCGTTGGTCGCGAACGCTGCCGGTGGTTGCGCGTATAATGCCGCGTTATGCCCCAGCGTGAGGCGCGAACACCGCTCAGCATCCAACTTTTCTTCGTCGCCAGTTGGCTCCTCGGCTGGCTACTGACTTTCGACGGACTCCACCAACGCCTGTGGAACGCCTACTGGTCGGCCAACGGCCTGATGCCGTGGACGACGGTGGCCATCGCCTGGGGCCTCAGCCCGCTGGATATGGGCTTTCCGTTCGTCGTCGCCGGCCTCAGCCTGATTGGCGCAAGCTTCGGCGTCTACCTGCGCCGCGGTTGGGGCCTGGGCGTTGGCGCGTTGGTGTCGGCGCTGGCGCTGGGTTACGCCATGCTCGGCACGCCGCTGGCCGTCGCCTGCCTGGCGCTGCTGGCGCTGCCCGACACGCGCGCCTGGCTGCGAGCCGGGCGGGAAACGACCGCAGCGCGGGACGTGATCGGCATGCGCTGATTTTCCATGTCGCCGGACTCGGATGCAAAAAATCCTCCGCCTCTCCCTCGCCATTCTGATCGTCGCCGGGCTGAGCGCTTACCTGACGATCGGCTACCTCATCTACAACTCGCTGTCGCAAGTACAGGCCGGCTGCCCGGCGCAAGCCAGCAACACGCCCGCCAGCTTTCGCGTCCGCAATAGCCGGTTCGAATCGTTCGACACGACCCCCTACGCCATGCCGGACTATGAAGCCGTCAGCTTTCCGAGCCGGCAGCCGGGCATCATCCTGGTCGGCTGGTACGTCGAAAGCGCCCCCACCGCGCCTGCCGTCATCCTCACCCACGGCCTTGGCGCTTGCAAGCATGAGCACAACGTCCTGCTCGCGGCAGGCATGCTGCACCGCAACGGCTTCAACGTCCTGCTTTTCGATCTGCGCGATCAGGGCTTTTCGACCATCGAGGACGGGCGCACCGCCATCGGCAACGAGGAGTATCTGGATGTGCTCGGCGCGTGGGACTGGCTGCGCGAGGCGAAAAACATCCCGGCGGAGCGCATCGGCCTGTACGGCACATCGCTGGGCGCGGCCACCACCCTGATCGCCTTCGCCGAAGAGCCGCGCATCGCCGCCGCCTTCGTGGATTCGCCCTACGCCGACCTGCCGACCGTCATCGCCGAGGAACTGACGCGCAATCGCTATCCGACCTTTCTCATGCCGGGCGGTTTGCTGATGGCGCGCCTCGTGTCCGGCGACGATTTGATCGCCCACAGCCCGGCGGAGGCCCTCCGCCGCGCCGCCGGCCGCCCCCTCTTCATCGTCCACGGCGACGCCGACCAGCGCATTGACCCGCACCACACGCGCGACCTGATGGCCCTGGCGCAGGAGACCGGCGCCGACCTGACGACCTGGCTGCCCGCCGGCGTCGGCCATGTGGAAGGCGCGGTCATGTTACCCGCCGAGTACGAGCAGCGGCTCACCGAATTTTTCCGCAGCGCGTTGAAGTAGGCGCTCTCCAGGCAAAGGGGCCGGGCATCTTTCGCCCGTGGGCGCCGGTGCGGTGAGGGTTTCTTCAGGGGCCGGCAGCCGGCTGCAGCCGCACCTCATCGAATGCGCCGCTCAACGCGATCTGGTCTTCGGCGCGGTAGCCGAGAGTCAGCGCACAGGGGTTGCCCCGAATGGTGAAGGCAATGGGCACGAGCTGGCCGTCCTCGCTCATCGCCGTAAATGGCTGGCCACCGGCGGAGACCACCAACTGCTGCTTGACGACCCGGAACGCCACAGTGATCGGCCGGCCCGGCGTATAGTCGCGCAATCCATAATCGCTGGGGCCGGCGGCCGTGATCAGGCGCAGGAAAATGTTGTAACGGCGCAGGCCGTTCAGGTTGCCGCCCAGGAGCCGCACCTCGACGCGCGCCGGGCGCGTGCGTTGGGCGATGTCCACGCCCACATTGAGGTAGGCCGAGCGCCGGCCCTCGAACACGTTGACCTCATTCAGGGTTAGGGTAACCTCTGCCTCGCTGAAACAATCGGGCGGTGAGGCCGCCAGGCCGAACGACTGCTCGCCCTCCAGCGAGGTCGCAACGGCCAACACGCCGTTCTCTTCGTTGACGAAGTATTGATCGCTGGTCTGCAAACAGTCGGCTGAACTGAGCACGACGACCGGGATCGGCGTGGCGAAGTCGGCAGGGTTGGTCTGCACGCTCCAGCGCGCCGCATCCGGGCAGCCGTCTTCGAAATCGTCGTACAACGGCAAAGTTGACGCTGAAGGCGGCGCTTCTGTGCCGGTCGGCGTGGGCGTTGGGGTAGGCGTGGTCGGCGCCTCTGTGGGCGTGGGCGTTGGGGTAGGCGTGGTCGGCGCCTCGGTGGACGTGGGTGTTGGGGTAAGCGTGGCCGGCGCTTCGGTGGGCGTGGGTGTTGGGGTAAGCGTGGCCGGCGCTTCGGTGGGCGTAGGCGTTAGGGTAAGCGTGGCAGTTTCTGCCACGCGCGTCTCAGTGATGGTAGACGTAGCGGTCGGAGGCAGAACGTTCGCGATATCGGGCGGGGCAGCGCCGCGCAAAGCCAGGAAGGCGAACAAGCCGATCGCCGCCAGCGCCACCACCACGATGCCGATGATGGCGTACCGCGCCGCCGGCCCACCCTCGCTGATATAGGTCGTGCTGCTCTCGGTATGCGTAATCTTGTCGCGCCCGACCACGTCGCCGCCGACGGACGCATCACCGCCGCTCGTCAGGCTCGCGCCGCCGCGCGAAGGACGCTCATCGGGTGGGTCTTCTGGCGGATCACTCGTCATCACGGCGATTGTAACCCGCAAAATTGCGGCTCGCGAAATGAGTTTGTGGTTAAAAAGGCGCGCTTCAGCGCACGCCCGCTTCAACAGGCTTACGGGTGAAAGCGAAGTTTCGCGTTAATTTATGGCTCATCCACGGTCAAGCGACCTGAGGGAAGTGTCCAAGCTGGCCCGTAAGCCGCGTTCTGTTTTAGGCCATCATCTTTCTGGGCGACGCATTACTGCGGCGCTCTAGCAGCCGACCCGGGGCTGAGACGGTGCGAGCAGCACCTCACCCCTGCTTGGCCTTGCTCCCGGCGGGGGTTGCCTGGCCGCGACCGTTGCCGGCCGCGCCGGTAGGCTCTTACCCTACCGTTTCACCCTCGCTCCCTCACCCCGCGATGCTTCGCATCGCCGCCCTCTCCCAGTGGGAGAAGGGTGGAGGCTGGAGGAAGCACTACGCTTCTCTGTGGCCCTGTTCCAGCGGGTCGCCCCGTTCCGGGCGTTACCCGGCGCCGTGCTCTGTGGAGCGCGGACTTTCCTCGGCAGAAGGTGCGGGGCACCTTCAACCGCGATAGCCCGGCCAGCTTGGACACATAAACACTATAACACAAACCTTAACGACCCGGCAGCGTGCGCGCCCCTTCCCGTTTCTCGCCTCACGCTTTACGATTGGGCGAACCCCATGCTCCGCCTGCGCCCGCTGGTACCCTTCGCCATCCTGGCGGTATTCGCTGTGCTGGCCGCCGAACCGCTTGCCCGCGAACCGATGACCTGCTCGGACGATGGGCCGTTTCACCTGTACCGCGCCGTACAGTTGGGCGCGCTGCTCGAAGCCGGGCACTGGTTCCCGCGCTGGGCGCCGCACATGGCGCAGGGGTATGGTTTCCCGTTCTTCAACTTCTACGCGCCGTTATCTTCATACTTCATCGTCTTATTGCACCGGTTTGGATTGGAGTATCCGGCTGCGCTGAAGCTGGCCTTCGCGCTGGCAATTTGGCTGGCGGGCTGTGCGGCCTATCTGCCGGCCCGCGAGAGGTGGGGCGAGCGCGCCGGCCTGGTCGCCGGAGTCGCTTACCTGTTCGCACCCTACCTGGCCTACGATGTGCTCTTTCGCGCCAATTTTGCCGAGACGCTGGCTTTCGTCTGGCCGCCCTTGATTCTTTGGAGCATTCAGAGGTCGGAAGACAAAAGCCGGAAGGACAGCACCCCATCGCGGACTATCCCGACTCATCGCCCATGGATTTTGACTTCCCTCAGCTACGCCGCCCTCATCCTCACGCACAATATCTTCGCCCTGATCGCCTCGCCGCTATTCATCGGTTACCTGGCGCTAGGGAGCTGGCGCCGGCGGTCATGGGCCATGCTCCTCCGAGGTACGCTGGCGCTGACGCTGGGCATCGCGCTGACGGCGTACTTCTGGCTGCCCGCTCTGGCCGAACGCGGCCTCATCCACTCCGACCGACTGCTGGTCGCGCCCATCTTCACCTGGAACACCAACTTCATCACCGTCGGCGAGCTGCTGGCCGGCGAAGGCGCGAACGCGCGAATGCATAAACACTCCGCGTTCGACGGCATTCAATGGCTCTCGACTGCGTTCATGCCGCGCGCTGCCGACCCGCTGCTCATCAACCCCTCGCCCGCGCGCACGATTGGGGGACTGACGGTGTTGCTTGGGCTGCCGGCGGTTTTTGGGCTGATGGGCCGAGTGCGCGCGCAGTGGCGAGCGGGGAGGCAGGGGCTCGCGAGGGAAGAAGGGCAATTAGAGAGGGGGGAGTGGGACGTGGGCTTCTTGGCGCTGGCGCTGGCCGGTTACTGCTTTCTGACCCTCGCCGCCTCCGAACCCCTCTGGCGATTGATCCGGCCGCTGGAGCTGGTGCAGTTCCCGTGGCGGATGCTCGGCCCGGCGGCGTTGTGCGCGGCGCTGCTCGTCGGCGCGAGCGTACACGCCGCTGAACGCCTGTCCCGCCTCGCAGCACCGACGGCAATCACCCTGATCATTCTCGGCACGCTTTCTTACTGGTCGCCGCGCTACTGCGCCTCGCCCGCAACGGCCACCCTGGGCGACATGGTCGGCTACGAACGCGCTACCCGCACCATCGGCACCACCGCCAAAGGGGAGTACCTGCCGCGCACGGTGGACGCCATGCCCGACGACTCGTCGCTGGCCGACGCTATCCTGCGCGGCGAGGAGCCGGTGCGCCTGCAACGGCTAGAGGGCGAGGCTGAGTGGCAGCCGCTGGCCACAATGGCCGATCCCCTGAACGCAACCTTCCTCGTTACGGCCCGCACGCCGGCCACATTCCTCTATCGCCAATTCCTCTATCCCGGCTGGCAGGCCGTCCTTCGCCAAGGCGAAGGCGCCAACGGCCAGCCGCTTACGTTGCGCGCCATGCCGCGCACCGGCCTGATCATCTTGGACCTGCCGCCCGGCCGGCATCTCCTGCACATCACCTTCGGCTCGACGCCGCTGCGCACGGCGGCCAGCAGCCTCTCGGTCGTGGCACTGCTCATCACGGTCGGGCTGGGCGTCAAGGATTGGAAGGCACGATCTTCATCCGTTCGCTCCCCGACTCCCACGCCTCTGCTGGATTTAGGACTCCTCGCCTTCGCGCTGCTCGCCCTCAAGCTGGCCGTCATTGACCGCACGATCAACCCGCTGCGGCAATCGGCGTTCGATGGTGAGCGCGTGGCCGGCGTGCAGACCCCGATGCGTTTTGACTTTGCGGGCGGACTGGGCTTCTACGGCTACGATCTCTCGACACGCACCTTGCCGGCGGATGACGGCGTGGAAGCGCTCGTCTACGTCTCGATGCGGACGCCGGCCCTACGTCAGTTCTGGCCGCTGTTCTACGTGAAGGATGCTGCCGGCCTCGATTGGACCGGGGCGGACTCCTACCTCCCGCCGCGCTGGCACCGCGAACCGCCCCCCACCTCAGAGTGGGCTCCTGAGAATTACGCGCAGTGGGCGCGGCGTGTCGTGCTACTGCCCGGAACGCCGCCCGGCGACTATGAGTTGTGGGGCGAGGTGATTGACCGCGAGACCGCCGCCATTCAATCCGTGCTCGACGCGCAGGGCAATGCCATTCAACCGCGCTACTCGCTTGGCACGTTAACGGTGACGCGCCCGCGCCGACCCTTCCAGCTCCAGCCGGAAGTCGCCGCCGAGCACCGCTTCGGCCCGATCACGTTCCTCGGCTACGGCTTCGATCGTGCCGAGGTCATGGCGGGTGATGCGCTCAGGTTAACCTGGTATTGGCGCAGCCAGTCGGCGACAACGCGCGATTTGCCGGCGACCCTGCAATTACGCGCTGCTGACGGCAGCCTGGCCTTCAGCGCCGAGATGGAACCGGCGAACGCCTATCCCGTCAGCCGGTGGCAGCCGGGGGATCAGTGGCGGGGCCAGCAGCGGGTGGTGATCCCGGCAGCGCTGCCGAGCGGCGAGTACCGGTGGACAGTCTCGGTGCCGGGCGAAGCGGGCGAGCAAGAACTGGGCAGTGTGCGAATCACAACGCCGGCGCGCGTCTTCGAGCCGCCGGCCCTGGCTCAAAGCAGCGGCGCGCAGTTTGCCGACGTGGGAGAGTTGGCAGGATACTCGATCCAGCAGGAAGGAGGAACGCTCCGCGTGCAATTGGTCTGGCGGGCAATGGCGACGCCGGCGCAGAGCTACCTGGTCTTTGTCCATTTCGGCGATGAGACGCGTGTGCTGGCTCAGCATGTGAGCGTGCCTGTCGGCGGCGCACGGCCCACCACAAGCTGGCTGGCCGGTGAATACCTCATAGATACCCACACGCTGGTCCTGCCCGGCGACGAGGACGTCACCGGCATGGCGCTCTATGTAGGGCTGTTCGATCCGCAGACGCAGCAGCGAGTTGCGGCAAGCGGGGCGGGAGCTGGCGAGGATCACCGCGTGCGGCTGGCGCTCACGCCATAAGAGCTTATCTCTAAACTTCGCCTTGGCGGGTTGATGCGGGTCTGGGGCGCTCGATGGGTTGGCCGCGTTTCACGTCGTCGGCTGGCGGTGGGCGGCAGTCGCGTCCGAGACAGTCTCAAAGACCGGCAACACGGTATCCAGCAGGGTGAGCCGCAGCGCCGTGCGCGCCTGGGTGCCCACGGCCGCCAGGTTGAGGCCGCCGCCCGCCTGTCGCAGCGCTTTCAGGCCGGAGATCAGCGCCGAGAGGCCGGACGAGTCGATAAAGGTCACCTGGCTCATCTCGACAGTGACGTATTTTGTGCCGGCGGCGACGTGGTCTTGAAATGAGCGCTTGAGGGTGTTGCAGGTTTCCGCGTCCAGCCGGCCTTCCACATGCAGGACCAGTTGACCGGGCTCAACGGGATCGAATGAAATCTTCATGCTCAGGTTTCCGAAGAACAGGTAGACTCAGTAGATCGCAGAATGGCCTGATGCGGCCCACAACATGAGGGGCCTGTTCAGCCGGTAAGATTGTCGGTACCACCAAAACAATCGCCGGAGAACAAGCCCATGTCCGATGATAAGCTG
>JBBIQY010000069.1:0-21584 GCA_037442085.1 Anaerolineae bacterium
GCCCCGCGCCTGCAACACTCTGTTGTGCCGTCCAGCCCGCCCGTCCGACTTCGCTTCACGTTCGTGACAGCACTGCGGAGTGCAACGTGTGGCTTGCCGACACATTCACTTTAGCAGAAGTTCTGAACCGGCGCAGCCTCTCATTTTCATCGCCCGTTGTGCGCCGGCGCGCATGGAGACTTCGCTCCGCTCAGACTGCGCGGCCCGCAGTCGAAGGATACGCCGTTTCGTGATCCACTGATCATCCGGTTGCAACTCTACTTCGCTCCGCTCAGACTGCGCGGCCCGCAGTCGAAGGATACGCCGTTTCGTGATCCACTGATCATCCGGTTGCAACTCTACTACGCCAGCGCTAGGCCTGGGTTGCGGCCCTCAGCAGCTCCTGGAGGCGGGGATGTTCGGCGTAGACGCCACGGTAACGCGCCGGCAGCAGGGCCGCGATACGGCACATGATCTCGGCCGTATCGTCCTCCAGCCGAGCGGGGCGCGCGCCGCGCTCGATGGGCGGCAGGGTGAAGGGCCGGCCTATCGTCACCGTGATGGGGACGCGGCCCAGAAACGGTGAGCGCAGGCGTCTCATCGCCGACGCCAGGCTTTCGGTGTTGGTGATGGCGACGGGCACGACGGGGACCTGCGCCAGCGCCGCCAGGGCCGCGGCGCCCGGCTTGGCGGCCTGCAAAGCGTGCGTGCGGCTGCGCGTCCCCTCCGGCGCAATGCCCAGGGTGCGGCCCTCGCGCAACGCCTGCGCGGCGGCCTTGAAGGTGGATGGCCCGATCGCGCCGCGATGCACCCAGATGGTATCAATGGATTCGATCACCCAGCGGAAAAACGGGTTTTGCCGATAGGTGTCGGCGGCGAAGGCAGTGAGGGCGCGCCCGCGCAGCAAGGCGAAGAGCAGCGGCGCATCGAAGCGGCTGAGGTGATTGGCGCAGATCAGGCAGGCGCCGGGCGGCAGGCGCTCCAGCCCGGTCACCTTAAGATCGGCGAAGAGCGAGAAGAGAAAATAGAAGAAGCGTTGCAGCCGATCCACGTTTTGAGGTGAAAAGCGGCCCCGCAAGAAGATACTTTCAACCGGCATCGAGTATTATTGTACCCGGTAGGGCCGCTGACCGGCTCTGGCCTGAACTTTTCGACGCGACCGGGCGTCCCACACACAGAGCAATCGAGGAGGAAACCATGTTGAGGAAAACCGCTGGATTCACGCTTCTGGCCCTGATGCTGACGCTGGCCGCTTGCGCGCCGGCTACCCTGCCCGCCGACGGCGGCATCAAAGACGTCCCACCTTCCGCCATTGACGACGCCGCCTCCAAGCCGGACGCCAGTACGACGCCGCTGCCCGCCGACGCCGTGGAGGATCCTTCCTCACCGCGCGCAAGCGACGCCGCCCTCAGCCGAGGCGAGGCATTTGTGGATCAATATCAGGTGCTGACGCTGGAGAGCTTCCCACCCCAGTATCGCATCAGCGTCAAAGGGTCGCTGCCGACGCCCTGCCATCAGTTGCGGATCGCCGTCGGCAAGCCGGATGCCGCCGGCAACATCGAGGTTGAGGTGTATTCCGTCGTGGACCCGACCATCACCTGCGCTCAGGTGCTGCAGGATTTCGAGCACAGCGTCTCGCTGGGCGACCTGCCACCGGGCAGAGAGTACGTGATCCTGGTCAACGACCAGCGCGCCGGCACGATCACGCCGTAATTGCGGCAGAGGCGCGCCGGCAAGTTATGCCTAGCGCAGCGACCGTGCTGTTACTCAAAAGCGCCGCTGGCGCCTACCCCCTGCCTGTCGAAGGGGGGTCGCCGCCGGCGCTTTGTGTTTCTACCCGTTCAGGCAGGGTGCGCCGGGCGCCTACACGCCTCTAATAAGCCGCAGCATACACTTGTGGCGTCGGCAGCGGAGTATAATTTTTAGTGATGACCCAACCCGGCCGGCAAGATCCGCGCCTCGACACCGACCGCAACGTCTGGCTGGCGACCGTCCGGCCGGATGGCCGCCCGCATCTGGTGCCCATCTGGTTCGTGGTGGAAGGCGGCCGCTGGTACATCTGCACCTCGCCCGACAGTGTGAAGGCCCGCAACTTGCAGGCCAACCCCGCGGTCATGCTGGCGCTGGAAGATGGGACCAACCCGCACGTGGTGGAAGGCGTGGCGCGCGCCGTCCGGCCCGCGCCTGCGGTGGTGCGTAAATTCAAAGAGAAGTTCAATTGGGACATCACCGCCGATGCCGAGTATGGTGCGGTCTTCGAAATAGAAGTCACCAGACAAGTGATGGGCTAACGCCGTCAACGGCGGAAAGCGCCGGGCGATTTTCCGCCGGTTGCGCGTTATCCCGCGGACTCAAGGACGATTATGATGCGCTTTGATCGTTTTACCGAGCGTGCACAGGACGCGGCGCAACGCGCCACCGAAATCCTGCAGCGCTACGGCCACACGCAAATTGATACCGAGCACATCCTGCTCGCCCTGTTGGAGCAGCCGGAGGGCGTCATCCCGCAGATCCTCGAGCGGATGGGCGCGGATCAGGACTACATCAAGCGCCGCCTGGATGATGTGCTGCGCGCCTCGCCGCGCGGCGCAGTCTACGGCGGCGGCACCGGCCAAGTCTTCATCACGCCGCGCGTCAAGCGGATTGTGGACCTGGCGAACGACGAGGCCGGGCGGCTCAAGGACGAGTACATCTCCACCGAGCACCTCTTCCTCGCCATCCTCTCCGAGCGCAACACCGCCGTGGCCCGCATCCTGGCCGAGGCCGGCGTGACCAAAGACCGTGTCAACGAGGCGGTCAAGGACATCCGCGGCGGCCAACGCGTCACCGATCCGCAGGCCGAGACCCGCTACCGCACGCTGGAGAAGTACTCGCGCGACCTGACGGCGATGGCCAAAGCCGGCAAGCTCGACCCCGTCATCGGGCGCGACAGTGAAATCCTGCGCGTCATCCAGGTGCTCAGCCGCCGCACCAAGAACAACCCGGTGCTCATCGGCGAGGCGGGCGTGGGCAAGACAGCCATCGTCGAGGGCCTGGCCCAGAAGATCGCCAACAACGATGTACCGGAGATCCTGAGCGGCAAGAAGGTGGTGGCGCTCGACCTGGGCGCGATGATCGCCGGCTCGCGCTTCCGCGGCGAGTTCGAAGAGCGGCTCAAGGCCGCCATCGAGGAGATCCAACGCTCCGAAGGCGACATCATCCTGTTCATTGACGAGCTGCACACGGTCGTGGGCGCAGGCGCGGCGCAGGGCGCGATGGACGCCAGCAACATGCTCAAGCCGGCGCTGGCGCGCGGCGAGCTGCAATGCGTCGGCGCGACCACGCTCGACGAGTATCGCAAGCACATCGAGAAAGACCCGGCGCTGGAGCGCCGCTTTGCCCCGGTGTACGTGGATGAGCCGTCGGTGGAAGATACGATCAAGATGCTGCATGGCTTGCGCGACCGCTACGAGGCCCACCACAAGGTGACGTTCAGCGACGCTGCGCTGACCGCCGCCGCCAAACTCTCGCAGCGCTACGTCACCGATCGCCACCTGCCGGACAAGGCCATTGACCTGATGGACGAGGCCGCCGCCAAGCTGCGCGTCGCCCTCTACTCGCTGCCGACCGACCTGAAGGAAATGAAGACGGCCATTGACAAGCTGATGGCCGAGGAGGAGCAGTTCGGCCTGTCGCGCGATTACGAGAAGGCCGCGCAGAAGAAGGCCGAGCGGCTGCGCATCGAGGGCGAATTCAAGCAGAAACGCGACAAGTGGGAGAAGGAGCATCATCTCGACGAGGTGGTGGACGAGAAGGACATCGCCGAGGTCATCGCGCAGTGGACGGGCATCCCGGTCAACCAAATGATGGAGACGGAGGCCGAGAAGCTGTTGCACATGGAGGAGCGCCTGCATGAGCGCATCATCGGCCAGGACGAGGCCATCCACGCCCTGGCCGACGCCATCCGCCGGGCGCGCTCCGGGCTGAAGAACCCCAAGCGCCCCATCGGCTCGTTCATCTTCCTCGGCTCATCGGGCGTGGGCAAAACCGAGCTGGCCAAGGCGCTGGCGCAGTTCATGTTCGACGACGAGGACGCGCTCGTGCGCATGGACATGAGCGAATACCGCGAACAGCACACCGTCAGCCGCCTGTTCGGCGCGCCGCCCGGCTACGTGGGCTACGAGGAAGGCGGCCAGTTGACGGAGGCCGTGCGCCGCCGCCCCTACCGCGTGGTGCTCTTCGACGAGATCGAGAAGGCGCACCCCGAGGTCTGGAACGCGCTGCTGCAAATTCTGGACGACGGCCGCCTGACGGACGGGCAGGGCCGCATCGTGGACTTCCGCAACACCGTCATCATCATGACCAGCAACCTGGGCACCGAGTTCGTCAAACGCTCGGGCACACTCGGCTTTGTGCGGCGCGGCGAAGACGGCGTGAGCGAGGACCCGAACAACGAGAAGATCGAGCGCGCGCTCAAGTCCACCTTCCGGCCCGAGTTCCTCAACCGCATTGACGAGATCATCACCTTCAAGCCGCTGTCGCTGGCCGATGTGGAGAAGATCGTGGACATCCAGATGAAGGACATCCAGGAGCGGCTTTCGGAGAGCGACCTGACGGTGAAACTGACCGACGCGGCGCGCCAGTGGCTGGCCCGCGAGGGTTACGACCCGCAGTTCGGCGCGCGCCCGCTGCGCCGCGCTCTGCAGAAGCACGTCGAAAGCCCGCTCTCGATGCGGATGTTGCAGGGCGAGGTCAAGCCCGGCGACACCGTGATCGTGGATTACGTGGAGGGCGAAGGCCTGAAGTTCCAGCGCGAGGAAGCCATCCCCGTACAGGTGGACGCGCCAGCGAAGGTGTAAGCCCGCCAGGCTTTCTGAAGGCCAGAGGACGGCGCAAGGTGCGCCGTCCTCTTTGATTCGAGACAGTCGGGGCGGCCAGACTTGAACTGGCGATCTCGCGGTCCCAAACCGCGCGCTTTGCCGGGCTAAGCTACGCCCCGCAGCTTTGCGATTTTACCATCCCATCTCCAACTTTCCCCCACCACCCGCGGCGCCCCTTCCTCGTAGAATGTGTCGAACGGACTGCGAACGCCACTGACGCTGCCAACTTTCAACATGAGCTTCGACCGATTGGGCGACCACAAACGCGCGCAGGCTGCTGAGTTGTTCCGGCTGGCGCGCACCGCCATCAAGACCGGTGAGAAGGCCTACGGCAAAAAGCTGCTGCTGGAGGCCGTGGAGAAGGACGGGCAGACGGGCGCGGTCACCGGTGAACACCCGCTCGATCAGGCAAACTCGCGTTGCTCGCGCTGGCCGCCGGCGCCGTTCTACTCTTCGTCGCCGTCGCCGTCTTCATCTTCCTCACCCGATGAACCTCATGCCCTGAAACACGGAAGCACCCCACTCTCTACTTTCCGCGCCCCGCTCTTCACGATCCTTCCTCCCCAACCGCGCCGGACGGTGATACTATTCCACCTCACGGAGGCTTTATGAAATTTCAGAACGCGCGGCGCTATGCGCAGTTGGGCCTGCTTCATACCGCGGTTGCCCTGACCGCCCTGCCGATTGACGACACCCTCAATCGCGTGATGCGCGTCGAGCTAGGTCTGTCGCTATTGCTGGTCACTTTCCTGATCTCGATGCCCTACCTCTTTGCACCGCTGCAGATCGCCGTCGGCGCGCTGGCGGACAAGCACCCGATCGCCGGTCGGCGGCGCACCCCTTACATCCTGATCGGCCTGCTTGCCGGTGTGACCGGCGTAGCCCTGCTGCCCGTCGGTCTATACCTCACTGACCGCACGGCGGAGATCGTCGTCACGCTGCTTGGTTTCCTGCTGTGGGGCGTCGGCTACAACTTCACCGCCGTCTCTTACTTCTCCCTGGCCTCTGAGTTGTTCGACGAGAGCCGCCGCAGCCGCGCAGTGGCGGTGATGTATTTTATGATGCTGCTGACAGTGATCGTTGCCGGGGTCAGCGTCAGCCGGATGCTGAACCCGTTCACGCCGCAAGCGCTGACGCAGGCAATCTGGGCTGTGGCCGCCGTCGCCCTCGTGCTCGGCCTCGGCGGACTGATCGGGCTTGAGCCGCGCACGACGGCTCTGCCGCCCGCCGAAATGTTCTCGTTCGGGCGCTTACAGCGGGCGCTGACGGCCAACCCCACGGCGCGCACCTTCTTCGTCTACATGATCGTGTTGCTGACGGCCATCCTGGGGCAGGACGTGTTGATCGAGCCGTTTGCCGCTCAGACGCTGGCGATGCCGGTCCATGAGACGACGCGCCTGCGTTCCCTTTATGGCGTGTGCTTCCTCATCGCCTTGCTGCTGGCCGCGCTGGCCGAGCGTTCTCTCAGCAAGCGCCGCGTGGCGCAGGCGGCGTCCATCGGCGGCGTGCTGGCCTTCGGCGTGATCGTGGCCAGCGGCCTGGCCGCCTGGCCGTCGCTGTTCTATGTCGGTCTGGTGATGCTCGGCCTGGCGGTCGGCGTTTCTACCGTCGCCAACCACTCGCTGATGCTGGATATGACCACGCCGCAGAACGTTGGGCTGTTCATCGGCGCGTGGGGCATGGCCACTTCGCTGGCGCGCCTGAGCGGCGGCCTGCTCGGCGGCTTCGTCGGCGATCTCAGCCTGAGCCTGAGCGGCGACGTCGGCGTGAGCTATGCCTTTGTCTTTGGTGTGCAAGCGCTGCTGCTGGCGCTCTCACTCTGGCTGCTGCGCAGCGTGGACGTAGGCCGGTTCCAGCACCAGGCGAGCCGGGACTCGGTGGCCAAGCGCGCTGCGGCGGCCAGTGGGGCTTCGTAACGGATGCTTCCTCAGGACTATCATCTGCACACGGAGTTTTCGCCGGACAGCGCGACTCCGATGGAATTGATGTGCCTGGCAGCCCGCGAACGCGCCCTGCCCGAGATCGGTTTCACCGAACACTACGATCTGCACCCGCGGGAGGCGGCGCGCGACTACTTCCGGCCCCGGCCGTGGTGGGACGAGATCATACGCTGCCGCGATAAGTTCGCCAGCGACCTACGCATCCGCGCAGGCGTGGAAATTGGCGAGCCGCATCTGTTCCAGGCCGAGGCGCAGGCGCTGCTGGCGCGCACTCGTTCGATTATGCCCTCGGCTCTCTGCACTACGTGGACGGGGTGACCGTCTTCTCGCGGGAATTCTTCGAGCCCTCGGTGGATGAGGCCTATCGCCGTTATTTTCTCGAGCTGGAGCAGATGACGCGCTGCGGCGGCTTCGACATCCTCGCTCACTTCGACGTGCCGGCGCGGCTGGGGGCGCTGCTACCTGGCGGCTACGACTCGCGCCGCTACGAAGACGTCATCCGCCCAGTGCTGCGCAACTGTATCAAGCGCGGTATTGCGCTGGATGTGAACACCGCCGCCCTGCGCGGACGCGCCAACGTGCTCACGCCGGGCCGCGACATCCCGCGCTGGTACACAGAACTGGGCGGCGAGCGCGTCACCCTCGGCTCGGATGCGCATCACCCCGCCCAGGTCGGCATGCACCTGGCCGAAGCGCTGGCCGCCATCCGCGACGCCGGTTTGCGCTTCCTGACCTTCTTCGAGCGGCGGCAGCCTCGCCTGACCCCTTTGCCCACATGACCTTCCGCCAACGGATCAGCCTAGCCTTAGCGGCGCCGCTCACCCTCACCCTGGTGGTAGGGCTGGCGCTGCTGGCCGCCCAGCCCGCGCCCCCGGCTCCCCTCATCGCGACTTCCAACCCGCAGTTCGACGCCGACCGCGCCCGCGCCCTGGCCGCCGAACTAGAAGCCCTCGCGCCGGTGCGTGCCGTCGGCTCGCCTGAAAGCGCTCGCGTCCGCGCCTGGCTGATCGAGCACTTCAACGCCCTCGGCCTGGAGACCGAGACCTTAGCGTTCCCCGTCACCGTGGCTTCCCAGCGCCGCGTCGGTGAGCAGGTATGGGCGAGGCTACCCGGCGCCAGCGACCGCATCCTGCTCGTGTCCGCGCACTACGACACACCGGCCGACGGCGCGCGCAGCAACGCCGCCGGCGTCGCCGCCCTGCTCGAACTGGCGCGCATCTTCTCCAGCACCCTGCCCACTCAAACCATCATCTTCATGGCCTCCGACTCGCGCGAGTATGGCCGCTCGTGGGGAATGAAGAGCTGGCTGGAGCAGGCGCCGGGGCGGGGCCGGCTGGTTGCGGCTCTTACGCTGGAAGCCGACATGCCACGGGCCGGCGGCGTGCAGGTGGAAGGTGTGGGCCTGCACTTTGGCGCTGCGCCGCTCGAATTGCGACGGCTTGCACAAGCCGCCATCCAGCAGGCCAGCGGCCAGCCGCCGACGGTGGATGGCATAGACGACTTTCTCTCACGCGCCCTGCCTTTCGACATGAGCGAGCACGGGATGCTGTTACGATCGGGCGTGCCGGCAGTAGGGCTGAGCGCCGCACCCGAGTCGATGGCCGTACTGGGCCGGGCGGCGGAGGCCTGGCTGCGCGCCCTGGAGCAACAGCCGGCGCTGCCGGACGGGGCGCCCTTCGACTGGCAGCTCGGCGAGGCGCTGGTCTTGACCACGCCGACAGTGCTCGGCCTTGGCCTCCTGTTCTTTGCTCCCTTGCTGTTGGCGACCGGCCTGGCCCTCGAACGCGCAAACGCCTGGCGTTCGACAGCGTTCAGGGAAGCGCGGCGCCCACTCTGGCAGGAGCTGATGCCGGAGGCGCTGGCGCTGCTGGGCGCCGCGCTGCCGCTTGTGAACGGGTTGGCGGTGTTGTTGATCCTGGTGTTGATCGGCTGGCTGCCGCGCTACGAGTGGTTCCCGGCCACACCCGGCGACCCTTTCCTCCGCCAGCCGGCGGACTGGGCGCTGGTGCTGGCGCTCATCGTCACCGCGGCTTCAGTGCTGGAGGTCTTTGGACGGCGCTCCGGCTGGGGGCGGGCGGCGGATCGGTTGGCGGTGCCAACGCGGCGTTTGACCCTGTTGCTGGTCTTGAGCGCGCTGGCGCTCGTCGCTTGGGCCATCAACCCGTTTGCCGCCGTGCTCTGGCTTGGCCCAGCCGCTTACCTGTGGCCGTGGGTGGAGCCGGGCCTTGGGCGGTCGCTCAACAGCCTGCTGGTGCTCGGCGGCTTTGCACCACTCGTGGGACTGGCGATCGGCCTCTGGCTCACTCCCGCAGTGAACGTCTGGTCGTGGTTTGTGCTGCTGGGCGCGATCTACGGCCTGTTCCCACTGCCGGTCACGCTCGCAGTAGTGCTGCTAATTGCGGTTGGGATGCGTTTCCTGCGCTATGGACTGCGCACCACTTTATAAGACCGATAAGCGATTCCTTAGGCTAGGATGAGATGAGCTGAGATAGAATCTCATCACTCAATCCCGGTTCCAGGAGTATCACGTTATGGCTGCAATTTCATCGCCGATTAGCAAGTTCATCGAAGGCGTGAGGTACCAGGGTCTAGAGGGGCACTGGGCTTATATTTTTCATCGCGTCTCGGGCCTCGCCATCCTGCTCTTTCTGGGGATCCACATCGTGGACACTTCCTGGGTGGCCTATGCGCCGGAAGCCTATCTGCACGCCATCGAGTTGTACGCTTCGCTGCCCTTCCTGATCTCCGAGTACTTCCTCTTCGCCGCCATCGTCTATCACGCCGTCAACGGCGTCAACATCATCCTCAAAGACACTTTCCCCGCCTGGTGGAACAAACACCTGCAGCGCAACTCGTTCCGGAAGGTGATCGCGCTCTCCGTGCTGCTGTGGCTGCCGGCGGCGTTCTTCGTCACGCGCAACATCGTGCTCTATCACCTGACGCCCGGCTATCAGGGCCAGGGGCCGCTGGTAGCGCAGCCCGAGCTGGGCATCGTCTACCTGATCGTGCCGGCGGCGGTGATCGTGCTGCTGGCAGTGCTGGCCTACGGCGGCACCTTCAACCAGAACGTGCTCTCCAAGGCACCGCGCTTCGTCACCGTGCCGGGTAAGAATTTTGAGACCTGGAGCTGGTTGTTCATGCGCTGGAGCGGCGGCCTGCTCATCGTGGTAGTCTGGACGCATGTGCTGGCCAACGCGCTGCTGACCGGCGCACATTACATTGACCTGGAGTACGTCGCCGCGCGCTGGGCGCAGCCGCTGGAATGGGCCTCGACCTTCCTGCTCCTGATGCTGGCTTTTGCGCATGGCGTCAACGGGCTGCGGGCCGTCATCGGCGATTACCTCAAGAGCGACACGGCCAACCGCGTCGTCGGTGTCGTGCTGTTTATCGTCTGGCTGGTGATCACCGGCCTGGGGGCGTATGCGATGTTTGCCGGTGTCCGGCTCGCGTAGCGCCGCAGGGAGAAAACATCTCATGGTCAAATATCACACGTTCGACGCCGTGATCGTCGGCGCAGGCGGCGCAGGATTGATGGCCGCACTGCATGCCAGCCGGGCGACCAACGTCGCCGTCATCTCCAAGCTTTACCCGACGCGCTCCCACACCGGCACCGCGCAGGGCGGCATCGCCGCGCCGCTCGGCAATATGGAAGAGGACAACCCGGAGTGGTACATGTACGACACCGTCAAAGGCGGCGACTTCCTGGTGGATCAGGACGCAGCGGAGATCCTGGCGCGCGAGTCCATCGAAGCCGTCATCGAGCTGGAGCACATGGGCCTGCCCTTCGACCGCACGCCGGATGGCCGCATCGAGCAGCGCCGCTTCGGCGGACACACTGCCGACTACGGCAAGCGGCCTGTAATGCGCGCCTGCAAGTCCGCCGATCGCACCGGCCACATGATCCTGCAGACGCTCTACCAACAGTGCCTCAAGCAAAAGGTGAGGTTTTTCGACGAGTTCTTCGTCGTGGACCTGATCCTCGAGCACGGCGTCTGCAAGGGCGTCATCGCCGTCGAGATCAACACCGGCGAGCACCACGTCTTTCACGCCAAAGCGACGCTGCTGGCCTCGGGCGGCTTCGGACGCATGTTCAAAGTTACGTCTAACGCGCACTCGCTCACCGGCGACCCGGTGGCGGCCTGCTGGCGGCGCGGCGTGCCGCTGGAAGACATGGAGTTCTTCCAATTCCACCCGACCGGCATGTACAAGCTCGGCATCCTGCTCTCGGAGGCGGCGCGCGGCGAGGGCGGCGTGTTCATCAACGGCCGGGGCGAGCGCTTCATGGAACGTTACGCGCCGACGATGAAGGACCTGGCCTCACGCGATGTGTGTTCGCGCTCGATCTATCTGGAGATCAGGGACGGACGCGGCATCAACGGCAAGGACTATGTGTACATTGACATCCGCCCGGAGACCATCAACAAGTACAAGAGCGGCCCCGGCGGCAGGGACGTGACGGCCGAGGAGCTGGAGAAGAAGCTGCCCGACATCATCGAGATGATGCGCGTCTACCAGGGCATAGACCCGCTGCACGCACCGGTGCCCATCCAGCCGACGGCCCACTACGCCATGGGCGGCGTCCCCACCGACGTTGACGGGCGCGTCATCGTGGACGGGAACAACACGGTCATGCCGGGCCTGTTCGCGGCGGGCGAATGCGCCTGCGTCTCGGTGCACGGCGCCAATCGCTTGGGCACCAACTCGCTGGTGGACCTGGTGGTCTTTGGCCGGCGCAGCGGCAAGGCGATGGCCGAGTTCGTCAAAGGCTCCGACCTTGCGCCGCTGCCGGACAGCCCGGAAGCGGACGTGGTCAGCGAACTGGAACGCATCCGCACACAAAAAGGCGGCGAGAAGGCGGCCAGGATCCGCAACGAAATGCAGGAAGTGATGATGGACAACGTCGGCGTATTCCGCACCGAGCCGATGATGCAGACCGCCGTGAACAAGGTGCGCGAGTTGAAGGAGCGTTTCTGCCGCATCCAGATTGACGACAAGGGCCGGCGCTTCAACACCGATCTGCTGGAGACCTTCGAGCTGGGCTGTCTGCTCGACCTGGCAGAGGCGACGGCGCTCTCGGCGCTGAACCGGACGGAGAGCCGCGGCGCTCACTCGCGCGATGACTTTCCCGAGCGCGACGATGCCGCCTGGCTGAAGCACACCCTCATCCATTACACCGGCGCGCCGTCCACCTCGCCCACCGGCGCGCACACGCAAATCACCTACAAGCCGGTCACCATCACCAAATTTCAGCCGACGGAAAGAAAATACTGAGGGATGAGGAGTTGGGGGATAAGGATTGGGACAACAAATCCAACCCTTATCCCCCATCCCCTGCCCTTTGAGGCGACCATGAAATTCAAAGTCAAGATCAAGCGCTATAACCCGGAGACCGATCAGAAGCCTCACTTCGAAACCTACGAGGTGGAGGCCGATCCGAAAGATCGGGTGCTGGACGTGCTGCACTACGTGAAATGGTATCAGGACGGCACGCTGACGGTGCGCCGCTCCTGCGCGCATGGCATCTGCGGCTCGGACGCCGTGCGCATCAACGGGCGCAACGCGCTGGCCTGCAAAGTGCTGGTGGAGTCCTGCGTCAAGGAGGGCGGCACGCTGACCGTGGAGCCGCTGCTCGGCCTGCCGCTGATCAAAGACCTGATCGTGGACATGGAACCGTTCTTCGAGCACTACCGCTCGGTGCTGCCGTTCTTCATCAACGACAGCCCGCTGCCGGAGGATGGCCGCGAGCGGCGGCAATCGCCGGAGGCGCGTGAGCGCTTCGACAAGGGAACCTGGTGCATCCTGTGCGCGGCCTGCACCACGTCCTGCCCATCATTCTGGTCCAACGACCGGTACATCGGCCCGGCGGCCATTGTGCAGGCGCACCGCTTCATCTTCGACGACCGCGACACCGCCGCCGCCGAGCGCCTTGAGATCGTCGGCAACCAGTTCGGCGTCTGGCGCTGCCGCACGGTCTTCAACTGCACGAATGCCTGCCCGCGCGAGATCCCGGTGACGCAGTTGATCGGCGAGTTGAAGCAGGCGCTGGCGACGGGGAAAGTCGAGTAAAATCAAGGGAGATGATCGAAGGTTGATGAAGCAAGCCTCAATCTTCGGTCATTTTCCGCCCCCGTAGTTCAACGGATAGAACAGGGCACTCCTAAGGCTCTGATGTGGGTTCAATTCCTGCCGGGGGCGCCTAGAACTCAAAATTCGGACGGTGGGGAGACGCCGTTACCGGACGGCTGAAGTGTGCACGCAAAGGTTGTCAGCCGCTCCTTCGACTGCGCGGGCAAAAGCAGCCCGCTCCGCTCAGGATGCGGCTGTCACTGACATCTTTTGCGTGCACACCGGCTGAAAATTGCCCTTGCAATTTTCCAGAAAAGGAATAAAATTTTGGCTAGATGAGCGTCCGGGTGCCCCCCTCACCCGGGCGCTCATCGTTTTAATCGCCCAAAGCATCATTTCACGAGTGAACGATCTCCCGCAAGGCGGCGCTGAGCCGATCAACTTCTTCACGCGTGTTGTAGTGGACCAGGCCGACACGGACCATGCCGCCCCGTTCTTGAACGCCTAACCGCTCGGCGACCGCCAGAGCGTAATAGTTGCCATCCCAAACATAAATGTCGCGCTCGGCAAGTTGCGTCGCAACCTGTCGCGGATGCCGGCCATTCAGCGTAAAAGAGACTGTCGGCACGCGCCACGCCAGCCGCGCTGGGTCCGTGATACCGCGAATGGTGAGCCCGGGGATCGTTTCAAGCTGCTCGATCAAGTAGGCGCTCAACTCATGCTCATACGCGACCATCGCCTGAAAGCCGCGCTCGAGCCACTGCCGCCGCTCAGCCTGACTTTCCCCTAAATCCTTCAGCGCGCCGTTTTCCCGCCCGCCCAGCCATTCCAGGTATTCCACCGCGCCAAGCACACCGGCGATCCCCTCATGATTCTGGGTGCCGGTCTCGAACTTGTCGGGCGGCTCGTTGGGCGCCGGCCGCACTTTGTATGCCGGCAGCCGTTGAAGCAGGTCGTGCCGGCCGTATAGGACGCCGACGTGCGGGCCAAAGAACTTGTAAGCCGAGCAGACAAGGAAATCGCAATCGAGCGCGCGCACATCTATCAGGCCATGCGGCGCGTACTGAACGGCGTCCACGTACACCAGCGCGCCGGCGGCGTGCGCCAGCTTCGTAATCGTGGCCACATCGTTGATAGTGCCCACCGCGTTCGAAGCGTACCCCACTGCCACCAGTTTCGTCTTCGGGTTGATCCATCGCTCGAAGTCGCTCATCTTCAGAGTCACATCCGCGTCGTGGATGTCCACCCAACGGACGACGGCCCCCCGATCCGCAGCGACCAGCAGCCAGGGGGCAATGTTGGCGTCGTGGTCGAGGTGGGTGACGACGATCTCATCGCCGGGATCGAGCCAGCGGGCGAGGGAACGCGACACGTGAAATGTAAGGGTGGTCATGTTCTGGCCGAAGACGATCTCCTCGGGGCGGCAGTTGAGCAAGGCGGCCATCGCCGTATGCGCGGCAGCCAGCACGGCGTCGGATTCGACCGAGGTGCGGAACGCGCCGCCCTTGTTGGCGTTGCAGCGCACCAGGTAATCGCTCATCCGGTCGAGCACGCGGCGCGGGACTTGTGTGCCGCCCGGGTTATCCAAGTAGATGGCGTTGGAGGCCAGCGCCGGGAACTCGGCCCGAACGCGGTCAATGGGGAAAGACATGTGCGACTCCTGAAGAATTCGTCTTGCCGGATGAACAGCCAGGGATCATATTGATCGTGCTCGGCGGCTCGGAAGAGATGATAGCAGCATTGGAAGCCGGGATGGTAAAACAACTCGGGGAAAGGTCGCGGTCAGAGGGGAGAGGGCCTCATCGCGGCCAATCATATCAAGCCCGCGGCACGTTGTACGCCGGTCACAAGTTGGGCGCGCTAAGTTTGACTGGAGAGTCTGGCCAAAGCGGAGTAAACTTGCCGCAATCCCCGCCGAGAGAAGGAAACGTGGTGGCTCGATCCGAGACGCTCGACCTGACGCTGCTCCGCCCCGTCCTGGAACGTCACGCGCCGCAAGGCCGACCCGGCCTGCTTCCCGCCCTGCACGAGGCGCAGGCCCTTTACGGCTACCTGCCGGAACCCGTCGCCGCCGCCATCGGCCAGGCGCTTGGCGTGCCGCTGGCCGACGTGCACGGCGTGATTGATTTCTACGCCCTGTTCTATCGCGAGCCGGTGGGCCGCACCATCATCCGTGTCTGCACCGACCCGGCCTGCTGGATGCGCGGCTCGGACGAGGTGCTGGAGGCCGCCTGCCGCAAAGCCGGTTGTGGCGTCAACGAGACCTCCGCCGACGGCGCCTACACGGTCGAGCGCGCGCCATGCCTGGGCCTGTGCAACTGCGCCCCGGCCGTCAACCTCACCTTCAACGACGCACGCCCGGCCAAGACCGTCTCGTTCGCACACGTCGAGGCGCAGCAGCTCGACCACGTGCTCTCCGGCAAGGGCCGCGCGCCCGAAGATTACGTGGGCGGTGACTTGTGCATCGTCACCCCGCTGGCCGGGCGCGGGCGGCGCATGACGCTGACCGAGTATCAGGCCGTCGGCGGGATGCAGGCCCTGCGCCGCACCCTCGGCGCGAAGATGGCCCCCGACGAGGTCATCAAGCTGGTGAACGGCTCGGGGCTGGTGGGGCGCGGCGGCGCGGCCTTCCCTACCTGGATCAAGTGGGACGGTGCGGTCAACGCCAAAGGCACGCCCAAATACTTCGTCGTCAACGCCGACGAGTCCGAGCCGGGCACGTTCAAGGATCGCATCCTCCTGGAAGGCGACCCATGCCGCATCCTCGAGGGCGCGATGATCGGCGCGTACGCCATCGGCGCGCACCGCATCTACATCTACATCCGCGGCGAGTACCCGACGGCCCTCGAGCGCGTAACGGCGGCGGTGCAGGAGTGCTACGCTGCGGGCCTGCTCGGGCCGGACGTGCTGGGCACGGGTTATGCGCTGGATGTGGAGGTGCGCAGCGGCGCGGGCGCGTACATCTGCGGCGAGGAGACGGCGCTGTTCGAGTCCATCGAGGGCAAGCGCGGCTTCCCGCGCATCAAGCCGCCCTTCCCGGCCACCTTTGGCCTGCTCGGCAAGCCCACCGTCATCAACAACGTCGAGACGCTGGCCAAAGTGCCGTACATCGTCACGCACGGCGCGGCCGCCTTCCACCAGTTCGGCACGGAGAAGTCCACCGGCCCCAAGCTGTTCTGCGTCTCCGGTGACGTGCTGCGGCCCGGCCTGTACGAAATCCCCTTTGGCGTCACCCTCCGTCATCTGATCGAGAATCTGGCCGGCGGCGTGATCGGCGGCGAACTGCGCGCGGTCCTGTTCGGCGGTGCGGCGGGCGCGTTCGCTACGGCGCAGCACCTGGACGTGAAGCTCTCCTTCGAGGACTTGCGTGCGGCCGGCCTGCCTCTCGGCTCGGGCGTGGTGATGGTCTTTAACGACACGCGCGATATGCGCGAAGTGCTGGTGCGGCTCGGGCGATTCTTCGCGCACGAATCATGCGGCAAGTGTTACCCGTGTCAGCTCGGCACGCAACGCCAGTATGAAATCCTGGAGCGTGTCGCGCGCGGCCGGGTTCTGCCCGGCGATAAGGAGCGCCTGGCGGACGTGGGCTGGACGATGACCGATGCTTCGCTGTGCGGCCTGGGCCAGACCGCCGCCAGCGCCGTGCTGAGCGCGATGAAGCTCTGGCCTGATCTCTTTGTCGAAGAAGGTGCTTTGACGTAGAGACGCTGAGACACAAAGAAGTTCACTGTCAATCTGTGTCTTCGCAACTCTGTGTCCCCAAACTTATGCCTGATGTGACACTGTCCATTGACGAGCAGCCGGTGACTGTCCCCGCTGGGACAACGATCCTCAAAGCCGCTGCGCAAATCGGCGTGCACATCCCGACGATCTGCTATCACGACCACTGTACGGCCAACGGGCTGTGCCGCATGTGCGTGGTCGAGGTCGAAGGGATCCGGCTGTTGCAGCCGGCCTGCCTGGTGCGCGTCGCCGAAGGGATGAAAGTGCACACGCGCAACCCGCGCGTCGAACGCAGCCGCCGCACCCTCCTCGAGATGCTCAACTCAGCCGTGGACCTGTCCGAGGCGCCGGAGATTCAGGCGCAACTGGCCGACTACGCCGCCGACCCGGCGCGCTTCCCCGACGCCGCGCGCCGCGAACGCCCGGTCATTGACGACAACCCCATGTACGTGCGCGATTACAGCAAGTGCATCTTGTGCTGGCGCTGCGTGCAGGTCTGCGCCGACGACGCCCAATATACCTATGCCCTCAACTTCGACGGGCGCGGCTACGAGACTCAGATCGGCACCTTCTTCGACAAGGCCATGCCGGAGACGACCTGCGTCTTCTGCGGTCAGTGTGTGGGCGTGTGCCCCACCGGCGCGCTCAAGCCCAAGCGCGAGTGGCTGCTGGAGACGGGCAAGACGCCGGCCGAGATCATGGAGATGACGCACGCGGAACGACGGCGGAAACGCCATACGTAGTTGTGCCAAGTGTATGCCGTATCGCCTGCCGCACTCTGCGATTCGGGCGACACGCCACGCACGACGACGCGCCGCGCCTCTCTCAATGACCGACCTCGAGCTTGTCCCCATCGCCTTCGGCCTGCTCTCCGCAGCGAGCTGGGGGGCGGGCGACTTTAGCGGCGGCCTGGCCAGCCGACGTGCCGACGCTCGCCACGGTGGCGCGTACAGCATCGTCATCGGCTCACAGATCTTCGGCGCGGCGCTGCTGATTGGGCTGGCGTTGGTGTTTCGGGAAGCGCTGCCGCCGGCGGGCGACTTGGCCTGGGGCGCGGCAGCCGGTGCGTTCGGTTCGGTGGGCCTGCTGGCGTTGTATCGCGGCCTGGCCTCCGGACGGATGGGATTGGTCGCGCCGCTCTCGGCAGTGCTGGCAGCGGCCCTGCCTGTCATCGTCGCCGCCTTCACCCAGGGCTGGCCGAAGGTCTTTCAATTTGTCGGCTTCGGCTGCGCATTAGTCGGTGTCTGGCTGCTCTCGCGACCCGCCGGCCCGCTCGGCTTCAACCCGCAGGAGCTGACCCTGCCGCTGGTCGCCGGGCTGGGCTTCGGCTTGTTCTTTGTGCTGATGGATCGCGCCAACGACCGCGCCGTGTTCTGGCCGATCGTGGCCGCGCGGGCGGCCTCGCTTGCGCTGCTGACCGGTATCGTGCGGCTCAATCGTCGGCCGGCTATGCCCGAGCGCCGGCTGTGGGCGCTCACCGCCCTGGCCGGCGTGCTGGATGCGGGCGGCAACGCCTTCTTCACCCTGGCCGCGCAGATCGGCCGGCTGGATGTGGCTTCGGTGCTGTCATCGCTGTACCCGGCCTCGACGGTAGCGCTGGCGGCGCTCATGCTCCAAGAACGGCTCAGCGCGGGACAGTGGCTGGGCGTCGGCGCGGCCCTGTTGGCAATTGTGTTGATTGCGTGGTAGGCAAAACAGAAAAAGCGACGTGTTCGAACACATCCTGCTCGCCTATGACGGTTCAGGATATGCCCGCAAAGCGGCCGAGCTGGCCGGGCAACTGGCCCGCGAACAGCGGCCAAGAGCGAGCCTGTGCGTCCTCGTGGTGATGGAGGCCGGCGGTGGGGAGGCGACCGATGGCGAGCGTCTGCCGCCCGGCCAGGGCCTGATCTTGGAAGCGCATGAGATCCTGGGCGGCGGCCTGGAGATTCACGACGAACTGGCGCTCGGCCAGCCGGCCGAGGAGATCATCCGAACGGCGAAGCAGCGGTGCTGCGATCTCATCGTCATAGGCACGCGCGGGCGCAGCTCGCTGAAAAGCCTGCTGTTCGGCAGCAACTCGCAGCGCGTCATCGGCCACGCACCTTGCCCGGTGATGGTGGTGCGCTGATCGGCGCGGCGTCTCAGGTTACACACTGGAGGTTGTCATGCTCACTGCGGATCGTATTACGCGAACGACCTGCCCGTATTGCGGCGTGGGCTGCACGCTCGACCTGCATCTCAAGGATGATTTCATCTATCGCGTCACCTCGCCGTTCGACTCGGTCGTTAACCACGGCAACCTGTGCGTCAAGGGCCGCTTCGGCTACGACTTCATCTACAGCCCGAAGCGCGTGACCGAGCCGCTCATCCGCACCACGCCGCAGGTCGCCGGCCGTCGCAAGCAGGCGTTCGATTTGAGCGAGTGGCGTCAGGTCTCGTGGGACGAGGCGCTGGACTATGTGGCCGATCGCTTGGTGGAGATCTACCGGCGCGACGGCCCGGACGCGCTGGCGGTCTATTGCTGCGCCAAGGCGACGAACGAGGACAACTACCTGCTGCAGAAGCTGTTCCGCGCGCTCTTCCGCACCAACAACGTGGACCACTGCACGCGGCTGTGCCACGCCGGCTCGGTGACCGCGCTACTCAAATCCCTCGGCACCTCGGCCATGAGCAACACCGCCGCCGAGGTCGTCAAGAGCGACTGTTTCATTGTGACCGGCTCCAACACCACCGAGAACCACCCCATCATCGCCCTGCAGATGAAGAAGGCGGTGAGGGAGCACGGCGCGAAGCTCATCGTCATTGACCCGCGCCGCATCGAGCTGTGCGACTTCGCGACACTCTGGCTGCCGCTCAAGCCCGGCACCAACGTCGTCGTCTTCAGCGCCATGGCGTACGTCATCGTCAATGAAGGATTGGTAAACCGATCCTTCATTGAGGCGCGCACCGAGGGTTTTGATGAGTACGTCAAATCCCTTGCGCCGTTCACACCCGAATACGCCGAGGCCATCTCCGGCGTGGATCGCAACTTGATTATCGAGGCGGCGCGCCTGTATGCCACCGCGAAGAACGGCGCGATTTACTGGGGCATGGGCATCTCGCAGCTCTCGCAGGGCACCGCCAGCGCACTCGGCCTCATCCACCTGGCCCTGCTCACCGGCCATATCGGGCGCGAGGGCACCGGCCTGAACCCGTTGCGCGGGCAGAACAACGTACAGGGCGCCTCGGATGCGGGCGCGATGCCCTTCCACTACCCCGGCTACATGGAAGTGGTGAAGGAGGAGAACGCCCAGAAATGGGAACGCGCCTGGAACGTCGAGCCGGGCGGCCTCTCGCGCAAGCGCGGCCTGACCACCACCGAGATCCTGGCCAACGCCCGGCCGGGCGGGGTGCGCGCGCTGTACATCATGGGCGAGAACCCGATGATGACCGAGCCGAACCTGAACGTCACCCGACACCACATGGAGCAACTGGAGTTCCTTGCCGCCCAGGATGTTTTCATCAACGAGAGCGGCGCCTTTGCGGATGTCTTTCTGCCCGCCGCCTCCTGGGCGGAGAAGGAAGGGACGTTCACCAACACCGACCGGCGCGTGCAGCGCGTGCGCAAAGCGCTCGAGCCGAGGGGAAAATCACGACCCGACTGGGAGATCATCTGCGATCTGGCGCTGCGCATCGAACAACGCCTGGGCCGCCCGAACAGCGCGCGCTGGAATTACGAAGAGCCGGAGGAGGTGTTCCGCGAGATGGCGAGCGTCGCGACAATGCTCAAGGGCGTGACGTACGCGCGCCTCGAAAAGACCGGCCTACAGTATCCCGTGCCGGACGAGAGCCACCCGGGCACGCCGTTCCTGTTCGCCGAGTCGTTCCCCGCCGGGCGCGGCAAATTCTTCCCGCTTGAATATATCCCCATCGCCGAGCCGCCCGATGACGAGTATCCGTTCATCCTGACGACGGGCCGGTTGCTCGAACACTGGCACGGCGGCACGCTGACGCGCCACTCCGAGCTTGACGCGCTCTACCCCGAGGCGCTGGTGGAGATTCATCCGATTGACGCTACGCAGCTCAGCCTGAAGACCGGCGACGTGGTGCGCGTCTCGTCGCGGCGCGGGTCGGTGGTGCTGCGCGCTAACGTCACCGAGAAGACGACGCCCGGCGTGGTCTTCATCCCCATGCACTTCGCCGAGGCCGCCGGCAACCTGCTCACCATTGACGTGCTCGACGTGCAGGCCAAAATCCCCGAGTTCAAAGCCTGCGCCGTCAACATTCAGATCGCCCGCCCCGAGGAGCTGCCAAACCCGGAGGCCGTGACGGCGCGGGGGAGGTACTAAAGCGTCACCGCGGGCGAGCTGCTGTGGGCCTGGGACGGCGCTCGAGAAAACGGGTCTGCCACCCCGCTCCACTCCAGGACCATCACGATCGCCGATTGTGGGCAGGCCGTGGTGAACTCGGCGGAGGCTTGAACTGCTTCAGGCGTTTCGGCGCGTGAGATTTTGCGAAAACCAAAGCTTGAAAAATAGCTGTGCGCCGTCTCGGTGAGCAGGACGACTTGCCGGACGCCGCCGGCGCGGGCCTGCGCCAGCACCGCGTTCACCAACGCGCGCCCGACGCCGCTGCTACGCGCCTCGGTGCGCACCGCCACTGAACGCAACAACGCTGCCTCACCGTACCGCTCCAGCGCCGCGCAGCCCACCAACTGCCCATCGCGCAGCGCCAGCATGAAGCCGGACAGGTGCTCTTGTGCGCCGTCGAGGGGGAGCTGCATGGCGGAGAGTAGCTGCGCGACTTGCGGCCAGTCGGCGAGGGTAGCCGGGCGAAGGCGAATGGGGTCATCCATAAGTTCCTGGCAGCCCAGGCACGGAGCCGCAGAGAGGGATCAGCCGGCTCTGTGTCTGGGTGACTCTACCTCCAGCTGACCAGAAAATAGGTCGCTCCGACTGATGCGTCCAGTCGAGCCTCAAGCCACGGGCGTTACGCCATGGCCACGGGAACCAACTCAACGGCATAGCCGAGCGACTTGAGCTTTCGCAGTGAGCGT
>JBBIQY010000070.1:0-21330 GCA_037442085.1 Anaerolineae bacterium
GCTGGACGGCGCGCAGGATTTCGGCGAACTCCGGATGGTCGCCGGCATGGGCGTCATAGTGGGCGTAACGGACGACGCCTTGCTGGTCAATGATGAAAACCCCGCCGAGCATCAGCGTATCACCGGTCGGCTCGCCCTGGGTATGGCCTCGCGCCACCGCGCGAGCGCCGGCGGCGAGCACTCCCGGCCCCATCAACTGCAGCAGGCTGCCGCGCTCCAGGCCAAACGCTCTGTAAGCTTCCTTGGTTTTGTTGGCGTAACAGGCCAGGCTTGGCGCGAGTGAGCCGCAATAGCGCTGCGCGTGTTTCGGTTCACCCAGGCCGACTGCGGCAATCCGCAGGCCGGCGGCTGTGATTTGATCCTTGTGCTGCTCCAACTGAGCAAGCCATTCGCGGCAGAACATTCAGCCAAAGTGACGCAAAAAGTTGAGCATCACCGGGCCGGTCTGCCACAACTGCGACAGCTCGACTGGCTGGCCCTGAATGTCTAACACGGTCGCATTCGGGGCGCGGTCGCCCACATTCAAACGTTTGGCCATAAGAATCGATCTTTCCTGAAGTTATCAGGCGTCCAAGCGTGCGCGCAGTTCCGGGCCGCCCTGGGTGTACTGCTCGACGACACGCACCATCTCCAATAACGACTCATTGAGGTAGATGAAGCCGGCGATCGGGGTGACCAGGTTATGGCTGAAACCTTGCCCACCGACGATGACGCGCGGCGCCGGCTGGGGGAAACGCGTCAGGATTTCGGACAAGGGGCGGAGCGCCTCTGCAGACTCGGGCCGGGTAGCGGTGAAGAGCAGAACGCGCGGTCGGAGTTGGCCAACGGCCTCATCCAGCCGCTCCAGATTAAGGTTCGGGCCGAGGTACATCACGTCCCAGCCGCGCCAGCGCAACATCACTACCAGCATCAGCAGGCCGATCTCGTGCAGCTCGCCCGGGGCACAGGCCGCCACGATCAGGCCTGGGCGCGAAGGTGCGCCGGCGGCGGCGACCATGCTTTGCAAATGGCGCAGGCAGAATTGGGTGGCGAAGTGCTCGACCGCCACGGGCAGTTCGCCGCGGTGCCAGCGCTCGCCGATATCCACCAGGGCGGGGCTGATCACCTCCAACAATACCTTTTCGATGGCATACAGGCTGAAAGCCAGACGCAGGGTTTCGGAGGCGGTCTCCGCGTCCAGCGATAACCAGGCCTCCACACAGCGCTGAGAAAGATTCGCCGTCGAAGCCGGCAACTGCGCAGCGACTTCCCGCCGCATCGTGAGCGCCGGGTCATTGCCCTGCCGGCGCAGATCCGCCAGATGCTGGGCCGCGCGGCTGATGCTCAGGCCGGCTTCGATCTGGGACTTGAGCCAGCGCAGGGTGCGGACATCATAATCCGAGTACAAACGATACCCCTGCGCGCCGCGCTGCGGCGTGGGCAAGCCGTAGCGGCGCTCCCAGGCGCGCAGCGTGACCGGCGGGATGCCAACAAGGTGAGAAACTGCCTTGACGTTGTATTTCGGCGTGTTGTCGGTCTGGTCACCAGCATTCATCGTCAGAATGAGCCTCTGCCTCGCAACGATAGCGAGGGCGGAGAAAATATATCACGCTGTATAAAGATTTCACCATTCGTGTACAATCTTTGGATTGTAGGCCGCAGTCCGCCACAGCGTGGGCAAGCGGCTGCGCGACTCGGGTCGCGCGGGTGAGGGTCAGGCGCTGAGGAGTTGGCGGATCTTGACGCTGGCCGCCGGGAGGGTATCCCCCAGATAAATGCCCGGCGTGCTGTCGCGCAAGGCAGGCTTCAGGTTGAAGATCGGCCCGCCAAAGCCAAACTTTGGGCGCGGGCGCATGTTGACCAGGCCGGCGTGGACGCGCTGCAATTCGCGCGCCGACAGTTCCAAAGTCGCCGACAGGCAGATGAGCGCAGGCCGCTCCAGGCGCGCGTACTCCAGCAGGTCATCCACGTGGACGTCCTGCCCGAGAAACTCGACGCGATAGCCCTCGCGTCGCAGAAACAGCGCCAGTATCAGGCTGCCGATATCGTGCAGCTCGTTCGGCGCGCAACCGACCAGGATGCGCGCCGCGTTGCGCACCATCGGCTGCGCCTGGTAGAGCGTCATCACGCGCCCGCGCAGGTAGTTGCTGGCGAAGTGCTCGGTCGTAATGCGGATCTGTCCGCGCTGCCAGGCATCGCCGATGCTGATCAGGCAAGGCAGGATCACGTCGGTGCAGACGGTGCTGATATCATACAGCGCATACAGTTCGGTGAAGATGGCGTTGGCCTCAGGCTCGCTATGGGCCGTCAGCGCCTTGAACAGCCGGTCGGCGTAATGGGACGGCGCGGCGCCCTCACGGATCACCGGCGGCGCGACCGACAGTAGGGGGATCGGCTCCGGCCAGTCTCCGAGGCGACGCATCTCCGCCAACTCAGTCGCCACCGTGCTGATGGGCAGGCCGCTATCCACGCGATTTTTCAACCAGCGCAGGATCGCCAGGTCGCGTTCAGAATACAGGCGATAGTTGCTGCGCGTGCGGTGCGGGTTGAGCAGCTTGTAGCGCCGTTCCCAGGCGCGCAGCGTCACCGGGCGGATGCCTGTTTGCAGGCAAACGGCTTTGATGTTGTACTTCGGGGCGTCAGATAACTCGGAGATTGAGCCGACGGTCGAACGGCGTGAGGCGTCACTCATAAAGACCATGGGCAAGTTTGTCAAGCGGCAACATTATACAGCATCGAGCGCAGGGACGACTCTGGACATCATTTAAAATCTGGTTACATGCGATCGCATTCAACACCGACACAGACCCCGCCCAAGTCCCAGGTGATCGCCGGTCTGCGCGAGATCGCGCGCGCGCTTTCGGCGGCCTGGGACCTGGACACCACCCTGGACCTGATCGCGCGCAAGACCACGCAGGTGATGCACGTTGACTCATGCTCGATCTATCTCCTGGAGGGCGAGACGCTCTGGCTGCGCGCCTCCACCGGTCTGGCCTGGCAAGCCGTCGGCCGCGGCTCGCTCAAAATGGGCCAGGGTCTGACGGGCTGGTCGGCGCTGCATGGCGTACCGGTCGCCGAGCGCGATGCGCAGGCCGACCCGCGTTTCTATTACGTGCCCTACACCGAGGAAAAGAACTTCCGCTCGCTGCTGGCCGTGCCGCTCATCAACCGCGAGCGCGTCATCGGCGCGCTGAACGTCCAGACTCTGGACTTCCACGATTTCACGTCGGAGGAGATCGAGCTGGCCGAGTTGATCAGCGACCTGGCGGCCGGCGCCCTCGACCGCGCCGGCCTCTACGACCGCATGAACCGCCAGCTTACCGAGCTGACCACGCTGGCGCGCGTGAGCGAGGCCGTCAACTCGCCGTTGTACCTGGACGAGACTTTGGGGCTGATCGCCGAGATGGCGGCCAAGGTGATGGGCACGCCGGTCTGCACCCTGCGCTTGCTCAACGAAGACCGATCGGAGCTGGTGGTGCGGGCGGCCTACAGCACGCTGGCGGGCTACCAGCGCAAGCCGACGCTCCGGGCCGAGGCAGGCATCAATGGGCAGGTCATTCGCGAGCGCCGGCCCATCGCCGTCCACGACGTGCGCACCGATGCGCGTTATCCGTTTCGTGAGCTGGCGACGCAGGAAGGGCTGGTCTCCCTGCTCTCGGTGCCGCTCATCGTGCGCGAGCGCGTCATCGGCGTGCTCAACTGCTATACCACCGAACCGCACACATTCTCCGAGGCCGAGATCAAGCTCTTCTCCACGCTCGCCAACCAGATGGCGCTGGCGATCGAGAACGCGCAGCTCGCCACCAACGCTGCCGTGGTACGCGAGATGCACCACCGGGTGCGCAACAATCTCCAGACCGTTGCCATGCTGCTGCGCCTGCAAGCCAGCCAGAGCACCGGCTTGTCCGCGCCGGACGTGCTGCACATGGCCGTCCACCGCATTCAGAGCATCGCCGCCGTCCACGAAGTGCTGGCGCAGGAGGGCTACCGGCTGGTGGATGTCACCGAGGTGGTGGAACGCATCGCCCGGCTGACCGCCCAGCACCTCCTCCGGCCCGACCTTCAGGTGCATCTCCAGGTCGAGGGCGAAGCTGTGGTGCTGCCGTCACGCGCCGCAACCTCGCTGGCGTTGGTCGTGAATGAGTTGCTGCAAAACGCGCTGGAGCACGCTTTTCCCGGCCGCACCGAGGGCCGCGTGGACATTCGCCTGGGCCGCAGCCCGCAGGAGTACGTGATCGAGGTAACTGACGATGGCGTGGGCCTGCCGGGCGCGCCCGCTTCCAGCCTGGGCCTGGAGATCGTCGAAGCTCTGGTGCGCGATGACCTGCATGGGCGCCTCGAGTTTCTGCGGCGTGAGCCGCAGGGCACGCAGGTCGTAGTCCGCTTGCCGCATATTCATCTGGAGGCCTCGGACTGAGCGCCCGCCACGGCGCCGCTGAACGCACGATGAAAAAACTACGCATCCTCGTCGCCGACGACGAAGCCCTGATCCGCCTGGGCCTGAAGACCATGCTAGCCGCGCTGGGCCACGACGCCCTGCTGGCAGCCAACGGACGCGAGGCGCTGGATCTCGTCCGCACCGCCCGCCCCGACCTGGCCCTGCTCGACATCCGCATGCCGCTGACCGATGGCCTGGAGGTCGCGCGCGTCATCGCCCGCAAGCAGCCCATGCCCATCCTCCTGCTCACGGCCTACACCGACCAGGACCTGATTCGGAAAGCGGCCGAGCTGCCGATTCAAAGTTACCTGATCAAGCCGGTAGACGAACGCGACCTGAGTGCCGCCATCCAGCTGGCGGTGGCGCGCTTCAACGATGCGCAACTGGCGGCCCAGCGCATCGTCGAACTCGAGGAAACGCTGGAGACGCGCAAGCTGATCGAGAAAGCCAAGGGCGTGCTGATGAAGGGCGGCCTCGCCGAGCAGGAGGCCTACCTTGCCATTCAAAAGCGCGCCCGCGACGAGCGGCTGAGCATGCGGCAGGTCGCTGAGGCGATTCTGAATGCGGCGGCTCGATAGGCGCGAAACGACCCGATCAGCTGCTTGCACGAATCCGCTTGCTTGCGCAATTACCTGTGGCTGGGCCAGGGGCGTGGAAATTTGCGAACTAATGAATAAGGGCTTATCTCTAAACTTCGCCTTGGCAGTTTGATCTGGGTCTGGCGAAGGCCAGGCCTTCGCCAGACCCCTGGTTTAGAGATAGGCTCTAACAGAGAAATGAGGAACATGTTGAAGACCACTGTAATGAAAGAGCGTCCCTCTTTCTGGCTGTTCGCTTATGTGGCATTGATCATCCTGGCGATCGTGTTGCGGACAGCGTACCTAATCGAGATCCCGCCCACATTTTTTGGAGACGAAGCCTGGTTCGAAGTCAGGGGGCGCGAAGTTTTGCGAGGTATCAACCTTTTGCCCAATGTTGATCCTGTGTTTCAAAGTGGGAATTCCCCTTTTCAGATTTATGCCACCGCGCTGGTACAGGCGTTGGGCCACCCGGCGGCCTACTCGGCTCGTTGGGTATCGGCCACTGCCGGGGTGGTCAGTGTTGCCCTGGTGTATCCCTGCTTATTGATCGTTCTGCGAGACACGCTCAAGACGAAGCCACGTCATCTGGCGGCATTGACGGCCACCGCTGTTATGGCAACGCTATTTGCCGGTGTGTTGTTGAGCCGCGATGGGCGCCAGAACACGGTCTGCACCGCCTTCACAATCCTGACTGTCATGTCACTTTTCCATACCTTGGATCGGCTCAGCTTACGGTGGGCGGTTCTTACAGGTTTTCTGTTGGCCATAACTCAAACAACATATGAGGCCGCACTCGCTTTGCCGATTCTGGTTCTGGCTTACATCGGCTTGCGTGCCGTGCTTGGCCCGAGTCAACAACGTCGGCGGTTACTGGTGGTTGGCGGCACGGTGGCGCTGAGCGGGCTATTCTTTTATGGGCCTTTTCTCTTTTACTATTCCCAGCATCCTGAAATCGTCCTGAACAAACTTCAGTCAGTCACGGCTCTAGCATCCATCCAAAGTGATCCTCTCGACTCTTTCGGGCGGCTGATAAATGGTTACGTGCGGGTGTGGCAAGGCATTGTGTTCGAGGGCGATCGCCTGCCAACTCAGAATCTGCCAGGGCGGCCTCTATTCGACCCGTTTGTCTCAGTTCTCTTCCTGATCGGTCTGCTGGGAGCGCTGACGCAGGCGCGAAGATCTCCGGGAATTCAACTGCTGCTGCTTTGGTCGGCGGTGATGGCGTTACCTTCTGCTGCGACCGTGGTCCCCCCCGCCTTTACTCGCAGCTTGCCCATGACGCCGGCTCTAGCCGCCCTGGCCGGTCTGGGTGCTGGGGCCATCCTTCAGATGACACAGCGCTGGGCCGCTCCCGCGCCACGCTGGGGCCTGGCCGGTTTATTGGGCGCAGGGCTATGCTTTTCTACAGCCAACACGGTCTACGACTATCTGCGTTACGTCCAAGACCCGCGTATTCTAGATGCTTATCATGCTTACGGTCGTTTCACGATCGAGCACGCCTTAAGGCTGGCACAAGAAGGAGATGTCTGGCTAACGCCGCGCTCCAATCCATTCTTGCTTTACCCGTTTGCGCTGACCATAGATGAAGAGCCGAATCTGGTGGCTTTCGATGCCTCACCTGACTGTTTACCAAAAGCTGATCGAAAGTCCCAACCAACTACTTACGGCGTTATCACCGCGCTGGACTCTGATTCCTTACCCCTTCTGAAACAGAGTTATTCCACCGGAAAAGAGGTGGCCTGGGTTATGCATCACGATGGATATGCCTATGCCGTCTTCTTTCAGGTTGCGCCGGATACGGCAGCACCAACGCCTACACGCCCGGCACAAGTTGATTTCGACGGTGGCCTGCAACTGACCGGCTTCGACTTGACATCGGTGGCCAGGCCAGGCGAAACGTTGGTCCTAGCGCTGTACTGGCGACTTACTCAGCCGATCAGCGAGGATATAACCGGCTTTGTCCATATCGGTAAAGGCGCGAATAGTGAACCCTTGATTGCCCAGAACGATGCCTTGATTTGCCCCGGCTTGCCCACTTCCAAATGGCGACCAGGCTATGTCTATGTAGAACGGAGGCGAATTGCTATTGAGGTTACGACAGCGCCGGATTTCTATGATGTGCGGCTCGGCGCTTACCATTCAAAGCTGGGAACCCGCCTGCCCATCCTCGCTGCCGAGCGACCGATCGAGAATAATCGAGTGATTCTTGCGCCGCTGACCGTCCGCGATTGAACCATTGACACACCCCTTCCCCGCCCGTACACTTCATCACACGTCATGCCAGGGCAATCGGCGCCCGAGCCGGTTGCCCTTTGTTCTGTCGGCTATGCTCGATCCAATCTCCAATCTCAAATCCTCCTTCCCTTTCCTGGGCGGCGCGCCCTTCGAGATCGTCATCTTCGACTGCGACAGCACGCTTTGTGCAGTCGAGGGCATTGACGAGCTGGCGCGCTGGGTGGGCAAGGAAGCGGAAGTAACCGAGCTGACCGAGCGCGCTATGAATGGCGAATTGCCGCTGGAGGCCGTTTATTCGCGCCGCCTCGAGCTGCTGCAGCCGACGCGCGAGCATCTGCACCGCCTGGCCCAGCTCTATCGCGACACCGTCATCCCGGACGCCGCCGCCGTGATCGCTGCGCTGTGCCAACTTGGGCGCGAGGTCTTCATCGTCAGCGGCGGGCTGGCCGAGGGCGTGCGTGAGTTCGGCCTGTGGCTCGGCCTGCCGGAGACGAACATCCACGCCGTCGAGGTCGAGTACAACCAATTGGCCGGGCGCTGGTGGGAGACGTGGAAGCACCCCGGCGGCCGCAACCCGCATGAACGTTATCTGACGCACGACGGCGGGCCGCTGACGGTGGGCAAAGGCAAGGCGGAGATCATCCGCAAGCTGCGCCGCCGGTGCCGGGGCCGGGCGCTGCTCGTCGGCGATGGCACCTCCGATCTGGAAGCTAGCGAGGCGGTAGATCTCTTCGTCGGCTTCGGGGGCGTGGTCAGCCGTGAACGCGTGCGAGCAGCCGCGCCGGTCTTCATCCACGTCGCCGAGCTCGCGCCGGTGCTGCCGCTGGCCCTGGGCCGCGCGGAAGTCCCGGCTTCCTTCCAAGACCTTTACTGGCGCGGCCTGAGCCTGATCCGTGAGGGTCGGGTGTCTTTCCGCGGCCCTTGACCCGTCATCCGCAGGCCCTTTTCCCGAACGCTCTGGAAGCCGACACGCTGAGCGGCCTGTCTTGCCATGTCCCCCATGTTCCGCATCCTGGTGACCGACCCTCTGCCCGACGAGGGCCTGGCCCTGCTGCACGCCGCCGCCGATGCCCAGACCGATTACCGGCCCGAACTGGGCACGTGCAACGGCGATGAGCTGCTCACCGCCGCCGCCGACTACGACGCCCTGATCGTCCGCTCCGGCACCGCGGTGGGCCGGGCGTTGATCGAATATTGCGCGCGCCTGAAGATCATCGGGCGCGCGGGCGTGGCGCTCGATAACATTGACATCGCCGCCGCCACCGAGCGCGGCATCATGGTGATGAACACGCCCGAGTCCGCTGCGCTGTCCGCCGCCGAACATACGCTGGCCTTGCTGCTGGCGCTGTGCCGTCACCTGCCCGCCGCCGACGCCTCGCTGCGGCGCGGCGAGTGGGATCGCTCGCGTTACTGGGGCGTGCAGCTCGACGGCAAGACTCTCGGCCTGATCGGCTTCGGCCGCGTGGGCCGGCTGGTCGCCCCGCGCGCCCGCGCCTTCGGCCTGAACGTGCTGGCCTACGATCCGTACATTGACCCCGACATCGCCCGCCGCACCAACGTCACCCTGACCACGCTCGAAGACTTACTCGCCCGCGCCGACATCGTCAGCCTGCACCCCCTGTTGCCAGAGGGGCCGCGGCAAATTCTTGGCGCAGCGGAACTGGCGCAGATGAAGCCCGGCGCGCGCCTGGTCAACACCGCGCATGGCGCCCTGGTGGACGAAGCCGCCTTGCTGGCCGCCCTGCAAAGCGGCCGGCTGGCCGGGGCCGCGCTGGATGTTTTCGCCGTCGAGCCGCCGGGCCGCTCGCCGCTGTTCGAGCTGTCCAACGTCGTCGTCGCGCCGCACCTCAGCTCCAGCACCGTCGAGGCGCAGCGTGACGTAGCCGTGCAGATCGCGCAGCAAGTGCTGGACGCCCTGCGCGGCCAAAACTATCGCAATGTCGTCAACCTGCCCTTCATCGCCGGGCCGGACTTCCGGCTGGTGCGCCCGTACCTCGAACTGGCGGAGAAGCTGGGGGCGCTGCAAAGCCAGCTGGCCACCGGGCCAATCACAAAGGTCGAAGTGGAAGTTAAGGGCGAGGGCATGACGGAGCTGGTGCGGCCCATCGCCGTGGCGTTGCTGACCGGCCTGCTACGCGATACGGCGACGGAGCCGGTGAACTACGTCAATGCGCCCGCGCTGGCCGCCGAACGCGGCCTGACGATCACGCAGACGCGCGGCTTGCAGCTGGTGGATTACCCGAATCTGCTATCGTGTCGGGCCTCGTGGGCGGGCGGCCAGCGGCTGATCGCCGGCACGCTGTTCGGCGGGAGCGAGGCACGGCTGGTGCAGGTGGACGACATGCGCATGGACGCCCGGCCCGAGGGCCATGTCCTGGTGATGTTCAGCCACGACGTGCCGGGCGTCATCGGCCTCGTCGGCACGCTGCTGGCGCAGTTCGGCGTGAACATCGCGGAGTGGCGGCTGGGCCGCGATGCGCCCGGGGGCCGAGCGCTCTCTTTCATCAACCTGGACGAAGCGCCGCCGCCCGCCGCGCTCGATTCGATCCGGGCCTTGGCGCCGGTCATCGAAGTTCGGGCAATCAAGTTGTGATCATGCCGCCGCCCTCGACCGCCATAGTGAAGGACCGCCGCCGGGAGTGAAAGCGCCTTCGCGGCCCGCCGAGGCGAAACGGCGATGCCCGGCGAGGCAGGCCGCCTCAACGAATCACGAAAGCCCAGGGGCGCTGATTGGGCCGGTTCATCAGGCCGGACTCCGTGCGGATAAAGACCTTCCACTGATAAACACCGCTCGGCAGCGCCGGCGGCATCCAGCAGGACCCGGCTAACCAGCCGCTATCCGCCGGGCGCGGGCCAATCACCACCACCCGGCTTTGCACGGTCACGCGCTCGCGGCCAAAATTCACTCGCCAACACAACTCCGGTGGCTTGGGATGCACCGACCAGCCCGCCGGACTGACCAGCTCGGGGTTGTGCTTGAGCACGCCGTCCACGCGCTTGCGCGGCAGCGGCGCCTGAACCGTGTAGTGCAGTTGACCGAGGTTTTGCACCGGGCGGCGGCCGAGCATGAGCGTAGTCGAGTAAACGCCTGCCGGTTGCGTGGCCGCCAGCGAGACGGTGAACACGGCGAAATCGGGCGTGCGGCGCGAGAGCGGCGCCGTGAGTTTGCCGACGACTAACGAGTCGGTCGCCGCAAACGCGCCACGCACGGCCACCGGCAGCGTAAAGCGTGCGCCACGCTCCAGCACCACGCGCTGCGGCAGGGCGGCGCCGCTCACTGGCCAGCCGGCCAGGGTCGGCAGCCAATCGGGGACGGTGTCCGGCGGGTTCACCAACGTCAGCGCCGACCAGGGCCGGTTGCGCGAGATGGCCTTGCCTAGGCGGTAATCCAGCCCGCCCAGCCAGTCCAGCGACTCGCAGCGCCGCTCGACCACGTTCGGTTGAATCCAGAAGTGCAGATGCGGGCGGACGGCACCGCTCGAACCGGCGTAGGCGATGACCTGCCCCTGCGTCACCGCCTCATCCGGTCCAACGGCGAGCCGCGCCAGGTGCATATAGCCGGAGGCCCGTCCGTCGGGATGGAGAAGCATCAGCATCAGCCCGGTCTCATCGCGCACGCCAATGAAAAAAACGTGGCCATCCTGCGGCGCGAGCACCGGCACATTTTCCAGGCTGCCAGAGAGAGGCACCAGGTCCACGGCGCACTGGTTCTCGTAGTAGCCACACTCGTGCGTGAAGAGCGCGCCGGAGCCGCACGGCCCGCGCGAGATTTGCCACTCGCCGGCGGGGAGCGGGAGCTGCCAGGTAACAGGTTGGGCGTGAATCGCGCCCGGCGGCAGGGCGGGGGAAGCGGATACGAACAGCAGCAGCGCAAGAAATAACCGTTGGTATAATCTCAAGCCAGGCACAGATAACATGACGGTATCACGACGTGACTTTCTCAAATGGACCGGGCTGGCCGCCGGCGGATTGATGCTGCCGCCGCCGCCCGAGGAAGCGCCCCGTCAGCCTGAACAGCTGGGCCGGGCGGTGCGCGGCCAGTATATCTACGCCCGCCCCTCGTTCAAGTCCGAGACGATCAACTTCCTGGCCGGCGACAGTGTCTTCAACCTCTACGGCTCGGTCATCAGCGACGACGATACGAAGAACAAGGTCTGGTACCGCGTGCGGCGCGGCTTTGTGCACTCCGCGTCGGTGCAGCTCGTCAACTGGCGGCTCAACACGCCCTCCCCCCTGCCCCTCAAAGGGGATGGAGGGTCGCCGGGCGTCCAGGGTTTTTTGGGCGAAGTCACCGTGCCATTCACCCAGTCGCGCGTCGGGCCGGGGCCGGGCTTTCGCGGCGATTATCGATTCTACTACGGCACCACGCACTGGATCCGGCAAACGGCGGTAGATGACGAGGGCCGCATCTGGTATGGAATCCTGGGTGACCGGACGCGCTCGTACGTCTGGGTGCGGGGCGAGCACATCCATCGCGTCACGGCCGAGGAGCTGGCGCCGCTCTCGCCCGAGGTCAGCGACAAGCGTATCGAGGTCAGCCTATCCACCCAAACCCTCAGGGCTTACGAAAACGGCCAACTGGTGCTGGAGACGCTCTGCTCGACGGGCATCCCGCTGCGCAAGGAGAATGGCCGGACGGTCTGGGGCACGCCGGTCGGCGAGTGGCAGGTGATCAGCAAACGGCCGTCGCGCCACATGGCCGGCGAGGATGGGGCCGCGGCCGACTTCTTCGACCTGCCCGGCGTGCCGTGGGTCACTTACTTTCATTGGTGGGGCACTGCCGTTCACGGCACGTACTGGCACACCGACTTTGGCCGTCCGCGCAGCCACGGTTGCGTCAACCTGCCACATGACCTGGCCAAGTGGGTGTACCGCTGGACGACGCCTGTCGTGCCGCTGGACAAGCCCTTTGTGGACGCCAAGGGCACGCGCTTCAGCGTGGTCGAGTGAACGTGACGACGGCGGTCGGCCTTCAGGCCTGAGTGACTATCATGAGCAAACGGGCGCTATTCGAGGGTCTGGTGGTGGATGAGGACGGCAACCCCGTCACAACGAGCGCCGTCGGCGACCGGGCGCACTACGTGGTGGAAAACGCCGGCTTCAAGTTTCATATAGATGCCGAGACGGTGGACCGACAGGTGCTGCGCCTGCTGGGCGATCAGATCAGCGAGCACAAACGCGCGGTGAGCGAAGGTGTGATGAAGATGCTGGGGCAGGATGACCTGTTCACCAAGGCGGCCATTGACTACTCGCTCAACCACATGGACGAGAGCTTTGATCAGGTCATCGCCAACGGCCTGCCGGAGAACGCGCGCGCCTATCTGGGCATGTTGGGCTTCCGGGTGGTGGTCAACTATCACGGCGAGCTGGTGCGCGTGGAGCAGCCGGGCATCGTGAGCGATGAGGATGGGGAGTGAATGTCCCCTTCCCAAAAGTGGCTGCTTGCCGGGTTGGCCTTCGGCGTCGTCGTGCTGACGCTGGTTGGCGCCGCCTATGCCTGCCTGGCCACCACGAACACGCCGGACACGGTCGCAACGGTGAACGCGGTGAGCACGCAGGTGCAGGCCACCCTCATCGCGCAGGGCGCGCTGTCCACACCCGTCATCAGCACTCAACTTCCGCCGCCAGTCGCGCCCACCGCCGTCACGGTAGCAACCGCCACCGACTTCGCACCCCCTACCCTGCCCCCCTTCTCAAATCTCCCATCTCCCGTTCCGCCCACCGCCCTCGCCCGCCCCAACGGCCCGCGCCTCGCCGCCCGCCGCGCTTCGCCGCCGCCCACCGTTGACGGCAATCTCAACGACTGGCCCGACCTGCCCTACCTCGCCGACACGGTCACCTTCCGCCCGGAGAACTGGACGGGCATCGGCGACTTGAGCGTGCGTTACGATCTGGCCTGGGATGACAATTTTCTCTATCTGGCCGCGCAGGTGACGGACGACGCCTACGTGCAGACGCAGCGCGGCGAGACGATCTTTCGCGGGGATAGCCTGGAGCTGTTACTGGACGCCGACCTGGCGTCCGATTTCCAGTCGAGAGAGTTGAGCGGCGACGATTATCAGTTGGGCCTTTCGCCTGGGGCGCTGAATGGTGATGCGCCGGACGCTTATCTCTGGTTCCCGCGTTCACGCCAGGGAATGCCGCCCGGCGTCATGGTAGCGGCCCAACTCACCGACTCCGGCTATGTGCTGGAGGCCGCCATCCCCTGGTCCCTATTCCGCCTCACGCCCGCCGGCGGCAACCGATTCGGCTTCGCGTTCTCGGCCTCGGATAATGACATACCCGACACCGCGGAGCAACAAAGCCTGGTGTCCTCCGTCGCCACGCGCCGCCTCACCGACCCGACGAGCTGGGGGACGTTGGAGTTGACGCCATAGCGCAGTTTCCAGCCGCAACCCCAAACCCCGGAAATCTTCGCGGTTAGGGAGCGGCCCGCGCGCCAACGCGCGTTCACGTGACGAACGTCGCGTCGGAAGCCGGCGGTGGGCCGAAGGTGTTCTCCAGCGACGGGGCATCCAGGCCCGCGCCGTAGAACGTCGTCAGCCGCTGCTCCCAATCCATGGCGCCGGCGTAGCGTCGCAGCCGGGCCAGAGCTTCGGCCACGGCTCGATCCGATTGATCCTGATCGGCGAACAGCTCCAGGCCATCCAACAGCAGCCGCACGCCTTCACTGAACACCGGCAGACCGCGCTCAACCGCCTGCAACAAACGCTCTCGCGCCCGGCTGCGGCCTCGTACTCCTGCTGTGCGCAGCAACTGCCAGGCGTGAATCACCGCCCCATCCGCCAGCCACTCCATCCAGTTGGCCAGGTTGTTGGGCCAGTTGTGCATCCGCTCATAGGCGCGCACAGTCAGCAGATAATAGCCGCCGATCACGGCCCCCATCGGGTTGCGCAGTTTATCGAATAACAGTCGCTCTGCTTCGCCCAACACCTCTTCGGACACCAGACGGGCGGCCTCCATCGAGCCGGAGCGCAAATAGTGCGAGAGGGTCTCGGCGCGATGATCGAGGCTGGCGACTTTGACGGCCAGCCCGCCGTTGCGCTCCGAGGGCGAGCGCGAGGCCCGCAGCAGCACCTGCACCGTCTGCGGCGTGGGCGGCAGGCAGATGAAGCGCCAGGGCACATCGGCCCCGCCCACCTGTAACACATACTGTCGGTCCGTCGAGTAACTCAACTCCTGAACCACCACGGTCGGGTCAGTGGCGCGATAGCCCCCGACGGACTGCGGCGTCCAGCGCCCCTGCTCGCGCGCCCACAGCCGCAGCCAGACCCTGCTCGGCACCTCAGCGCGCTCGACGATTTTGGATGAGCCAACCTCCCCCAGAAACTGCTGCCAGGACAACCACTCGTGGTCGGACGGGGTCGAGACGAGGACGACTTGCTCGGTTTGATGCTCGCCGACCACGGCCTGCGTCATGACCGTCTCACCGGAGGGCAGGTGAGCGCGCACCAGGTAAAACCCGGGCTGAACGTTGACGGCCTCCGCTCCGCGCAACGGCCAGCGCCGCACGACCTGTAAGTGGCGGTCGAACAGCTCGCAAAACACGGGCGCTTCCGGGGCCAAGCCCGGAACTTCCAGTCGGATGTACAACATGCTGTCCACGAGCCCTCGCCTCACACGTTGATGGGCCGGGGCGGGATCGGCCCGGGCGGCAAAACGGGCAGCGGCATGTCAATGTCCGTGTAATTGGCCGGCGGCAGGAATTGCGCCCGGAACTGGTAGACGCCCGCCGTCACCTGATTCAACACCCATTCGCCCGGCTGCTGCGCCCGTTGTTGCACCCAGTTGGGATCGGTCTGCGAGCGCAGCTCCAGGTTCGCGTTGGCGATGGCGGCCGGCGGATTGAATTGAATGCGGACCGGGATCAGCGGCGGAGCCGCGCGCATGTGCAACGGCATTTCCCGTGAGGGCTGTCGGCGCGGGTCAGGGCGTTGCGCCGGGCCGCCCTGGCTCAACTCGGCGACGATTCGATTAACCGCCGTCACCAGGTAGGGTGTGGTGACGACCCAGGGCGATTGGTAGGCCGGGTCGCAGCCGCGGCCCTCCAGACTTTGCACCAACGCTTCGGTGAACAAACTGACCTGATTGGGCAACGCATTCGCCTTAGAGCCGGGGGCAGCGGCGGTGAAGACCAGCTGCTCGGGATCGCGCGCGCTGGGCCAACTGGAACTGAGGAAAGCCCGCGCCCCGGCGTCGGCGATGTCGCGCGCTTCAGCAGGGACGTTGTCGCAGGCATCCACAAAAAAACATTGCAGGTGCGCGCTACAGCGCGCCATCCCCTTGTAAGTCTTCTCGAAGTACCAGGCGCCGGCAAATTCATTCAGATCGTCCCAGCCATAATCTTCGGCCAGCAGCACCTGGTCGCCGCCCACCAACAGGCCGTGCCCGCAAAAGTACAGCAGGGCCAGGTTGTCGGCGTGCTCATCGCAGCGCCGGTACCAGCGGCGAAAAGCCTGCTCCACCTTGTCCAGCGTGGCCGGCTCGATATTGAACTGGGTGCCGGAAGGCAGGCCAAACGGCGTGGGGTTGGCTTCGGACAGCAACATCTCCACCGTTCCCAGCGGCGTGTCGTCGTTCTTGAAACTGCGGATGAGCCAATCGGCAAAGTAGCGGGCCGAGATCGGCGGCGAGGTCAACTGCCTCAGGCCAAAGTCGAGGCGCGCCGGCGCCGTGGCATACTCGGATCCGCCAGGGAGGTGCGGATACGCGCCCACGCCGATGATCAGCGCATGTGTGTAAGGCTGCCCGGGTTGGGTCTCATCCAGGACGGTGGTCATGGGCAGACACTTCCCAGGCGCGCCGCCAGCCGCAGATGAAAACTGGGCATGACGAAGTAGCTGGAATGGGCCAGGATCGCATCCTGGCCGGTCGCATAAGCATAATCTCGTGGGCCGTCAAAGACCCGTTCCGTGGCAAAGGCGAACACATCGTTTTCATCGTAGATGTTGAGCCAGCAGCCGATGTTGGCGGGCTTCGTCACGCGCGGCACGGCGGCGGACGGGATGTGATCGTCGCGATGCAGAAAGAGCTTCATCTCCTCGAACAGGGCCACCTGCGAGCCAACGGTGACGAGCACGTCTATCGCCAGATCGGGACGGAAATGGGAGAGCAGATCGTAAGTGATGTTGCCGCCCATGCTGTGCGCCACGACGATCAGTTTCGGGTCTGCCGCAGTCACCCGTTGGCGAGCGTGCTCGAAGGCCTGGCTGAGGCGGGCGACGATGGGGCCGGGCGCAGCCGCTGTGCCGCGTTCGCGCAGGTACACGAAAGCATCACCAAGGAAGCGGGCGAAGAACTTATGGGCGCTGGTGCGCACGGCTTCGAGCAGCAGCCGGCTGGTGAGCGCACCGGCGGCGCCCGTCAGGCGGAGGCGGGCCTCGCGAATGCGGTCCCACACTTCATCGAAGCCGAAGGTCTCCCACTGTCGCCGATCCTGCTGCGTGCCGACCGGGCCGCGCGGTTGCCAGGTGTCCACTGCCTGGCTGAGTCGGCTCACGAACTGGCGATCATCGGCCACAGCAGCCAGCCAGGCCGGCTGCGGGTTTTGTTCGGCATAATCGCCGGCGCGCACCGCCAGGTCGGCCAGGTCCGCCGCTTCGTTCACATCCGCCGGGCGCTGCGCACTCAAAGCCCAGAGCAGATCCACGGCTGCGCTCAAGGAACGGCGCGCCACGGTCACCAGCACCGTGTCCGGGTTCGGCGCATCGCGGATGCCGGCCTGTCCGAGCAGCACGGCCGCCAGCTCGTCCTCCGAGCCGAATTGCTCAATGCTGCTGGCCGGCAGCGAGGCGTGGTTCCAGCGAAAGACCGAGCCGAGGTCGCCCCAGTAGGGATTCAGAAGGGCAACCTGAGCCGGATCAGGAACGAGGCGCGCAAAAGTGAAGCGCCGAAACAAGGCATCGCGCGCGCGAACCTCTGCCTGGTAGGCCCGCCCTTCGCGAACATTGACGCCATGGACAAAGACAAGCGGCATGGCCGTATGAATTCACGGATTCGGTATGGCACCTGTGATTATAGGACTCACCGCGCGTTTGGCAACGACCAATCACCCGTCGCGCCAGAAGGGCCGCGTCAGGCACGTCGGGCCACCGGCGCCTTTGAAGCAGATCTCGCTGCCGGGGAAGGCCATCACCTGCGCACCGGCTGCCTCCAGCCGCGCCTGAGTCACCGGGTTGCCTTCGATCAGGATGCAGCGGCGCGGCGCAACCGCCAGCACGTTGCAGCCGAGCGACTCGTACTCCTCGTCCGGCACCTCGATCAACTGAAAACCGCGCGCGATCAGCCACTGGCGGAACGAAACGGTGAGCAGGCGTGAGTACACCAGCGCCAGGTCATGGTCAATCAGGCTGATGTTGGATTGCAGGTGCAGGCAATCCTGCGGGCCGGTCCAGTGCGGCAGATGCACGGGGAGGATCTCGTCCACCAGGTCGCCGAGCAGAGCGGCCAGTTGACGAATGCCCTCGACGTTGGTGCGATAGCCGACGCCGATGGCGACGGTGCGCGCGTCCACCCACAGCACATCGCCGCCCTCGAGCAGGCCGTCGCCGGTGATCGTGCCCAGCACCGGCAGACCGAGCTGCTCCAGGTACGCGCCGAGCGCCGCCGGCTCGCCGCGCCGCGCGGCCTTGCCCATGTTGCCCACGATGAGGCCGCGATTGCAGACGATGACGGGATCATGTACGTAGACCGAGTCGAGGCCGGTCTCCGGCGCGGCGGGCGCGTAGCAAATCTCGACGCCGGCCTGCGCGAGCAGGCGCATGAACGCCGCGTGCTGGGCAGCGGCCAGGTCGAAGTCCGGCTCACTCAGGTAGTTCAGCGCCTGCCACTGTGCGCTCACCTGAGCGCAGTCGCGATGGCCGTATGCCGAAAATTGTGTAATTCGGCCTGTAGGCGCGGGTCTGAGAGCCGCGCCTACGAAATTACACACAAATCGGCAAACCGCCGTCGCGATAGGCCTCCTGCGGCCGCTTGACCACTACGCCCTTGAGTTCGCCGATCATAGATTGACTGCCGAAAGCCGTCATACGTGTTAGCCTCGATACAGGCCGTCAACACTGCCGGTCAGGAACAGCACCCGCAGCAGGATGAGGGTCAGGCCTAAGTCGCTGCTCAGCCGCCCAGCATCCAGAAGGGGTTGAGCGGACGACCGTAGGAGTAGAACGGCCAGGGAATGGCCACCAGCATGATGAGCAAGGCCAGCCCGTACCAGAGAGCCGCAAGCCGGTGCTTGCCGGCTTCCGGCGCGCGCCGCGACATTGCCCGCCCGACATGTGCCAGGACGACGGCCGCCACCATCACCGCCAGGTGCTCCACGGCGAAGAAGCGCAGCGTACCATCGCGCATAGCGGCGCCCAGATCCTGAAAAGCCGCCTGCGTCAGCGGGCTGAGGAACACGTACAGGATCAGGCCCACCAGCAGCTGCACATCCATCGTGCCGGTGAAGATCAGGCCGAGCCGGTCGTCGAGCTTGGTGAAGGGCTTTTTGCCCAGCCAGCCGGCCAGCGCCTTGCCGGCGGCGACAATGGCGACAACGACCACCAGCCAGCGCAACAGCGAGTGCATCATCAACATTGCAGGATACATTCAAAGCCTCCAAGGACTGAGGGCGACATTGCTCACGATGGCCTGAAGGGTTCGCGCAGGCGGGCAAGCGCTGGCGAAGCCGACAGGCCTGTGGCGCGCCGGAACGTGTTCGCGAAAAGAACCCAACGCCGCCGATTGTAAAGGCAGCCCGCTCCAACCCCAACATTCGCCGGCGTGCGATCAGTGCAGGTTGAGCACGTGCCGCGCGATCACCAGCCGCTGAATCTCGCTGGAGCCTTCACCGATGGTCATCAGGCGAGCGTCGCGGTACATGCGCTCCACGGGGAACTCGCGCGAGTAGCCATAGCCGCCGTGGATCTGGATGGCGTTGCGGCAGACGCGCTCGGCCATCTCCGTTGCGAAGAGCTTGGCCTGCGACGCTTCTTTGATGTGCGGACGTCCATTCTGCTTGAGCCAGGCAGCGCGGTACACCAGCAGCCGCGCCGCCTCGATTTCAGTCGCCGCGTCTGCGATCATCCACTGAATGGCCTGATGATGGGCGATGGGCACGCCGAAGGCCCGGCGTTCGTGCGCATAGCGGACTGCAGCTTCGTGCGCCCCCTGCGCCAGCCCGACCGAGAGCGCGCCGATGCCGATGCGGCCCCCATCGAGCACGGCCAGCGTCTGGTGCAGGCCGCGGCCCTTCACGCCGATCAGGTTTTCTTTCGGCACCTGGACTTCGGCGAGGGTGACGGCGTGTGTGGGTGAGCCGTGCAGGCCCATCTTCTTCTCCGCCGCGCCGATGATGACGCCCGGGGTATCGGTCGGCACCAGGAAGTGGCTCATGCTCTTCTCGCCGGTGCGGGCCAGCACCACGATCACGTCGGCGATCGAGGCGTTGGTCGTCCACATCTTCTGCCCGTCGAGGATCCACACATCGCCCACCTCGACGGCGCGGGTCTGGACGCCGCCCTGCAGGTCACTGCCGGCCCCCGGCTCGGTGAGGGCCAGCGCGCCGAGCTTGCCCTGGCCCGAGGCCAGGCGCGGCAGCCAGTGCGTCTTCATCTCTTCCGAGCCGAAGGCGGCGATGGTGGCGCAGGCTAGGCCATTGTGCGCGGCCAGCGCCAGCGCCGTCGAGCCGCAGGCGCGGCCCAGCTCCTCAATCGCAATAGCCGCACTGATGGCGTCCACGCCCGCCCCGCCATAGGCCTCTGGCACGTTCAGCCCGAGCAGGCCGAGCGACGCACCCTTGCGCACGGCCTCCCAGTTAAATTCGCCGGACTCATCCACGTGCCGGGCGCGCGGGGCCACCTCCCGCTCACAAAACTCGCGCACGCTGGCGCGCCACATCTGCTGTTCGGGAGTCAGGTCAAAGTGCATGGTGAGCCTCGTTGAGGGAATTGTGAAGAAGCGTAGAATTCGAGATAATGTCGCCGGAGGTGACGATGCCCACTCGGATGCTCTCGGACGTTGAGCGTGCAGAGGCCCAACTGGTTTTCGGAGACGGCTTGGACTACGAGCGGGTCCGCATCGTGGAGGGCCATTACTTCCCGCCCAATTTTATCGCAGACATCGGCGCGTTCTTTCAGGGCAAGAGGCGCACCTGGGACAACGCCATCACCCTGGGCAATACGACGTACTTCCCGCGTGCGCTCCGGACGACGCCCGAAGCCAGCGCTCAGGACCTGACCGATATGGGCTGGCTCATGCACGAGTTGACGCACGTTTGGCAGTATCAGCGGGTGGGCTGGCGCTATCTGTATGAGACGCTGCGCGTACAGACGCAGTTGGGGCCGGCGGCCTACAACTATCTGGGTGTTCACCGCACCAAGCAACTGGCGCTGCGCACGGCCTTCGCCGAGAAGCGCCGCTTCGAGGACTTCAACTTCGAGCAGCAGGGGGAGTTCGCCCGCGATTATTACTTTGCCCTGAAGCACAACGACGAACCGGACGCCTTCGAGCCCTACGTGCAGCCGCTGCGCCTCCGGAAGCGCCGCCGCAGCGCGCCGGGGGACACCAGCCCGTAGTTACAACCGTTTGCTCCACAACCCCGTCCACTCGGGCAGCCGCGCCCAGCCGTTGGCTTTGATCCGCTCCGCCAGCGCCGCGCCGAAGAAGAACTCGGTGCGCGCTACGGCTTCCGCGACACTGGCAAACTGGTAGTCGGTGCGGATCGTCTGCCGGGAAAAGCCCCACGTGTCTTCGAGCCAGGCGTAGTACTCGGCCAGACCGGGGGTGGGCGGGGCAGGGACGAGCGCGCCGGTGGTCAGCGTTTCCAGGATCAGCAGCAGGCCGCCCGGCGCGACGACGCGCTGCATCTCACGCAGCACGCGCCCGATTTGAGATTGCCAGTCTTCAGCATACCAGCCGCGCAAATGGCCGATGGCCCAGCCGGCAGTCACCAGGTCGGCGCAGGCGTTCGGAAAGGGGAGAGCGCGCATGTCGGCCTGCACCAACCTCCAATTTCCAGTTTTCAATCTTTGAGTCCTCTGCAAAAAGCCGAACTTTAACAACCAACAACCAGGGCGTGCGCTGGTCGAGGGCATAGCCAGCCTGCCAGGAAGCGCCGAA
>JBBIQY010000071.1:0-21298 GCA_037442085.1 Anaerolineae bacterium
AGACTACGGTTTCTTCCCCCTCTTTCAGCCGCTGCTCGGCCTGCTGTGGCTCATGTGGCCGGAAACGTTGCGGCGTTATGGTCTCCTCCCTCGCAACCAGTTGCTCATGCCCGGCCTGGCCGGCTGGTGGCAGGCGCTGCGCTCTCTCCGCTGACCAGCCGCCAGCCCGTGATCGAACGATGCAAAACCCTAGGTCTATGTCCAACCCGGCGTACAATAGGGTGCATGGAGCAAACGGATGGATGTCTTTGATTTTCTCGATGACCTGGGCCGCCTGGGAAAGCGTGGCTGGGGTCGCGGCGGCTGGGGCAAACGTCGCCACTGGGGAGGTGGCATGGGCGGTTGGGTTTTTCCGGCCCTGATCCTGGGGCGCATCGTGCAGGAAGTGCTGGAGCAGCAAGCGCGGCAGCAATCCGGCGGCTCGGCCTGGCCACCGCCATCCACCCCCCCGCTCTTTCAGTCGCCCGGACCCCAGGCGCCGGCAGGGCCGCCGCCTTCACCGTGGGGAAGCAGCGAGGCCAAACCTGTCGAGATGAACACGCGGTGCGTGAATTGCGAGCAGGAGGTCAGGGCGGGCTACGCCTTCTGCCCGCATTGCGGCCGCAGCATCACCAAACGCGAGTGTGCCTATTGCAGCCGCGACATCCCTGCCGGGGCGGAGCGCTGCACCGGCTGCGGCGCGCCCGCCGGCCACGTCAAACGCGGCTGAGCGGGTCGCACCTCGGCCATGACCACGCTTTCAGCTTCCGCACCCGAAGTCAATCAACTCGACGCGCTGACCCGCATCAACCTCGGCGACGTTTACGAAGCCCTGGGCGTTGCGCACTGGCGGCGCGGGCGCGCGCTGCTCGACGCGCTGTTCTGGCTGCCGGCACGGCGCTTTGCCCGGCAAGTCATTCACTTCGACAACCTGGTAGGCGAGCGCGGCCTGCCTGCTGCCGCTGAGTGGCTGATCCGACTCTACATCCACGCCCTGCAAGTAGCCGGGCGAGAGCACGTGCCCGAGCGCGGGCCGACGCTGCTGCTTTCCAATCACCCCGGCCTCGCGGACACGCTGGCCGCCTTCATCGCCCTCAACCGCAACGACCTGCTCATCATCGCGCGCGAGCGGCCTTTCACCAAAGCCCTGCCGCACATCAACCGCAAGCTCATTCACGTGCCGGATGAGGCGCGCGGACGTGTCTCGCCGACGCGCACGGTGCTGCATCGCCTGCGCGAGGGGGCCACGATCCTGACCTGCCCGGCCGGTCGCATCGAGCCGGACCCGGCCATGATGGCCGACGCCGTCGCCTCGCTAGAGGACTGGGCTCAGAGCATCTCGTTGTTCGCACGCAACGTGCCCGAGCTGAAGCTTGTGCCGCTGATTGTGAGCGGCGTCTTTGCGCCAGGCGCGCTGCGCAATCCCCTGACGCGGTTGCGAAAAACGCGCGCGGGCCGCGAGCACCTGGCAGCGATGTTGCAGGTGTTGTGGCCGGGCTATCAGCGGGTGACGGTGCGTGTGGCAATTGGGCCGCCGCTGACGGCGAGGGATTTGCTGGCGGCGAACCTCGACCCAACGCGCGCCACCATCGCAGCCGCGCGCGCCCTCATCAAGCACCCCCCAACCAACTGGCAGACCGTGGTGACCGGCATCCACTAACTCCTGGCGTTGGGATCCGACATGCCGCGTCTGACCTCGTCGCAGTTTATGGCCGCGCTACCGGCGGCAGTCCGCCCCCACCTGCCGTCCGCCCTGCAGCGGTTCCGCAGCGTGCATCGCAGCTGGCTGTGTCAGTTGTATTACGCCGACCCGCACCTGCACTACGAGGTCTGGAACCTGGGCGAGCGGCGCAACCAGCTGGAGATCGGTCTGCACTTCGAGAGCCGCGACCGCAACCGGAACATCGCCCTGCTGCGCGGCTTCTCCCAACGGATGGTGGCGGTAAAGGCGGCTCTTGGCCCGCAGTGGGAGGCCGAACACTGGGACCGCGGCTGGACGAAGGTCTATGAGACGGTGCCCTACGAGCCGTTCAGCACCGACGTGCTGGACGTGATCGCCCGGCGGCTGGCGCGGGCTATGATCGTACTGCAGCCGCTTTGGGAGGAAATAGAAAGCAGAAGATCCCTGGCTTAGAGATAAGGTTTTCCCTCGCGCCCTTCCCTCCCTCGTCTTGTCTCTAAAAGTTACTCTGCGCGTCAAGCATGCCCTCTTCGCGTGCCCGGCGATCGAAGTAAAGGTAAGCGACGAGGGCGACCGCCCCAAAGCCTGCGGTGATGAGCGCCAGGATGCCGAAAAGGTCGCCGTTGGAGAAAGCGGCCAGCGTCGGGAAGGCGGTTACGCCCGGCCCCAGCAAGGCGCGGCGCAACAGCTCCAGCCAGTAGGTCATCGGCATGAGGAAGCCGACCGGCTGTAGCCAGGCCGGCAGGATAGTCAGCGGAAAGACCGCGCCGCTGAACAGGTAGAGCGCCGCCGCCGCCGCATCACCGATGAACCAGGGCTCGGTACGGATGGTCATCGTCCAGGCGCCGATCAGGATGCCCATGAAGGCCAAGCAGACGATGCCGAGTGACAGCGCGGCGAAGAACATGGGCCAATCCACGCCTGCCGGGCTGAACGGCACTCGGAAGAACAACACGCCCGCCGCCAGCGTGATCACCACGGCGATGGTGCCTGTGACAAAGCGCGCCACTGCGCGCCCAAAGAGGTAGATGGGGATGCTGATAGGCGCGATGTAGATGTACTTGAGCGAGCGGTACCGTTCACGGTCATCGAGGATGGAATATGACGCGCCAGCCATCACCGCCGCCACGTAGATATAAAACGCGTTGCCCAGATAGATGTAGCTGTAAATGGGCGAGTCCGGCCCGGTCTGCGACACGGCGTTGTACATGAACACCAGGATCAATACGCCGGCGATGGGCTTGACGATGGAGAAGGTCAGGAACAGGAACGGGTCGGTCCAGTTGGATTCGATCTGCCAGCCCAGCCAGGCGGCGGGAATAAAAGAGCGGGAAAAGGTCTTGAACATCGGTATCTTTATGCTAGCGTCTCCGGTCCGTCAACGTCCCTTCCTCAATCGCCTTCTTTTCCATGAAGTCCAGCCAGAACTTGGCGGCGGCGATGAAGATGACGGACAGGACGCACAGGACGGCGATCTCGATCTCGACCGAGAGAAAACCGAGGGCCGGGCCGCTGGCGAAGACGAGCTGGCGCATGGCGTCCATGCCCAGCGTCAACGGCAGCACTGAGGCCGCCAGCGCCACCGCAAAACCGAAGCTCTTCACCGGGAAATAGAAGCCGGAGATGAAGTACACCGGCTCCTGCAGGGCCGTGGCGATCTGCCAGGCCTCGCGCCCCCACAGCAGGAAGAGCGAGGCCAGCAACATCCCCAGCCCGTACAGGGCTGCCATCGTCAGTGCAAAGACGGCGAAGAGTTGAAAGTAACTGGAAACGGAAAAGGCGATGCCGAACAACAGCACGCCCAATACGGTGATGACCAGCGCTCTCAGGCACGTCGCCAGCATACCGCCCAGCGCCATGCCCAGCAGGATCGCCATCAGCGAGTTCGGCGCCATAATGTACAGCGTCAGGTTGCCGCTCTCTTTTTCCCAGTACAACTGCGACGCCATCAGCCACATCACGTTCAGCCAGAAGGCCGTCATTGCCCCACCCATCACCACGAAGCCGAGGTAATCTTCGGGCGCCTGCATGGCGCGATAAACGTAGATATAGCCAACGGTCGTCAGAAATGGCAGGAAGGTCTCGAAGAAGATCCACGCCTTCTCCCGCTGCTGGCCGATCAGGCGCGGGTAAGCGCGCGCCAGGATGGTGCGCACGAACAGCCGCCAGCCGCGGTCGGGCGGCCTGGTTGTCACACGGGCGGTCATATCCCTGCTCCGTTAGCCGCTATTCACCGGCCTTTTCGGCTTCGGTCATGCTCATGCCGACCAGGTCTACGAACACATCTTCCAGCGTCGGTTCGTGCTTCTGGAGATTGAGGATGTACGCGCTGCATGCGTTGAGCGCCGTCACCACGCCGCCCAGCGCCTCGTCGGCGTCGAGGATCAGGTTCAGTTCCGATTTGCCGTCGAGCGGGCTATGACTGACCTTGCGGACGCCGGGCAGTTGCTCGAAGGTTGTCAGTACGCCGTTGTGCAGCGGGCTGACCTCCAACTTGAAGATCGCCTCGCGCTGCAGTCGCCGCTTGAGATTGGCTGGCGCATCACAGGCCAGCACGCGCCCGTTATTGATGATGGCGACGCGGTCGCACAGTTCATCGGCTTCGACCATGTAGTGGGTGGTGAGCAGGATGGTGCGGCCCGGTCGCTCGTCCATCCAGCGGCGCACGAAGTGGCGAATGTCGCGGCTGGCGCCCACGTCCAGGCCCAGGGTCGGCTCGTCGAGGAAGATCACCTCGGGGTCGGTGAGAAAGCCGCGCACGATATTCATCTTTTGGCGCAGGCCGGTGGAGAGATCGGATTGTTTAGTGTGGGCGCGGTCAGCCAGGCCGACGATGTGGAGTAGCTCGTCAATGCGAGCGTGCGCCGTTTTTGTGTCCAGCCCGTAGAACTGACCGAACATCCACAGGTTCTCGCGCACTGTGAGTAGGCCATAGCCCGAGGACTCGCCGCCGCTCACCATGTTGATGCGCGGGCGCACCTCGTGCGGCTGGCGGGCCACGTCGTAGCCGGCCACGAACGCCCGCCCGACGCTGGGCGCCAGCAGAGTGGTCAGGATTTTGATGAGCGTCGTCTTGCCGGCGCCATTCGGCCCAAGCAGGCCGAAGAACTCACCGCGCGGCACCTCCAGGTTCACCTCCGCGAGCGCGACGCGCTGTTGGGCTTCATCCCTCTTCGCGCCGCGAATTTTGTAGGTGCGCCCCAGGTTTTCAGTCTTGATGGCAAACGAATCGGACATGAGGATTCTCACAGACTCAGGTGGCAAATAAAAAGACCGTGAGCGATGCTGCGCCCACGGTCTCAAAAGTCAACTCGCGAGTCGACTCACGGGCTGCAGGCGCAATACAACCAGGTCACGGCGCTGCCGCGCATGCCCCGGCCGGAGACGGAGTAAAAAACCATCATGCTGTAATCGCGCGTCCTTCCTCTAGGATACACTGAGTGTATCACACGCCTTGAATTTCCTAAAACATAGCCGGAGAAACTCCTGGAAGCACAATGGACACGGCAATAATAGCACAAATGTTTCCGGGTTAGAACAAATTTCTCGCAGCGTATGGAAATCGTAGGGTAGGCGTTGAAACTGGAACAAGTGGGCAGGAATAGGGTGTGCTATTCTCATGCGCGGAAGGGCATAACTCTTCTTCTCCTCCTTGAGAGAGCCGCGGTCGGCGTCCGCGGCTCTCGCGATTCTGGCGCACAAGCCCCAGGCAAATGCCTGGGCTCAAGCTTCTTGATGATGGGCTGGCGACTGGACGCCAGCTCACAAACGCGCATTTCTCGCTCTGAGGCCTTGTATAATCCCTCCCGTGAACGCCCCCCAACGCCAGATTACGCAGGCCGCCGGAATTGTGATGGCGGCTTTTTTGCTGAGCAACCTGACCGGGCTTTTCCGCCAAATCCTGATCGCGGACGCCTTCGGCACCAGCCGCGAGCTTGACGCCTTCGCCGCTGCGGCCCGTTTCCCGGATTTGCTCTTCAACCTGGTGGCGGGCGGCGCGCTGGCCTCCGCTTTCGTGCCGACGCTCGCCGGCCTGGTCGCCCGCGAGGAGCGGGCCGGCGCGTGGCGGCTGGTCAGCGGGACGATCAACCTGGTGGCGCTGACGCTGGTGGCCGTCTCGGCCCTGTCCGCCGTCTTCGCGCCACAGGTGGTGCGAGTGATCGCCTCCGGCCTGGCGCCGGAGGAACGCCCTCTGGCAGAAGCGCTGCTGCGCATCCTGCTCATCTCCCCCGCGATCTTCGGCGTGAGCGGCCTGCTGATGGGTGTGCTCAACGTTCACCAGAATTTTCTGCTGCCCGCGCTCGCGCCAACCTGTTATTGGCTGGGCATGATCTTCGGCCTGCTGGCCTGGACGCCGACGCTGGGTATTTTCGGATTGGCCTGGGGTGCGGTGCTCGGCTCGGCGCTGCATCTGGCGGTGCAACTGCCCGGCCTGCGCGGTTTGCCGCAAGCACGCTTCACGTTTACCCTCGGCCTGGGCAACCCTCACGTGCGCGAGGTGGCTTTGCTGATGGGGCCGCGCCTGGTGGGCGTGGCAGCGGTGCAGCTCAACTTCGTCGTCAGCACGTCGCTGGCAACCTATCTGGTCGGTGGGGCCAGCGCGTTGGATTACGCCTGGCGTCTCTTCACCATGCCGCAGGTCATCATCGCCCAGGCGATCTCGATTGCGGCCCTGCCGACGTTCTCAGCGCTGGCGGCGCGCGGCGAGGTGAGCGCGCTGCGCGCCAGCCTGGCGGACACGGTGCGCCTGATCCTCTTTCTGGCGCTCCCCGCCACCGTCGGCCTGTTGGTGTTGTCCACTCCGGTGGTGGCCCTGCTCTTCGAGCGCGGGCGCTTTACCGATGTCTCAACGGCGCTGGTGACGAATGCTTTGGTGTTCTTCACCCTGGGCCTGGTCAGCCATTCGGTCGTCGAGATCGTCTCACGCTCGTATTACGCATTGAAAGATACCTGGACGCCGGTATGGGTGGGTGCAAGCGCGATGGCGCTGAACACGGCCCTGAACTTCCCGCTGGCGGCCTGGTTCACGACGTTCAACGCGCCGCACGCCGGGCTGGCCCTCGCCAACACCCTCGCCACCACGCTCGAGATGTTCGCGCTGGTCTGGCTGCTGCGTCGCCGCTTGAACGGGCTGGACTTCGCCCGTGTGTGGCCGGGGTTGTGGCGCACGGGGCTGGCCACACTTGGGATGGGAGTCGTGCTGGTGGGCTGGCTTTGGCTGTTGGAAGGCCAACCGGCCTGGCTAATCAGTTTGGGCGGCGTTGGGTTAGGCGGTTTGGTGTTCGGGTTACTGGCGGTCGTGTGGCGCACACCGGAGGCTCGCCTGCTGTCGGAACTGGTCCGGCAAAGAGTCCGGCGGCGAGCCGACACCTCGTTGTAAGCGCTTCAGACCAGCCGGGGCCGACGAGGACACGACACGGTTCTGCGCCGCAAACGGCGCGGATCACCTCAGGTTCCCAGCCCTACCACAATCGCCGTGACGATGCCGAGCACCACGCCGCCGAGCACCTCGCGCGGGGTATGGCCCAGGCGCTCCTTCAGTTCCTTCTCCGCCATCGGGTGGCCGGTGAACAACTCGTCCAGCATCAGGTTGAGGATGCGGGCATGATCCCCCGCCTGCCGCCGCACGCCGGTCGCATCATAGATGACGATCATGGCGATCACCCAGGCGATGGCAAAGAGGGCTGAGTCGAAGCCCTCCTGAATCCCGATGGCGACTGTGGTGCCGATGATGAGCGCGGAGTGTGAAGACGGAAAGCCGCCCGCGCTGATGAGCAGCGTCCAATCCCATTCACGGCGGGCGATGAAGTACAACGGCGGTTTGATCAGTTGCGCGATGGACCAGGCGATCACGCCGGCCATCAACGGCTTGTTGGTGAGAACCTGAATCAAAAACTCTTCCATGCCGGCGTCGCCCGTCCCGATCCTCCGGTAACGAGCGTGGCTTAAGCTTCAGCTTCAAAGTCTTCCAGCTTTTCCCCGACCAGTTGCCTGACTTTGAGCTCGGCGCTGTCAAGCAACTGACCGCATCGCGCAGCCAACGCCTGCCCGCGCTCGAACAGCGCCAGCGATTCTTGCAGCGGCAACTGACCGGCTTCAAGTTGCTCGACCAGGCCCTCCAGCTCCTCGAACGCTTGCTCGAAGGTCAATTCGGCAGGCGGCGCTTCGGTCTTGGGCTTACCCTTGGGTTTGGTGGTCATGGCAACTCCCAACTCGCTTGAGGTGAACGGAATGCGGCACAGCGGCCGGGCCTTGAACGTCTGTGAAAACTTCGTGGCCAGCAACTCTCATCGGGTCGTGACTTCAACGCCAAATTCGCCATCGCTCACTCTTACCGTCAGCGTCTCGCCGGCATGCACTTCGTTGACGCTATCCACAATACTGCCCGCCGGAGTCCACACGATGGCATAGCCGCGCTGGAGCACCGCCAGCGGGCTGACCGCGCCCAAAGCCTGCGCCAGCCGACGATGTCGCTCGCGCCTCAATTCGAGTTGATGCCGCACGGCAACCGCGGCGCGCGCCTGCAGCTCGGCGACGCGGCGGCGGGCCAATCGCAGTTGCAGCACCGGCGATAAGCGGCGCAGGTGCGCGCGGTGTTCGTTCAAGGCGGCGCGGCGCGCCGAAAGCGCTTCACCCAGGGCCAGCGCCAGGCGATCAAAGGCGGCGTCCACTTGAGCGCGCAAGTCATCCGCGGAGATCGCGCTCACCAGCTCAGCAGCGGCGGAGGGCGTGGGCGCGCGCACGTCGGCCACGAAATCGGCGATGGTGAAGTCGGTCTCATGTCCGACGCCGCTGATCGTGGGCACGGGCAGGGCAGCCAGCGTGCGGGCGACCCGCTCGTCGTTGAACGCCCACAGGTCCTCCAGCGAGCCGCCGCCGCGCCCAATGATGATGACATCCGGCCTCAAGCGCGCCAGCGCCTGCAGAGCAGCGACGATCTGCGCCGGCGCCTCCGGCCCCTGCACCCGCGTCGGCGCGAGGATGACCTCGGCCAAGGGCAGCCGGCGGCGCAGAATGTTGAGCATGTCGCGCAGGGCCGCGCCCGCCGGCGAGGTGACCAGCCCGATGCGGCGCGGGCGGGCAGGGAGTGGACGTTTGCGCGCGCCGTCAAACAGGCCCTCGGACTCGAGCTGGGCTTTCAGCCGCACGAACTCACGATACAGTACGCCCTCGCCCTGTGGCTCCAGCCTGGTCACCTCCAGTTGATACTGCCCGCGCGCCTCGTAGAGTGTCACGCTGCCGCTGGCCTCCACCGCGTCGCCGTCACGCGGCGTAAAGCGCTGATGATTGACGCGGTTGCGCCACATCACGCAGTTGAGCTGGGCCGTGGCGTCTTTGAGGCTGAAGTACCAGTGGCCGGAAGGATAAGCTCTGAAGCCGGAGATTTCGCCGCGCACCCGCACATCCTGTAAACGGAGATCGGACTCGAGGTGCTGGCGCACATAGCGGTTCAGGTCGCTGACACTCCACGTTTCGGGGCCAAGCTCGGTGCGGCCAAAGAGGGGCAGGGTCACGCAAGCGATGGTAGCCGAGCGGGGGAGGGGTGTCAATCCGGGAGCGCCGAAGCACCGAGTGGGATGAGGCCGCTAATAAGGCCGACCAAGCCGAGCCGATTTGACGCCTACCCTAGTGACATCGGTTTGTTTGAGTGCCCTCGGTGATTCCGCCCCTGCGTTATACTGCCACAATGCGTCTCGTCACACTCTGCCTCGCGCTTGCACTGGTGGCCACGGCTTGCGCTACGGCGCCGACACCGTCGGCTCCCACGGCGCTGCCAACCGTCACGCCCGAAGCCTCCCCGGCCGCCCGAACCCCCACACCCGTACCTGCTACTTTGAGGATCTGGCTGCCGCCGCAGTTTGCGCCGGGTTCGGCTGATGCGGGTGGGGAGGTGCTGGCCCGCCAACTGGCGACATTTGAGCAGACGCACAGGGTACGCCTGGAGGTGCGCGTGAAAGCCGAGAGCGGGCCGGGAAGTCTGCTCAACTCTCTGCTGGGCGCATTCACCGTCGCGCCGCAGGCTCTGCCGGATGTGGTTGCCCTGTCACAGGACGATCTGGCGGTGGCCGCTCGTGCCGGCGTCGTGACCCCACTGGAGACGCTGCTGCCGGCGGAGGCGCTTTCGGACCTGTACCCGTTTGCGCAGGCGTTGAGCCGCGTGGATGGCCGCTGGGTCGGCATGCCCTTCGCCGCCGATGCGCGCGTGCTGGTCTACGACACCACGCTGTACGCCTCGGCGCCTATCCGCTGGGCGGAGATTGTGACCGGCACGCTCATTCTACCGGCCGGCGAAACCAACGGCCTGACGTTCCTGAGCGACTACCTGGCGCTGGGCGGCCAGCTGACCGATGCCACCGGCCAGCCCGCCCTCGACCCCTTATTGCTCACTCAAGCCTTCACGCATCTGCGCGTCCTGCAGGAGGCCGGCCGCCTATCGGCTACAGTGATCACCTACGACGATCCGGCTGAAACCTGGCAGGTGTTCCGCGAACGTCGCGCCGGGTTGGCGCTCACTACCGCGCAGTGGTATCTGCGTGAAGCCGGGCGCTTTCGCCGCGGGTCAGCCGCCCTGCCGCCCACCGCGGATGGCGCGCCTTTTACGCTGGCCGAAGGGTGGAGCTGGGCCATCGTCAACCGCGAGGCCGACCGCAGACCGGCGGCGACGTTGATACAGGCGCTGAGCACGCCGGAAGCCCTGTCTGAATGGACGCGGGCGGCGCGCCTGTTGCCGACGCGGTCGAGCGCGCTGGCCGCCTGGGGCGACGATCCGTTTGTCCCACTGGCCGCCGAGGTGTTAACGCGCGCACAACTTCGGCCCCCGATAGAGGTGCTGAACGCTTTTGGCCCCGCCCTGCGCGCCGCCGTGGGCGACATACTGAGCGGTCGGGCCACGCCGGAGTCCGCGGCGCAGCAGGTGGTCGGCGGAAGATGACCGAGGGCGAGGGGAGCAAACGGTCGGCGCGGGGAGAACAGAATGAAGCCAACGTCTCACTGCCCAGGCCGACCCGCCTCGCTATAATCTGCATCCAATCATCCAGGAACAGAAACCCCAACTCCCATGACGATTCAATTTGGAACCGACGGCTGGCGGGCCGTCATCGCAGAAACGTTCACCTTCGAGAACCTACGCCTTCTTGCGCAGGGCATCGCCGACGCGATCGCCGCGCCCGACTGGGGCCAGGCCGGCGTCAGCGACTATGATCCGCGACTGGTCGTGGTCGGCTTCGACACGCGCTTCCTCTCCGATCGCTTCGCCACCGAGGTCGCGCGGGTGCTGGCCGCCAATGGGCTGAGCGTCCTGCTGACCCAGGCCGATGCGCCCACGCCGGCCGTCTCCTATGCCGTGAAGCACCACCACGCAGCCGGCGGCGTGATGATCACCGCCTCGCACAACGCGCCGCGCTACAACGGCCTCAAGCTCAAGGCAGCCTTCGGCGGCTCGGCCCTCAACGAACAGTGCCGGCAGGTCGAGGTCTTCCTGCACGACAACGAGGCGCGTGCGCGCGGCCCGAACCTGATGGACTACGACAGAGCGGTCAGCGCCGGCCTGATCAGACGCTTCAACCCGATGCCGGCGTACTTCGAGCATTTGCGCACCCTGGTCAACTTCGATGTGATCGCCGCCAATCCGCAGCGGCTGGTAGTCGATTCGATGTACGGCTCCGGGCGCGGGGCAATCAAGGCCATCTTGCAGGGCACGGGCTGTGAAGTCTTCGAGATCCGCGGTGAGATGAACCCCGGCTTCGGCGGCGTCCACCCCGAGCCGATCGCGAAGTACCTGGGGGCGACGATGGGCGCGATTGCCGCCGGGCACGGCGCGTTTGCCGTGGCCACCGATGGCGACGCCGACCGCACCGGCGCCATGGACGGACGCGGCCAGTTCGTAGACCCGCACAAGATCATGTCGCTGACCATGAAGTACCTGGCCGATAAACGCGGCTGGACCGGCGCCGTCGTCAAGACCGTCTCCACCACGCGCATGATCAACCGGCTCGCAGCGCACTATCGGGCGCCCTGTTACGAGACGCCTGTCGGTTTCAACCACATCGCCGATTACATGCTGACCCACGACGTGCTCATCGGCGGTGAAGAGTCGGGTGGCATCAGCATCAAGGGCCACATCCCCGAGGGCGATGGCGTGCTCTTCGGGCTGCTGCTGCTCGAGATCGTGGCCGAGTCCGGCGCAACGCTGGAAGAGCTGGTAGCGCAACTGCTGCGCAATTACGGCCCGGCGCAGTACGCGCGCAAAGACTTGCGCCTGGCACGCCCCATCGCCAAGAAAGAAATGGTCAAGCGCCTGACGGAAAACGCCCCGGCCTCGATCGGCGGCCTGAAGGTCGCGACTGTGGAAAACCTGGACGGGGTGAAGTATGTGATGGACGACGACGCCTGGCTGCTGATCCGCCCCTCGGGCACCGAGCCGGTTTTGCGCGTCTACGCCGAGGCGCGCAGCGACGAGGCCGTCGCGGCGCTGCTGGAGTACGGACAGAAAGTGGCGGGGGCCGCCTGATCTCGCGCCAGGCGCGCGACCGCTGACCGTCCGGCGAGCCTCCCCTCCAATCCCTCTGGGTCGCGGGCCATGCCCGAGTTCATCCCGTCCTACCCCCGTTACCTGGCTTCCAAGAAATCCGTTGATGACCGGGCGCTGAACGCCCACGTCTGGCAGACGCTGATGCAGTTGTTGTCCGAGCTGGGGGATGGCATCACGGCGCTGGAGGTGGGCGCCGGCATCGGCACGATGGCCGAACGCGTCGTCGAACGCGGCCTGCTGACGCGCGCCTCCTACACGCTGCTGGACGCACAGGCCGAGAATATCGCGGCAGCGCGTCAACGCCTCGCCTCGTCGCCGCTCGTGCTGACCGCGCTCACCGCCGACGCGCTGGAGTTTTGCGCGCGGCCCGAACAACGCGGCGCCTACGACTTGCTCATCGCCCACGCCTTCCTCGATCTGCTCGATCTGCCGACCGCGCTGCCGCTCCTGCTCCAGGTGCTCAAGCCGCGCGGGCTGTTCTACTTCACGCTCAACTTCGACGGTGTGACGATCTTTCAGCCGGAGATTGATCCGGCCTTCGACGCCCAGCTCGAGGCCCTCTATCACCGAACAATGGACGAGCGGATCACGAACGGCAGACGCTCCGGCGACAGCCGCAGCGGGCGGCATCTCTTCGGGTTGTTGCGGCAGTGCGGCGCGGAGATCCTGGCGGCGGGCAGTTCGGACTGGACGGTGTTTGCCGGGCCGGGCGCCCGCTACCCCGCAGACGAAGCGTACTTTCTGCGCTTCATCCTGGATACCTTTCACGGCGCATTGCGCGGCCACCCGGATATTGACGCGACGCGCTTCGACGCCTGGATGGCCGAACGCTACAGGCAACTCGAACACGGCGAGCTGGTCTACGTCGCCCATCAGCTAGACTTTGTGGGCCGGGTTGGTTCAGCCGCGCATTGATCCCGCCCGGAGCCAAATGCCGTCGCCAAGGACGGCGCTGGGGCGAAAGGATTCATCCGCGGTCGTGCGATTCAAAGTTAACCCTCTGGGCGCAAGGTGAACAGCGTGATCTCGGGCCGGCAGTTGAAGCGCACCGCCGGCGCGATGAGACCCAGGCCGCGATTGGTGTAGAGCTGAAGGCCGCCGATCCGCCTCCAGCCGACCGGATACCTGCGCCCGAGGTAGGGCAGAACGACAGGCCCGACGAACGGGAACCGCACCTGCCCGCCGTGAGAGTGGCCGCTCAACTGCACAGCGACGCGCCCATCGGCGGCGACGACATCCGCATAGTCCGGCTCATGAACCAGCAGAACCGTGCAGGCTTCCTGCGGGATGCCGCGCAGCGCGCGTGGCAGATCAACCTTGGCCTCCCACACATCATCCACGCCCGCGAGCCAGAAATTCTCACCGAGCGCGACGCTCGCATTGCGCAGCAGCATCACGCCGCTGCGGCTAACGGCCTCGGCAACGACGGCGGCGTTGGTCCACCAGTCGTGATTGCCCAGGGTCGCGAAGACGCCGGCCGGCGCGCTCAGGCGGCGCAGCGCGCTTTCGACCTCGGCGGCTTCGCCATGCTGAAGCGACGAGACAAAGTCGCCGGTCAGGACGATCAGGTCGGGTTGCAGGCCGAGCACGAGATCAATGGCAGCATGAATGTAGGGGGGCCGGACCTCGGGGCCGAAGTGCAGATCGCTGATCTGTACCAGGGTCAGACCGGTAAAAGCGCGGGGCAGGCGCGGCAGGGTCAGGGCGAGGCGTTCGACGCTCAACCAGGTTGGCTCGATTCGCGAGGCGTAGTACCACACGGGCGGTGTGCCGAGCAAGCCGGCGGCCAGCAGGTTGCGAGCGGCCAGCAGAAAAGCACGGCGAGAGAGAGGTCGCGATCGTTCACTCACGGCGCCTGGAGAGTCAGGTGTGTTACCTCGGGCGGGCAATTGTAGCGCAGCGGCAGACCGACGACACCTAGGCCACGATTGGTGTACACCTGCAATTCACCCACACGGTTGAGGCCGCGCGGATACTTATGGTGGCCCGTCGCCCACAGGGCCAGCGGCTCAAGGAACGGCACTCGAATTTGCCCGCCGTGCGAGTGGCCGCTCAACTGCAACGCCACACGCGGCGCGTCCACGCGGCCCATGCGCACGGCGGAGTCGGCAAAGTACGGCTCATGTGCGAGCAACAGCACGCAGGCGTCCGGCGGGATGCCACGCAGCGCACGCGGCAGGTCATGGGCGTCTGCCCGCACGTCGTCCACGCCGGCCAGGTACAGCGTCGCCCCGTCACGGCGCAGCGCGATGTGCTCGTTGCGGAGCACCCGCGCTCCCGCCGCTTCAATGGCCTCGGCAACTTCGTCGCTCTCTTCCCACCAATCGTGGTTGCCCAACACGGCAAAGACGCCATCGCGTGCGCGCAGGCCGATCAGCGCGTGCGTCACCCGCGCCGCTTCTCCACCGCTAAGACGGCTGACGAAGTCGCCGGTGACGACGATCAGGTCGGGCCTGAGCGTGCAGGCGACGTCGAACGCAGCGCGCAGGCTGTCCGGCTCCACCAGCGGCCCGTAGTGAAAGTCGCTCAGTTGCACGATGGTGTAGCCGTGAAAGGCGCGGGGCAGGCGCGGCAGAACGGGCGCCACGCGCTCGATGACGAGTTGTTCGGGCGCGAGACGATAGCGCCAGTCCAAACGCTCGATGAGCGACTCGCTCAGCCGCCGGAGAAAATCGAGCGCGCGCAGCCGGCGGACGAGCGGTTTCCGGGGAACCCGCCTGGAGCGCAGCATTCAGCGCGCCTCCACCACCAGCACGGTGACGGCTTCCGGAAGCGGTCGGTCACTGGCCAGGTCGAGCAGGTGCGCGAGCAGGGCCTCGGCTAACTTCTCGGCGTTGAAGTAATCGCGCAGGTGCAGGAAGCGCGCAATCGCGGGGCTATCGGCCAGGTGCGCTGCACCGGGAGAGAGGGCGATGTAGGCATCACCGGCAGCCAGGGCCAGCCTCGGCCCGTGCCATTGGGCCTGCCAGGGGATCAGACCATGCTGCGCAGGCAAGTACGCTGGCGGCAGCGGCACGAGCGTGGCGTCGGCCAAGCGAAAATACTGCAAGACGCCGGGCTGCGCGACAAAGTGGAGGGTCAGCGCAGCGGGATCGAGCGCCAGACGCAAATCGGCATTCAACGTGATGAGGGTGGGCGAGACTGCCACGCTGTCGCGCCGATCGGCCCGGCCCGGCTGCGTGCGATGAGCGACGACGAAAACGGGCATGGGCGGAATCCTACCATCAGCCACGGCCACCTACCCAGAAAGCGCCTCATCGAGTAAAATCCGATGCGGCCCGGCAGTGATGCCGGGACTTTCATGCCGCGCAGAGACCAGCGTGCCCACATCGCGGGGTGAGCCAGCGCGGCTTAGACGAACGCAAAGGAGTTTCCATGACCCTCATCTCCATGAAGTCTCTCCTGGAGACGGGTGTCCACTTCGGGCATCGCACCCAGAAGTGGCACCCGAAGATGAAGCCGTACATCTTCACCGAACGCAACGGCATCCACATCATTGACCTGCAACAAACCGTCAGCCTGCTGGAGAGCGCCTATAACCTGGTGCGCGACACGGTGGCGCGCGGCGGCGTGGTGCTCTTCCTGGGCACCAAGCGCCAGGCGCAGGAGGCCATCCAGAAGGAGGCCGAGCGCTGCGGCATGCCGTACGTCAACCAGCGCTGGCTGGGCGGCACGCTCACCAACTGGAAAACGATCCGTGAGCAGATCAATGAACTGAAGCGCCTGGAAGAAGGTAAAGCCTCCGGCAAGTTCGAGCGGCTGACCAAGAAAGAGAACCTGATGATTGATCGCCGCGTGACGAAGCTGCTCGACCGGCTCGGCGGCATCCGCACGCTGACCAGACCGCCGGACCTGCTCTACATCGTTGATGTGCGCCGCGAGGCCACCGCCGTGCACGAAGCCAACATCCTCAACCTCCCCATCATCGCCCTGGTAGACACCAACTGCGACCCGAGCGGTGTGGACTACGTCATCCCCTCCAACGACGACGCCATCCGCGCCATCAAGCTAATGACGGCCAGGATCGCCGATGCCGTCCTGGAGGGCCTGAGCCTGCACAAGGACGAGCCGCTGCCCGGCGACGAAGGCGAGGGCCGTTACGGCGAGCCGGAGCAGACGAACGAAGACCTGCTCGGCCCGGCGACGCTGGCGAAGATGGGTTCCGGCGAACTGGAGTTTGCGCCGGAGGAGGATGAAGGATCACTGAGCGAGGAAACACTGGCATGAGCACACTTGAAATTTCGGCCCAACTGGTCAAAGAACTACGCGAGGCAACCGGCGCGGGTATTCTGGATTGTCGCAAGGCGCTGCTGGAGGCCGGCGGCGACTTTGCCCGGGCAGTGGCCTGGCTGCGCGAGAAGGGGCTGGCTGCTGCCGCCAAGAAGGCCGGGCGCGAAGCCAGGGACGGCAAGATCGAGTTGTACAGCCACGCCGGCGGCCGCGTCGGCGTGATGGTGGAAGTGAACTGCGAGACCGACTTCGTGGCGCGCACCGAAAAGTTCCAGGCCTTCGCCCATGACTTGGCCCTGCACGTGGCTGCCGCCGCGCCGCGTTACCTGGACATCGCCGATGTGCCCGACGCGGTGCTCGAGGCCGAGCGCACCATCGCCCGCAACCGCGCCCGTGAAGAAGGCAAGCCCGAGAAGATTTGGGACAAGATCGTCGAGGGCCGCCTGGACAAGTTCTACCAGGAAGTGTGCCTGCTCCGGCAGCCCTACATCAAGGACGAGAGCAAAACCGTCGCCGACCTGCTCAAAGAGACCATCGCTGCCATCGGCGAGAACGTCATCATCCGTCGCTTCGTGCGCTGGGAGCTCGGCGAGGCGACCAACTGAACGACGCCGAAGCGGGTGACGGGTCTCCCAGTCACCCGTTTTTCTTGCACTTCAGGGAAACCAGGATCCGCCGGCAACCGGAGAGATAGCCTGCCCCGCCTCGCGGTTTCCTCGGCCCCCCTTGTTTCCCGGTTTGAAGAGGCCCCCATGTCTTCTCCCCACTACCGCCGCATCCTGCTCAAGATTGGCGGTGAAGCGCTCGCTGGCATCGGCGGACACGGCATCAACCCGGAGAACGCCGACGAGATCGCGGCCAAGGTCAAGCAGGTGCGCGACCTCGGCGTGGAGGTGGCGCTGGTGATCGGCGGCGGCAACCTGTGGCGGGGGCGCGACGGCCTGCGGCATGGCATGGAGCGCGCCACCGCCGACTATATCGGCATGATCGGCACAGTGATGAATGCCCTCGCTCTGCAGGACGCGCTGGAACGCTGTGGCGTCTTCACGCGCACGCAGACCGCCATCGAGATGCGCGCCGTAGCCGAGCCGTACATCCGCCGCCGCGCCATTCGCCACCTGGAAAAGGGCCGCGTCGTCATCTTCGCCGCCGGGACCGGCAACCCGTATTTCTCCACCGACACGGCGGGCGCTTTGCGCGCCATGGAAATTGACGCCGACGTGATGGTGAAGGCAACCAAGGTGGACGGCGTATACGACGACGACCCCAAGCTCAACCCCAACGCCCGCAAGTTCGATCATCTCCCTTATATCGAAGCCCTGAACCGCCGCCTGAAAGTGCTCGACAGCACCGCCATCAGCTTGTGTATGGAAAACAGTCTGCCCATCCTGGTGATCAATTTATGGGAGGGCGATTCACTGGCCCGCGCCGTGCTCGGCGAGAAGGTCGGCACCATCATCGGCCGCTGACGGCCCGCGCCGGCGCCTGTGGCCCAAGGCTTGCATCTGCCGCCGCGGACGAGTATCCTTACAACAACTTAAACTTAGCTGCACCCTGCTCCTAAACAGAACTCATTATGGTCAAAGACGCCTTAGCCGACGCCGAGAAGAAGATGAAGAGCGCCATCACGGCGCTGGAAGACCACCTAGCCACCATCCGCACCGGGCGCGCCTCGCCGGCGCTGGTGGAGCGTCTGCCCGTTGAGTATTACGGTTCACCCACCCAGCTGCAACAACTCGCCACCATCACCGTGCCGGAGCCGCGCCAATTGCTGATCAAGCCGTTCGATCAGGCCTCGCTCAAAGACATCGAGCGCGCCATCCAAGCCTCCGAGCTGGGCCTCAACCCGGCCAACGACGGCAAGGTCATCCGCCTGAACCTGCCCCCTCTCACTGAGGAGCGCCGCCGCGACCTGGTCAAGGTGGTGCATCATCGCGCCGAGGAAGCGCGCGTCGCCATCCGTAATATCCGCCGCCACACGCATGACGACCTGCGCGAATTCGAAAGGGAGAAGCTGATCTCCGAAGACGAACTCAGAAAAGGCGAGACCGACCTGCAGAAGCTCACGGATAAGTATGTCGGCAAAGTGGATGAGATCAGCCAGCGTAAGGAAGCCGAAATCAGGGAGATTTAGAGTTATCGCCGCCGAGGTCGGAAGCGCGCTCTGGCGGCCTTCTGACCCCTGACCTCTGCTTTGTCATGGCCGTCGAAACTTCCACCGAAATCCCCGCGCCCACGCTCGAGCGGGTCCCCCAGCACGTCGGCATCATCATGGACGGCAACGGGCGCTGGGCGATCGCGCGAGGGCAGCCGCGCCTGGCCGGACACCGCGCCGGCGTCGAGAACTTACGGCGCACCATCACCGCCACGGTCGAGTTCGGTATTAAGTACCTGACCATCTACGCCTTCTCCACCGAGAACTGGGGCCGCCCGCCCGAGGAAATCCGCGGGCTGATGTTCCTCCTCGACGAGGTGTTGCAGAAAGAGTTGGACGAGCTGCATCGGCAGGGCGTACAATTGCGACATCTCGGGAGGTTAGAGGGGCTGGCGCCTCGGACGCAAGAGATGGTGCTCGAGGCGGTCGAGATGACGCGGCACAACACCCGGCTCGTGCTCAACGTCGCCTTCAACTACGGCGGCCGCGCCGAGATCGTTCAGGCGATCCGGCAAATGATCGCCGACGGCGTCAAACCGGAGAGCGTGACAGAGGCGTTGGTCAACCAGTACCTCTACACCGCTGGCCAACCCGACCCCGATCTAATCATCCGCACGGCGGGGGAGATCCGCGTCTCGAACTTCTTGCTGTGGCAGGCAGCTTATGCCGAGTACTATGCGGCCGACGTGTACTGGCCCGATTTCGACAAGAATGAGTATCGCCGTGCGTTGGAGCACTTCGCATCGCGCGAGCGGCGCTTTGGCCTGACCTCGGCGCAGGTTCGCGTGCAAGGCTGATCGTCTGCGACGCACAGCTCGCGTTGGCGCGTCATGCTCTCCGACCGTCTCGCCGTCGCCATCCCGTTGATCCCGTTTGCGGTCTGGATCATCTGGTTGGGCGGGCCGGTTTACGCGCTTGCGGTAGCGGCCATCCTCATGGTGGCCGGGCGCGAGTTCGTGCGGATATTTCGCGCCGGCAGCCACCGCCCTGCCCTGCCGCTGGTCATGGCCGGTGCCCCCCTCTTGGCGCTGGGGCGTCTGTTCCGGCCCGCCGACCTGAGCCTGCTCTTCGCCGGCCTGGTCATCGCCGCGCTTGTCTGGCATCTCGTGGATTTTGAAAGAGGCAGCGCATCGGCCGCTGGCACCGATTTCGTTATTACACTCGGTGGGGTCTTTTACCTTGGCTGGATGGGCAGCTACTTTACGGCGCTGCGCGAACTACCGGATGGTTTGTGGTGGACGGCGGTGCTGATGGGCGCCATCTGGCTGGCAGACAGCGCCGCCTACGTTTGCGGGCGAGCGTTTGGCCGAAACTCGCTGGCGCCGCGCCTCAGTCCGAAGAAGACATGGGAAGGGTTCTTCAGCGGGATTGCGGGCGGCGCGGTCGGGTCGGCGGTGCTGGGGCTGCTCTGGCGCCTAGGCGCGGGCGCGGGCAGTCTGGTGGATTGGCACACCGCCGCCCTGCTCGGCGCGCTGACGGGCCTGGTCGGCCCCATCGGCGACCTGGGCATCTCTATGCTCAAGCGCGAGAGCGGCGTGAAGGACTCGGGCGCCGTCATCGCCGGCCACGGCGGCGCGCTGGATCGTATCGACTCGTGGCTGATCTCCATCCCCGTGGGATACTATGCAGTGCTGGTAATTCAGACGTTGATTCCAAAGTAGATCTTAGGCCCGGCCTACTCATTACTTTCTGCGTCCTGGGAGGTTCCCATGCCCGAAAAACCCACCCGCAACCTGGCCCTCGAACTCGTCCGCACTACGGAGGCCGCCGCACTGGCCGCCGGCCGCTTTATGGGCCGCGACGACAAAGAAGGCGGCGACCGGGCTGCTGTGGACGCCATGCGTCTGGTGCTCAACACCGTCGAGATGGACGGCATCATCGTCATCGGCGAGGGCGAGAAAGACAAAGCGCCGATGCTCTACAACGGTGAAGTGCTTGGCACCGGACAGCCGCCGCAGGTGGACATCGCCGTGGACCCGATTGACGGCACGCGCCTGCTGGCACTCGGTCGGCAAAACTCGCTCTCGACGGTCGCCATCTCCGCTCGCGGCACTATGTTCAACCCCGGCCCCTTTGTGTATATGGACAAAATCGCGGTTGGGCCGGAGGGCAAAGGCGTGATTGATGTGGAAGCCTCGCCCACCGTCAATCTGCGCAGCGTGGCGCGGGCCACCGGCAAAGAGATCCGCGATCTGACAGTGATGATCCTCGACCGACCGCGCCATGAAAAGTTGATCGCCGAGATCCGTCGCGCCGGCGCTCGCATCCGCCTGATCACCGACGGCGACGTCGCCGGGGCCTTGATGACTGCCTGGCCCGAGTCCGGCGTGGATCTGCTGATGGGCATCGGCGGTTCGCCCGAGGCCGTCATCGCTGCCTGCGCGCTCAAGTGCATGGGTGGCGAGATTCAATGCAAGCTCTACCCGCGCAACGAAGAAGAGATGAGGAAGGCGCTGGAGATGGGCTACGACGTGAACAAAGTGCTGACCACCGACGATCTGGTCAAGGGCGACGACGTCTTCTTTGCCGCCACCGGCCTGACCGACGGCGAGTTGCTGGACGGCGTGAAGTATTACCGTGACGGCGCTCGTACGCACTCGCTGGTCATGCGCTCGAAGACTGGCACCGTGCGCGAGATCATCTCCCGCCACCGCCTCATCAAGCTCTCGGAGTACAGCGAGGTGATGTACTGAAACGCTGGGCAAACACCAACCAACTCTTG
>JBBIQY010000072.1:0-21255 GCA_037442085.1 Anaerolineae bacterium
ATGTAACGTAGCCGCCGGCCTGCCGAGGCCCTCGGTGAAATCAGTACTCTCGGCGCTTCGGAGGCATCGAGCGATTGGCTCACTGAGTCACTGACAGCACCGAGGGCGCTGAGCGCAGGCACTGAACGCAGCCGCCGGTCTGCCGAGGCCCTCGGTGAAATCAGTACTCTCGGCGCTTCGGAGGCATCGAGCGATTGGATCACTGGGTCACTGACGGCACTGAAAGCGCTGAACGCAGGCACTGAACGCAGCCGCCGGCCTGCCGAGGCCCTCAGTGAAATCAGTTTGCCCAATGCCTCCGTGATCCGATCGCTTCCTTGTCTTCCGGTCCTGGCCATCTCCATTATAAAAGCAAACAGCGGACGTTGCCGTCCGCCGTCCTAGGCCGACCAGCTTCGGGGGTTATAGACCGCGGCTGCCGTTGAGCTGGCGGCCCATGCCGCGGTATCGAAAGCCGAGCGCCGCCATCTGCTCCGGGTCGTACAGGTTGCGCCCGTCCACCATGACGGCCTGCTTCATGGCGAGCTTGATGCGGCCCAGGTCCAACTGCTTGAATTCATTCCACTCGGTGCAGACGACCAGCGCGTCCACGCCCTCGGCCACTTCGTAGGCGTTGGCGCACAGCGTCACGCCCGGCATCATTCTCTCGGCGACAGGCATCGCCACCGGGTCATAGCCCTTGACGGTCCCGCCTTCGGCCTGAATGGCGCGGGCGATCTCCACCGACGGCGCCTCGCGCATATCGTCGGTGTTCGGCTTGAACGCCAGCCCCAGCAGGCCGATGAGTTTGCCCTTGAGCGGCCCGAGCATTTCGCGCAGCTTGAGCACCACCTGTCGGCGCTGGTACTTGTTGATGTCCATAACGGCCTGGAGCAATTGCGGGTGCTTGCCCTGCACCGTCGCCATGTAGGCCAGCGCCTTGACGTCTTTGGGGAAGCACGAGCCGCCCCAGCCCAGGCCGGCATTGAGGAACTGCTTGCCGATGCGCGGGTCGTAGCCCATGCCGGCGGCCACCTCTTTCACGTCCGCGCCCAGGGCCTCGCAGATGTTGGCGATCTCATTAATGAAGGAGACCTTGGTCGCGAGGAAGGCGTTGGAGGCGTACTTGATCATCTCTGCCGTGCGCAGGTCGGTGATGACGATGGGCGCGCGCAGCGGTAGATGCAGGTCGGCCACTTTGTTGGCAGCTTCGCGGTCGGTGGAGCCGAGTACGATGCGGGCCGGGTTCATAAAATCGGCCAGCGCCGAGCCTTCGGCCAGGAACTCGGGGCAGGAGACGACGCTGAAGGGGATGGGCTTGGGCTGTTTGGCGCTCACGATGTCGGCCACCCAGTCGCCGGTGCCCACCGGCACGGTGGATTTGTTGACGATGATCAGCGGCTTGCTCATGTGTTCGGCAATGGCCTCGGCTGCTGCGCGCACGTATTTGAGATCGGCCTCGCCATCCACGCCCTCCGGTGTGCCGACGGCGATGAAGGCGAAATCGGCGTTCTCCAGGGCTTCGGCGTACGACGTGGTGAAGCTCAGCCGCCCGGCGGCCACGTTGCGCTTCACCATCTCCTCAAGGCCCGGTTCATAAATAGGCAAGATGCCCTTCTTGAGATTTTCGATGCGCTCGGTGCTGATGTCGAGCGCGATCACGTTGTTGCCCAGGTCGGCGAAGCAGGTGCCGGTCACCAGCCCCACGTAGCCCACGCCGACGACACAGATGTTTTTCACGGTCTCGCTCCTTCAGAAGACAAAAGTCAGTAACCCGCAGGCCGAAGCAGCTAAACGGGATACTTCTGCGCCCAAAGCGCAACGATGATAGCATACGCATTTCGAATCTTTGGTAGGACTTCGGTAGGTGGGCCGACGGTCTGCACAACCATTGGGGCGGCCTCGCGCTTCCAGCTTCCGCCCCCCGGCTTTTGACCCTCTGCGATTACGCCCACCCTCGCCGATCCAGCTCATCCTCATCGAAACCGAAGAAATGGCCGAGTTCGTGCACCAGAGTCACGCGGATTTCATGGCGCAATTCGGCTTCGTCGCGGCTGACGGCGAGCAGCGGCGCGTAATACAACGTGATCCGGTCCGGTTGCAGGCGGAAATCATCGGCGCCGCGCTCCACCAGCGGGACGCCCTCATATAGGCCGAGCAGGTCGGCGTCGCCGTCGGGCGGATGGTCGGCGATGTCCAGCATCACCGTGGCCGCCTCGGCCCGCAGGTCATCCGGCAGCTTCGCCATCACCTCTTCGGCGATGTCGAAGACCAGTTCCTCGAAACGTTCGCGCGACAGCCGCATACGACCGATTGTAGCCGGAGAGTATAATTGTGTTCAAATCCCCTCCGCTCGGGGGCCGCAGCCCGGCCGGAACTCGTTACCTCTCATGTCGCGTTGAACCGAGCAAACTGTGAACAAGACTGGAAGGACACTCGCCGACCTGCAACAGATCCTTGCCGCTGACCGCCTCTCCACCGCACAGGCCGACCGCGCTCAGCACGCCAAAGACCAATCGGCCCACCCCGCCGTTCTGCCCGATCTCGTCGTCTGGCCGGAGTCCACGGCGGAAGTGAGCGCCGTGTTGAAGTGCGCGAACGTACACGGCGTGCCGGTGACGGCCTGGGGCGCCGGCTCCAGTATCGAGGGCAACCCGATCCCGGTGCACGGCGGGATCGTCCTCGACCTCACCCGGATGAACCGCATCCTCGCCCTTCACGCCGCCGATTTTCAGGTGACGGTGCAGCCGGGTCTGTTCTACAAGGACATGAACAAGGAGCTGGCGAAGCACGGCCTGTTCTTTCCACCCGATCCGGGGGCGAACGCGAGCATTGGCGGCATGCTGGCGAACAACGCCGCCGGCATCCGCACCGTGAAGTATGGCGCAACGCGCGATAATGTCCTGGCGCTCGAGGTCGTGCTGGCCAGCGGCGAGGTCATTCGCACCGGCTCACGTTCGGTCAAGCAATCTTCCGGCTACGACCTCACCCACCTGTTCGTCGGCAGCGAGGGCACGCTGGGCATCATCACCGCCGCAACGCTCAAGCTCTTCCCGCTGCCCGAGCACTTCAGCGCGGCGACGGCGGCCTTTAGCACCATCGCGCAGGCGGCCACTGTCGTGTACGAGATTATCGGTTCGGGGCTGGAGCCGAGCGCTCTGGAGCTGCTGGATGCGACGGCCGTGGAGGTCATCAACGCTGCTGCCGGCTTCAGCCTGCCGGTTGCGCCGACTCTGTTTTTGGAATTCAGCAGCGCCAGCCCAGCGGCGCTGCAGGAGCGGATGGCGGCCGTGGAGGACATCTGCCGCACACAGCGCTGCCTAAGCTTTCAGGCCGGCGTGGGCCGCGACGCGCGCGCGCGGTTGTGGGAGGCGCGCCATCACGCCTTCGAGTCGCACCTGCGTTTTTTCCCCGGCCAGGACTACGTGGTCACCGATTTCGCAGTGCCCATCTCGCAGTACCCGGCGCTGGTGGCCTATGCCTCGGACACGATGGCGCAGCTCGGATTCAGGGGCAGCCTCCTCAGCCACGCCGGCGACGGCAACGCACACGTCGTCGTCTTCTACCCGCCGGACGACGTCGCCCTGCGCGATCGGGTGCTGGATTTCAACGCGCGGCTGGTGCGGCGGGCGATTGAGCTGGGGGGCACCTCCACCGGCGAGCATGGCGTGGGCCTGGGCAAGCAGAAATTCATGGAGCTGGAGCACGGCGCGGGCGCGCTGAACGTGATGCGTCAGATCAAGCGGCTGCTCGACCCCAACAATATCCTCAACCCCGGCAAAGTTCTGGCGCTGGATTGAACCTATCCGCGAGGGGGCACGGATAGACACGAATGCGCACGAATCGTTCGTGAAAATGCCTGTTCATTCATGGCTGAAAAGCGCAATCAATGATCGTGGGCAGTATAATCACGTGCCACCTCGCCGCCCGCGCGCTGCCACGCCAGGATGCCGCCCTCCACCTGAATCAGGTTGCGATAGCCCTTCCGCTGCAGCACCGAAATGCCGGCCATGCTGCGCGCGCCGTGGGCGCAATGGACGGCGATGGGATGATGGGTGGGCAGGGCAGGGCGGGCGTGTCGCTGGCGAGCCGGCCGTTCTCCACATGCAGAGCGCCGGGGATGTGGCCGGCCTCCCACTCGCTCCGCAGACGCACGTCGAGCACGGTCAGCGGTTCCCCGCCCGCCAGCCGCTCGCGCAGCTCGTGCGCCGTCATCGTCGGCACGGTCTCGACAGGCAGGCCTGCCTTGGCCCAGGTCTCCATCCCCTCCGGCAGGTAGCCGCGCAGGTCGTCGTAGCCGATGCGGATGAGCTGGCGCACGGCCTCCATCCGGTCGGTGATGGAATCGGCGACGAGCACGAGCGGCGTGCCGAATGGGATGAGCCAGCCCGCCCAGACGCTCAGCGGCGCATCCACCTGAATCCCGTACGCGCCGGGGATGTGCCCTTCGGCGAAGCGGCGCGCCGGTCGCACATCGAGCACGGCTGCGCCGCTCTCGGTCAGCGCCTGCACGGCTTCGGGGGCGAGCGGTTTCAGCGCGGGCACGCCACCCAGCACGCGCGGGCCGCGCCGGTTCATGGCGCGCACGTGGGGGTAATACACCGGGTAGCTTGGCAGATCACTTAACGCGCGCCGTACAAACTCATCTTCATTTTCAGCCAGCGCGAGATAGTTGCTGCGCCGCTCGCGGCCGATGGTCGAGCTGCGCTCACTGCTGACCGGTGCGGCGCAGAACGTGCCTGCGCCGTGTGTGGGGTATACGGCCACATCGTCGTCGAGCGTGAGCAGAACATGATGAATGGTGTGATACGACTGGCGGGCGAGGGGCGCCGCGTGTTCGTGGCCGAGCAGGTCGGTGCGCGCCGCGCCGCCCACCATCAGCGCCCCGCCGCTGAACAGCGCATCCGGCCGGCCATCACGCTCGAGCAGAAAGGCGATGTGCTCCGGGGTGTGGCCGGGCGTCGCCATCACGCGCAGCTTCAAATCGCCGATCTCCAACACCTGATTCGCTTCCAGCGCCTGATGTTCGAATGCCACCCCGAACTGGGCGCCGACGGCGATGATCGCGCCGGTCTGTGCCGCCAGCTCGCGCGCGCCGGAGACGAAGTCGTTGTGCAGGTGCGTGTCGAGGACGTGTGTGATCTGCACCCCCTGGCGCTCGGCGGCGTGGCGGTATTGGTCCACGTCACGAAGCGGATCAATCACCACCGCGCGCTGTGAGGCGTGCGAGCCGACGAGGTAGGCTGAGTTGCCGAGCCGCTCTTCCACGAATTGTTCGATGAACAGGGAGTCGTTCATGGCGATTTCTACCTTTTCAGTTGCGCATCGGGGTTGGCTCGTGGGCCATCTCCGGCCGTGGCGCATCGGGCAGCGTTACCAAGAGGCGCGTCCCCCGACCGGGTGTTGACTGGAGGGCGAAGGTCCCGCCCGCGGTCCAGGCGCGTTCGCGGATGCCCATCAGGCCAAAATGGCCTCGGTTCGAGAGATCGGTGAATGTCTCCGGCACCTCGAACCCTCGCCCGTCGTCCCGGATCTCCAGTCGGACCTCGGCTGGCTCGAAGGTCAATTGGACCTGAACGGCGGTCGCGCGCGCATGTTTCCGAACATTGGTGAGCGCCTCTTGTGCGATGCGATAGAGGGCCAGTTCATGGTCGGGGTCGAGAGGCCGAACGCGGCCGGTGACCACGAGGGCAGCCTCGGGGAGCGAGTCAGTCCCCTGCCGCGCCTGACGCACGAGCGTGCGCAAGGCCGGCACAAAGCCTAAATCGTCCAGCATTGGTGGTCGCAGGTTCTGGCTGATCCGCCGCACCCCCTGAATGACGGTGGTGATCAGGGCCTGCACTTCTCCCAACTGAGAGCGGCGGTCCGGATCGTCCTCGCCGGCGCCTAACAGCTCCAGCCGCCGCGTCAGCACCAGCAGGTTCTGAATGGTCTCGTCGTGCAGATCACGGGCGATGCGCCGGCGCTCGTCTTCCTGGAACTGCGTCAGAGCGCCCAGATAGCGACGCAGGCCTGCCCGGTAGGCGGTGATTTGATGCGCCATCTGATTGAAATCGCGGCTCAAGGTGTCAATTTCTGTAATCTGGCTTTCGGCTACGGGTTCCACATTCAGGCCTGAAGCCAGGCGGTGAGTCTGCGCGGCCAGATGGCTGACAGGGCGGACGATACGCAGGATGCCGCGCCAGAGCAGGTAACTCACGCCGCCGATCGCGGCCAACCCGATCAGAACAACGGCCAGCGCATAACCCTGAGCCGGGGCCGCCACCTCATCCCACGGCTCTTGCACGATGAGGCCCCAGCCCAGGGCGCCTATCGGCGCATAGCCCTGCACCATACGTTTGCCGTCCGGCGCCGTCCAGAGGGCGCCGCCGCGCTCGCCGGCCAGGACATTCCTGACAAAGGGCCGATCCGTAAAATCGGCGCCCAGGTTGCTGGCAACGGGATGAAAGATGACGCGGCCGACGCCGTCCACCAGATAAGCGTAGCCCGACCGGCCGATGTGCACCTGCCCGATCGCCTCGGTGAGAGCGCTCCCGGAGGAGAGCGAGGCATCCGTCAGCGGCACCACCCCAACCAACGCGCCCAGCAGCTCTTGGTCATCCGCCAGGAGGGGCACTGCAACAACAATGATGAGCTGACCATTGCGGGAGTCCGTCAGCACATTGCTGAACGCCGGGCTACGCTTTTCGTTCAAGGCCTGAAAGAAACCCTGGTCAGCTACCGAAGCGCCCAGCGGTGAAGCAGCGTCCGCGGTCATTCCGTTCAGGCGTCCATCCCGGTCTGCGATGAACACGCCGCCGGGGAAGATTCCGAGTGCGGGGGCTGCGTCTTGCAAGGCTTTGCGGCGCTCGATCTCCGAGGTGCTGAGCAGCTGTTCATTGGTGGCCAGGACCATCAACACGCGGGCATACCCGGCCAGGCTATCGGCGACGCGCGCGGCCGTCAACTCCGCCAACTGCTGATCGCGCGCCACGATCAGCTGGGCCACGGCCTGCTGGTACGCCAACAGGCTGACGCCGATCATGCCGATCAGGACCAGCACCAAAGGGGCAACGACGCGCAGGGTCAGATGTCTTAGCAGAGACCAACGTGGCCAGCGCCTCGCCTTAAGCCACGCCAACATGTTTAGGACTCCAACACCAGCCAGCCGCGGCGGATGCCGGCCAGCACCGCCTCCAGGCGCGATGACACCGCCATCTTGGAGAAGATGCTGGTGAGGTGCGCCTGAACGGTGCGGTCGCTGACGTACAGCGCTTCGGCAATGGCGCGATTGCTCAGGCCGCGCGCCAGCAGTTGCAACACTTCCTGTTCCCGGGCGGTTAGCGCCGAGAGGCCCGGCTCGAAGGTGTGACCGCCGGAGTCGGACTTGCCCCGTGATAGCTGCAGGACGACCTTGCGCGCAATTGCCGGATCAAGGGGCGATTCGCCGGCTCGCACCTGGCGGATGGCTCGCACCAGGTCGCTGATCGGCGCCGTCTTCAGCAGGTAGCCGCTCGCGCCGGCCTGGAGCAGCGAGAACACGTACTGATCATCCTCGTAGGCCGTCAGCACCAGGACCTGAATGGAGGGCCAGGCTTCACGAATGCGGCGCGTCGCTTCGATCCCCGAAAGCACCGGCATCCGCACATCCATCACAACGATATCGGGCTGGAGCCTGCCCGCCAGTGCGACGGCCTCTTGCCCGTCGCCGGCCTCGCCGATCACGGTCAGGTCGGGCTCGCGGCGCAGCAGCTCTGCCGTGCCCTGGCGCAGCATCACATGGTCATCGGCCAGCAAGATACGAGTCACCTCGGCCCTCGCCCGCATTATAGACGCGGCGCGGGTCGAGCAGCATCCGCGGTTTTGCTTAACCGGCGGGCAGGTTTCCACCCTGGCGCAACGCCCGACGCACAGGCTGAGGTATAGTATTGCTCTAAGGTCCTTGAAGTTGGAGTTTGAAGTGAAACTGGCGACGAATAAGATCCGCTGGAGGGAGCGCGTCGGCAGAGGGGCGCTGGTCTGATGGACGGGCTGGCGTTGTTGCTGGTGGGGCTGGCGGCGGTTGCGGCAGGGGCTGTGAACGCGCTCGCTGGCGGTGGCACGCTGATCTCGTTTCCGATGCTGCTGGCAGTGGGCATCCCGCCTGTAGCAGCCAACGTCACCAACACTGTGGCGCTGTGTCCGGGGTATCTCGGCGCGACGTTCGCCCAGGCCGGCGACCTGCGTGGACAGGCCCACCGCCTGCGGCGGTTGTTGCCGGTGAGCGCGCTGGGCGGGATCGCCGGCGGCGCGCTGTTGCTGAGCACCGGCGAGCGCGTGTTCCAGGTACTGGTGCCCTATCTCATCCTGCTGGCGGCGGGCCTGCTGGCGATCCAGGAGCCGGTGCGCGCCTGGCTCACCCGCCGCGCTGCTCGAGCGGCGCCCGGCCCGGCCTCGGAGGCATGGGCGGCGCTGCCGCTGGGTCTGTCCGCGGTGTATGGCGGCTACTTTGGCGCAGGGCTGAGTGTGATTGTGCTGGCGGCGCTGGGCCTGACGCTCGACGACTCGCTCACGCGGCTGAACGCCGTCAAGCAGGCGGTGGCGCTCAGCGTCAACGTCGCCGCCGCCGTTTTCTTTTTATTCTCCGGCCAGGTGGTCTGGCTGGCGGCGCTGGTGATGGCCGTGGGGGCGTTGCTGGGTGGGGCTCTCGGCGGTGGGCTGGCCGGGCGGATCAGCCCGCAGGCCCTGCGCTGGATGGTGATCACGATTAGCCTTGTCGTGGCAGGGATTTACTTCATCCGCCAGGGGGCGTGACCGGCGCCGGTTTATCGTGAGGTGATAGACCTCTGAAACGCTGAGAACAGTGAGAGTCTCGGTGGGTCAACGACCGCTTGCAGTGCGTTCACTGGGCGACAGCATTACTGTCGCGCCCCTCATTTGTCTGGCGACGGCATTGCCTTCGCCGGACCCTCGGTTTAGAGATAGGCGCTTACAAGTCAATTGCGCGGCAAGAGTTTTTCAGCCTCCGTCAGGCGCGCGATCAGGATTTTCAGATCGGCGCGGGCCGACTCGGGGCTGCGCTTCATTTCGCCCAGCACCAGTTCCAGCCGCTGCTGCATCGTCTGCGCCAGATTAGGATCCTGCTTTTCCACGGCCGCAACGAGCGTCGGCCAATCGGCCGAGATCTCGGCCAGTTGGGCTTGGACGGCAGGGAGGTCTGCCTCCAACAGGAAGGAGTGGGCGGCCCATACCCGAGACGTGACGGCGTGGTAAGCGACCCGCACCTCAACATCTTCGAGCGTGCGGCCGAGTTGGCGCCCGCGACTTTCGGCAAGGGTCAATTGCGCCGCCATGGTGTCGGCCAAATTTTCAAGCTCCGTCAGGCGCGTCGTCGCCGCCTCCAGACTCGCTTTCGTCTCATTCAACTGCTGGACGGCCGGCTGGTACAGAAGTAAATACACCAGCAGGAAGCCCGTGATGAAGAAGATGACGATAGCGGCAATGGTGCGCAGGGAACGGCGCACCCACCGTCCCAGGAAGGTGTTCGGCCCAAGCACCAGGTTGAACAGGCGGACGGTCAGGGCGCTTAATCCTCTGACCAGCGTCGTGAACGCACGGCCCGCACCCTCGAAGAATTTTCGCGCCGATGATCTGGCAGGGGGCTCCGGTAAATTGCTCATCGTCACTCCAAAACTGCGCCGGGCGCTTCCCGGCTTCCTGCAAATCGAGCGCCGGCCGGAGAGCTGCTGGTCAGCGCTGTCCAAAAAGAGTTCAACAAGCGTTGCTATAAAGCATTATTGTAGGACAAGGTGTCCGGGCAGGACATCCGCGAATCCGCGGATCCAGGAATAGCGGTTTGGCGGCAAGAAAAATCGGGACATTGCCTTAAAGTCAAAGAAGGCACAGCCTGTTCAGGCAGACGAGTGCAGGCACCGCGATCGAATTCGGGAATGCACGATCCATAATTGGCTTCCATCTATCCGCCGGCCCAACCGGAGTCGCCTGAGGAGTTGCCGTCATGACGCGTTTTCGAGAGGTCATCTGGTGTGATGGCTGCGGCGCAGAGATCACCTGGGCGCCGGTGTCCACGCCGGATCAGCGCGATTACTGCTGTCCCGATTGCCGCGATGGCTGGACGTGTGATTGCGGCGAGCGGATGGAGCTGGACGACGAACGCCGCCCCGGCGCCTCGACGAACGGCCCGACGGTCACCTCTGGCGACAGCTAAAGCCTATGACCCATCTGAAATTGCCGCCGCTCGCCCTGGCGCTTATCGCGGCGCTGACCGGCCTGACGCTGGCGCCGCCCCGGACGTTGGCCCAACCGGGGCCGCCGCCCGTGCACGTGATCGAGATCACGGGGGTGATCAATCCGCTCAGTGCGCGCTACCTCGAACGGGCCATCGCCGAAGCCGAGCTGCAAAAGGCGGGCGTGCTCGTGGTGCGGCTGGATACGCCCGGCGGGCTGGAGAGCGCGATGCGGGAAATGACGCAAGCCATGCTGGCTGCGCGCGTGCCGGTGGTCGTGTACGTCGCCCCGCCCGGCGCGCGCGCGGCCTCCGCCGGCCTGTTCCTGGCCCTGGCCGCGCACGTGGTCGCCATGGCGCCCGGCACGAACATCGGCGCGGCGCACCCGGTGGGATTGGGCGGGCAACTGGATGAGGTCAGCTCGGAAAAAGCCGCCCAGGATGCGGCCGCCACGGCGCGCACGCTGGCGGAACAGCGCGGCCGCAACGCCGAATGGGCCGAAAAAGCGGTGCTCGAAAGCGCCTCGTTGACGAGCGCGGAAGCGCTGGAACGCGGCCTGATCGAATTCATCGCCGCTGATTTGGACGACCTGCTGGCCCAACTGGATGGGCGCAGCGTCACCACAGCCGCCGGGGCCATCACCCTGCGGACGCGCGCCGCGCCGGTGACCGTCATCCCAATGAATTTCGCCGAGCAGTTTTTGCACATCATCACCGATCCGAACATCGCCTACCTGCTGTTGACCCTCGGCCTGTACGCCTTGCTGATCGAGTTCCAGGCGCCGGGCTTCGGCCTGCCGGGCGCGGTCGGCGTCATCGCGCTGGCGCTGGCCTTTGTGGCCTTCGGCAGCCTGCCCCTCAACTGGGCCGGGCTGGGGTTGATCGCGCTGGGCGTGGCGCTGCTCCTCGTCGAGGCGTTCTCGCCGGGCTTTGGCGCGACGGGCGCCGCCGGCCTGGTGATGTTCGTCCTCGGCTCGATCATGCTCTATCAGCCTTTTGGGCCGACCTCGCCGGCGCTGCCGGCCGTTAGCGTCAATCCCTGGTTGATCACGCTGCTGGCGCTGAGCACGGCCGCCTTTCTCATCTTCGCCGTGCGCAAGGGCCTGCAGGCTCAGCGCGGCCCGGCCGTCAGCGATGTGACGCAGCGGCTCGTCGGCGCCGTCGGGCGCGCCACCACCGATCTGGCCCCCCTCGGCACGGTGCAGGTCGGCAGTGAGCTGTGGACGGCCGAGGCCGCCGATCCCAACGAATCGCCCATCCGCGCCAACGAACAGGTCGTCGTCGTCGCCCTGACGGGCCTCACGCTGCGCGTGCGCCGACTGGCACAATCCCACGCCTCACCTGCCCCATCCTCCGGAGGTTAACATGGATCTCACTTTGCTCTTCATCTTACTGGCTATCCTAGCCGCAGTCGGCCTGTTGTCGCTGGCGATCCGCATCGTGCCGGAATATCGCCGCATCGTCGTCCTGCGGCTGGGCAAATCCATCGGCGCCCGTGGGCCGGGGCTGGTGTTGCTCATCCCGTTCATTGACCAGCCGATCTGGCAGGATCTGCGCGAGTTCGTCGTCAATGTGCCGCCCCAGACCTGCATCACCAAGGACAACGCGCCGGTTTCGATTGACTTCCTGATCTATCTCAAGGTCGTGGATGCCGTGCAGAGCATCATCGAGGTCGAGAAGTTCCGCGACGCGGCGCAGGGCATCGCCATGACCACGCTGCGCGCCGTGGTGGGCGACATCCTGCTTGATGATGTGTTGGCCAAACGCGACCAGATCAATCAGGTGCTGCGGATCAAGATGGATGAGGTGACGGCGCGCTGGGGCATCAAAGTCACCATGGTCGAGATCAAGGAGATCCTGCCGCCGCGCGATGTGCAGGAGGCGATGACGCGCCAGATGGCGGCCGAGCGCAATCGCCGGGCGACCGTCACCGAGGCCGATGGCAAACGCGAAGCGGCCATCAAGGTCGCCGAGGGAGAGAAGCAGGCGGCTATCCTCAAGGCCGAGGGCGGGCGGCAGGCGCAGATCCTCACTGCCGAGGGCTATGCGCTGGCTCTCGAAAAAATCGAGGCCGTCGCCAACACCGTCGGCGCGCGGACGATGAGTCTGCAGTATCTGGACGCGCTGCGCACCATCGGCGGCAGCCCCGCTACGAAATTCGTGTTGCCGATGGAGTTCACCGCCATGTTGCGGCCGTTCGTGGAGTACGCTGGTGAGGCCGCGCGCCAGCCTGGGCAGCCGCCCGCCGGATGAGGAGGGGTGCATTTCTATTCTTTGGCAGGCTGCGCCCTGAGCGAAGCGCCGCTCGTTGAGCGGCGTGCAGTCGAAGGGCGGCCAAAAATCCGGAATGCACCCGATGAGGAGCCAGGTCCATATGATGCAACATATCCTTTTGGCGACGGACGGTTCGGCGGCGGCGGAACGGGCCGCGAGCCTGGCCGCCTCCCTGGCCCGGCGCTATGGCGCGCGACTGACCGTGTTGCACGCCTACGCCCCGCCGCCGAACTTTCTGGGCGAACCCAACTACAGCCAGGCCCTCAAGCAGGCGCTCGATGACTCCCAGGCTCTGCTGCACGGCACCGCCAAACGGCTGAGGGAAATGGGCGTCCAGGACGTGGATGTGGATTTTGTCGAAGGTCCGGCGGCCGCCGTCATCCTGGGCGTGGCTGAGACACGCCAGCCGGACCTGATCGTGCTCGGCGGCCGCGGGCTGAGCACCTGGCAGGGCCTGTTGTTAGGGAGCGTCAGCATGGCGGTGATCCACCGCGCTCAGTGCCCCGTGCTGGTCGTCAAGTGACAGCGTCATGAGTAACGACGTCACTTTTGACGGCGTTGGCATCCTGCACGGACATCCGGCGCAAGCGCTCATTCACTGCGTCGCCGAGTGCTTGCGCCGCCGGAGACGGCGGCCCAATATGCGGCTGAGTTGTGCGAGGCGCAGGCTCTCGTCGAGCAGGCCGTTGACCGGTTGAAGCTTGTCGGCATCACCGCCAACTCAACCCTGGTGCGCGGCTCGGTGAGGGGCGCGACGCCAAGATACAAAACTGAATACCCGGCGCTAAAATTGTGTACCTGTCGCAACACGGCGCCAGAGCCCGATGCCCCTGGCGCTCAACCTCCACCGACGATGACTCTCTACATCAACCCGCAGCGCTTTGAACGCGACTTCGCGGCCCTGGCCAACATCGGCTCCACTGGCGACGGCGGCGTGAACCGCCCGTGCTGGTCGCCGGCCCATCTTGAGGCGCAGCGCTGGTGGCTGGGACGCGCCGCGGAGGCCGGCCTGGTCACCCACACCGATAGCGCCGGCAACTGTTCGGCCATCCTTCACTCACCCGACCCTGGGCCGCGCACGTTGCTCATCGGCTCGCACACGGACTCCGTCCCGAGCGGCGGGCGCTTCGACGGCGCGCTCGGCGTGCTGGCGGCGCTCGAGGTCGCCCGCACGGTGAAAGAGGCCGGCCTGAGGTTGCCCGTTCACCTCGAAGTGATTGACTTTGTAGATGAGGAGGGCACCCTGGTAGGGATCCTGGGCAGCAAGGCGCTGGCCGGGATGCTGACGGCGGAGGACCTGCGGACGCCGCGTGGAGGCCGCGCAGCACTGGAGGCCGGCCTGGCCCGCGCCGGCCTGACGGAAGCCGGGCTGCTCGCCGCGCGCCGCGATCCGGCCAGCCTCGCCGGTTACCTCGAACTGCACATCGAGCAGGGGCCGAACCTGGCGCGCAGCGCTACACCGATCGGCATTGTCCAGGGCATCGTCGGCATCCGCTCATTTCGGCTGACCTATCACGGGCAGGCCAATCACGCGGGAACTACGCCGCTGGATCAGCGTGCGGATGCCGCGCTCGGCGCGGCGGCCTTTGTGTTGACGGCGCGCGAGTTGGTGTTGCGCGACTTCCCCGGCTGTACGGTCAACGTCGGGCAGATGCGTTTGGAGCCGGGCGCGTTCAACATCATCCCGGGCGCAGCCGAGCTGGCTTTGGAATTCCGCGCGCCGGAGGCCGAGCAGCTCAACCGGCTGGAGGACGTGCTGCTCAGTCTGGCCGGGGTAGTGGCCCGCCAATTCGGGCTGAGGCTGAACGCGGAAAACGCGGGCGGGTGCGAACCGGCGCCGCTGAGCGCCCGGGCCCAGGCGGCCTGCGCCGCGGCTGCCGACTCGCTGGCGCTTGCGCACATGCCGCTCTACTCCGGCGCCGGCCACGATGCGCTGGCGTTCGCGCCGCTCACCACCGCCGGCATGATCTTCATCCCATCGCGCGACGGCCTCAGCCACTCACCGCGCGAGTTCTCGGAATGGGACGATTGCGTCAACGGCGCGAACGTGCTGTTGCGCGCGGCGCTGAACCTGGCAGGGATAACTTAGAACCTATCTCTAAACCGAGGGTCTGGCGAAGGCCTTGCCTTCGCCAGATAAAAACCGGCCCGCCCCATCTCTCTGTTGCGCCGGTTACTGTGCGATTGCGAAGGCGATCAGGCGCGGCGAGCCATCGGTGAAAGGCGACCGGTCATAGTCGCCCCACAGGTGCTTCAGCGCAAAGCCGCACTTCTCCAGCAAGAGCCGCAATTCGCCGGGGAAGGTGTAGCGCAGGGTGAGGGGCACGGTGAGTCGCTGCACCTCTCCCGTCGGCCCCACCGAGTCGTAAAGCCACGTCACATGCGCTAGTTGTGCGGCGCGGTTGAGGCTGAGTTGCGCAAACTGTTGCACGCTACGGTCACCGTCCGCAAAGGTGCGCTCCAGCGTCAGCCCCTGCTCGGCGCCGGTGTACGCTTCGACGGGGTTGAGTATGTCCAGCACCAGCGGCGCGTGGGCCTTCAGGTTGCGCCGGGTGTTCATCAGCGCGGCGACCTGCGCCTCTGGCGTGAGCAAGTGCATGAATGTGTTGAAGGGGATCAGCGCCAGAGCGTGCGGTTGCTCCAGCGTGAAAGCGCTCAGGTCGGCCTCCACGAGCTCCGGTGGGGCAGCCAGCAGTCGGGCGGCAGCGGCGAGTTTCTGGCGCAGGCGGGCCAGCATCTCTGGCGAGTTATCCACGCCGGTCACCGCGTGCCCGCGGCGCGCCAGGTGCAGCAGCACGCGCCCGGTGCCGCAGCCGAGTTCCAGGATCGGGCCACCGTGCGCCTCGGCCAGCTCCAGCCAGAAGTCCAGGTCTTCGGTAAACGCTGCGTTTTCGAGGTCGTAGTAGCGGGCAAGTTGGGCATACATGGGAACTGGGGGTGAGGGCCGCGTCAGCCGAGATTGCCGGCCAGTTGCCGCGCGCGCTCTAGGTCTTCGGGCGTATTGATGTTGAAGAATGAGAGGTGCTGCGGGTCGAAGCGGTTGATCTCCGGCTCATCCACATAGCGCACGCGGACTTCGGGGAAGAAGCTGATGACGCGCCGCCGGCCCGCATCCAGCGCGGCGCGGATCGGTCCGAGGCAGGCGCGCGCATAAACGGCGCGGAACGGCTCGGCCTCGGCAGCGCCGCCCACGTTCAGGCGCGGCACGATCACGTCGCCCTCGGGAATCAGGGCGATCAGATGAGCGAGCAGGGGGCGCACGACGAAGGGCATGTCGCAGGCCAGGCAGAGCGTGTGGGGCCGGGTCGAATGGTATAGGGCCGAATAGAGGCCGCCGAGCGCGCCGGCCTCCGGCAGCACGTCTGTGAACTGGGGTACGCCGAGATAGGCATACGCCTCCGGCTGGTTGGTGATGAGGAGGGTCTCTTCGCCCAGGCCGCTGACCTGCGCGAGGATGTCTTCGATAAGCGGTCGGCCCAGCACGCGCACGAAGGACTTGTCCCTGCCCATGCGCGAACTCTTGCCGCCGGCCAGGATGGCGACCGTCACCGGATAGGCCATACGCGGATTATAGTCGCTGACTGCATTGACGCTCGGCGGCGCGAGTCATACAATGCAAGGGCCTGAGCGTGCCGACCCGTGACGCCCGGCTGGCTTGGGCCAGGCCCAAACGGTGAACATGGCGAGATAGTGTTAGAATTGCTCTCGGTCTGAGTTCACTCGAAGGAAACTAACAATGAAACGCCCTCATGCTGCGAAGCTCATCCTCGCTTATGACATTCGTCCGAGCGTTCACGACCAGTACTTTCAATTCATGCTGGGTGAGATGGTGCCGACGCTGCAAGCACAGGGCCTGCACATGAACGGGGCCTGGCATACGGCCTATGGCAACTATCCCATGCGCCTGGTCGAGTTCGTTGCGGAAGATCGCGAGACCATCGACTCCTTCCTGACCTCCTCAACCTGGGACGACCTCGAAGCGCAGTTACGTTGCTACGTGGAGAACTATAGTCGCAAGATCGTCCCCCTGCGAGAAGACATGTTCCAGTTCTAGGGAGTTGCCTGCCGGCCCCTAGCTCACCAGCGCGTCGAGCGCCTCGGGTCGGGTCGAGAAGATGGGGAACCGCGCCTGAACGTCAAGCTCTGCCAGCGCCTGTTGCAACTGGATCGTTGGCGCCACAATGGCCAGGCGGGCCTGGGGATCCGCCTGCATCGTCTGCGCGATCTCCCTCAGCGCGCCGTTTTCCACGGTTTCCAAGAAAGTCAAATCGATGAGCACGCGCCGCCCTGGGGCTTGCGCCAGAGCCAGGCCGATATGCCGCTGGGCGTCGCGCGCCGAGTGATGGCTGAGCGCGCCGGCCAGTTCCAGCCGCCAAAACGTGGCCGTGCGTTCCTCCAACAGGCGTAATTGCTCGGAGCGTCTCAGAGTCAACTCCAGGTTTTCCGTGCCGACGATGACCTCGGTATGAAACGGCATGTTGTTGACGGCGGCATACTGGCGAGCCGTCTCGGCGATCTGATAAATCTGCTCGTCGGTGTGCGTCGGCTCGTGGTGGAAAGTGATCAATCGTTTGACGTGCGCCCGCTCGGCGATGTCTACGCCGATGATGGCGGAGCTATGGCCCCAGTCCGCCCGGCTGAAGAAGACATCGCGCAGCGAGTACTGTGAATCGAAAACCAGGGCATCGGCGTCCCGGAAGAATTCCACGTAACGCCGCAGGCTCGGCTCGGCCAGCGACTTGTACTCGCCGTCGCTGGCAAAGACGAACACGCCTTCCCCGTCATCGAAGCGGTAGGCATAGGCGGTGCCGGGATGGTACAGCGCCAGGCTGGTCACCTTCATCCGTCCGATCTGCACGACCTCGCCCTCGCGCAATTGCACAAACTTCTTCTGCGCGCCCATGATGCTGGTCGGCACGGGGAAATACATCGGCGCCAGTTGCTGGTGCTCCAGATAGAGCTGTGGGTCATAGTTGACGGCATAGATCGTGAAATGATTGCCCGGGATGTAGGCCGGCAGGAAAAATGGGTATCCCTGCAGGTGATCCCAGTGGGCGTGCGTCAGGAAGAGGTGGCCCACGCCCTGGCCTTTGCCGAAGGGGCCGGCCAGCAAGTGGTAGCCGAGCGCCCGCATGCCGGAGCCGGCGTCAATGATAAGCGTCTCCTCATCCCAGTTGATCTCGACGCAGGTGGTATTGCCGCCCACAACGCTGTTGACGCTGCTGGGCAAGCTGGCCAGGTAGGCGCGGATGGCCGCCGGATCTCCAAGATCCACGTGCTGCGCCCCGCTCAGCGCCCGGGTGAGCTTGTCCTGGAGCTGCTCGGTGGTTAGGGGAGTCGGGATCGAGCCGCGCACCCCCCAGAACTTAATTCGCACAGTCGCCGCTCACTTTTTGTTTCATCGAGAAGTCAGTCTATCATGGAGGCACAGGCGCAAGCAATCCGCCCAATGGCGCCCAAGCGTTAGTCTTCGTTGGTAGGAATCGAGTTGGAAATACGAGATGGGGAATTGCGCCGTAGCGCGTCCTGGCGCGCTTCGAGGATGACGCGCTCCAGGGCTTCGAATTGTACGGGTTTAGACAAAAAGGCGTTGGCGCCGGCGGCGTGCATGGCGCTGATCAGTTCGGACTGCGTATCTGAGGAGATCGCGACCACCGGAACGAGCGCCAGACGATCCTCGCGCCGGATGTAGCGGCAGACCTCGACGCCGTTGACGCCCTGTAGGTGAATATCCAACAGGATCAGATCGGGCGTGGCGCGTGTGAGAACCTGCATGGCTGGCAGGGAGCCATACACCGCGCCCGCCTCGTAACCCAGGTCGGTCAACATCTGTACCAGGTTTTGAGCGATCAGGCGGTTGTCGTCAATCACCAGCGCCAGGGAGGCCGTCATGCCGGGGAGACGCCTTTCGTCACCAGTTCGACCGCTTTCTCCAGCGTCTCGAAGGCGATGGGCTTGGGCAAAAAGTAGTTGGCGCCGGCCGCCATCGCCTCGGCGATCATCTCAGGCTGTTGGTCGCTGGAAATGGCGATGACGGGCACGTTCGCCGTGCGCGGATCGCGTCGCAGGTAGCGGCATACCTCTGGCCCATCTACGCCGGGCATGTGGATATCCAGCACAATCAAGCTGGGGAATTGATGGGTGACCGCGTTCATCGCCGTGCGCGGGCCGTACGCCACCCGCGCTTGATAGCCGAGCAGGTTGAGCATCTCGGCCAGGCTGTCGGCAGTTTCACGGCTATCGTCAATAACTAGCGCGTAAGGCTTCATCGGCGTCCTTCTGCTTCCACCCGGCCCGTATTCTACCGCAAACTCCGGCGCGGCCAGCCGCGCGCAACCGGCCAGCTTATAATCCGTATTACCGTTTGCCAACGTCCGGAAGACGGCGGCGTGAAACAACCGTGACCGAGCAAGACTGGATCACCCAGGCCCGCGCGGGTGAGGCGACTGCTTTTTCGCCGCTGGTGGAGACGTACCAGACGGCCGTCTACAATCTGTGTTACCGGATGCTGGGCGAACCCCAGGAGGCCGAAGATGCTGCGCAGGAGACGTTTCTGCGCGCCTACGCCCAGCTCCGACGCTATGACCCCACACGTTCGTTCAAGACCTGGCTGCTTTCCATCGCCAGCCACCATTGCATTGACCGGTTGCGCAAACGACGCCAGACTTGGGTCTCCCTCGAAGACGATGAGCTGCCCCCCCACCCGAATCTGCGCGAGCCGAACCCCGGCCCGGAGGAGACGACGGTGCGTCGCGAGCAGAGCGTTTCTGTTCAGAAGCATCTGGCCCGACTCGCGCCGGAAGACCGGCGGATGATCATCATGCGTTACTGGTACGACCTCTCTTACGAAGAGATCTCCCAGGCCACCGGCGCGACGGCGAGCGCAGTCAAGAGCCGCCTGCATCGTGCGCGCAGCCACCTGGCCACGCTGCTGGAACCCGCGCGCACCAGCGCACCGCGCCCGCTCACACGCCCGGTGCTGGCCACCGAGGGATGACGCGATGAGCCATCAACCCTATCTCGACTGGATGCAGTTGGCGCTGGACGGCGACCTGAGGCCGGAACACCGTCTGCAGTTAGACGCTCACCTGCGGGACTGCGCTCAGTGCGCGACGATGTGGCAGACGTTAAACGAGGTGGAAGCGCTGCTCTCGACGGCGCCGCTCGTCGCGCCGCGCCCCGGCTTTACGCGCCGCTTCACTGCCCGGCTGAAGGCGCAGCGATCGCCGTCGCGCGCTCTGTGGGGAGTTTTGGCGCTCGGCCTCGGCGTCATCGGCGCGGCGGCGGTCGTCCTGCCGCTGACCCTGGGCATGGTGTGGCCGCTCATTCAACTCATCGGTCAGCCGGCTGCCTCGGCAGCGCTCGTCAACAACGCCTCGGCGGTCTCACAAACGCTCCTCATCGTTGGCGCGGCACTATGGGCGGCGGCACGCGCGCTGGGCGAGTTCGCCATCGGCACGCCGCTCGTTTGGTTGCTGATCCTCGGCGTCTTTCTGGCGACGACGCTCTGGGTGGTCGCGCTTCGCAGAATCGCTTTACAGGGATTGATGCCATGAAGAAGCTCTTTGTTGTTCTCGCCCTGCTGGGCGGGTTGAGCGTTGCCGCGCTGTTCACCGGCGCGCCGGCGGTGCTGGCCAGCCCCTTCTCACCGGATGAAGTCGTCACCGGCGATGACTTTACCCTCAAGTCCGGCGAGACGCTGGACGGCAACCTCATTGTTCTGAACGGCAGCGCCACGGTGGAAGAAAGGGCAGTGGTGACCGGGCAATTGGTGATCTTTGGCGGGGACGTCACGCTGGGCGGCACTGTGGAAGAAGACGTGGTGATCTTCGGCGGTAGGCTGAAGTTGACCGAGACCGCGCTGGTCAAAGGCAGCCTGGTACGCTCTGGTGGCTCGGTGCGTGGCGAAGCGGGGTATACGGTGTGGGACGGTGAGGTGCAAGGGTTCGCTGCGCCGCCTGTCCCGCTGCCGATGCCAGCCCGCGCGTTTGCCGAAGACTCGGTCTGGGGGCCTGTGCGCAGCCTGATTGGCTTTATCTGGGACGCCCTCCTGGCACTGTCGAGCGCCGTGGCGGCGGGCCTGCTGGCGCTGGTCGTCGTGCTGCTGTTACCAGAACAGACCCAGCGGGTGAGCGCCGCGATGCTGACGGCGCCCGTGCTGTCCGGCGGATTGGGCCTACTGACGCTGATCGCCGTGCCGTTCCTGGCCGCCGCATTGGCGCTCGTGACCTTGTTGTGCTTCAGCCCCTTCAGCCTGTTAGCCTTGCTGGTGTATGGCATCGCCCTGTTCTTTGGGTGGATTGCTGTAGGCGCGCTGCTCGGCGAACGGCTGGCTGCCTCCAGCCGCTGGCAGAACGTCAGCCCGGCGATCGCGGCGGCGTTGGGTACCTTCCTGCTCACCCTCGTCATCAGCGGTCTGGGCGTGTTGCCCGGCGGCGAGCTCCTCAGTTGGGTGGTGGGGACGATGGTCGCCGCTGTCGGCTTGGGCGCGGTGACGCTTACCCGTTTTGGCTCACAGCCCTTTCTGGCAATGCCGCCAACTGCGCCGGCCCCGCCGGTGACGGGCACAGGCCCGGCCATCGGTTAGCCGCCGACCCAGCCCCCCTTGCTCTTGGCTGAGCAATTCAGCCGCGCGCCGGTGTGGAAACCGAAGCCTCACGCCAGCGCATTGTCTGTAGTCTCAGTAGATCGCAGAATGGCCTGATGCGGCCCACAACATGAGGGGCCTGTTCAGCCGGTAAGATTGTCGGTACCACCAAAACAATCGCCGGAGAACAAGCCCATGTCCGATGATAAGC